>JASJHI010000426.1:0-25954 GCA_033791105.1 Acidimicrobiia bacterium | reverse complement strand
ACCTCGTCCGCACGCTGCGCGAGGACGTCGTGCCGACGGCCGTCGGCGACTCCGGGCAGGAGATCTACGTCACCGGCTCAGTCGCCGCGCAGATCGACTTCAGTACCTATCTGTCGCAACGGATCCCGATCTTCTTCGCTGCTGTGCTGTCCCTGTCGTTCATCCTCTTGATGATGGTGTTCCGATCGCTGCTCGTGCCGCTCAAAGCAGTGATCATGAACCTGCTGTCGATCGGCGCGGCGTATGGCGTCGTCGTTGCGATCTTCCAGTGGGGATGGGGAGCCGAACTCTTCAATACTTCAGGTGGGCCGATCGAACCCTTCATCCCGATGATGATGTTCGCCATCGTGTTCGGCCTGTCGATGGACTACGAGGTGTTCCTCCTGTCGAGGGTCAAGGAGGAGTACGACCGTACGGGCGACCCTGTCAACTCCGTCGCCGACGGATTGGCCGCGACGGCCCGGGTCATCACCGCAGCCGCGGCGATCATGGTGGTCGTGTTCGGCAGCTTCATGCTCGAGGACAACCGCATCATCAAGATGTTCGGTCTCGGTCTCGCCGTAGCGGTGCTGATCGACGCAACGCTCGTCCGAATGCTGCTCGTGCCCGCCACGATGGAACTGTTGGGCGAGAAGAACTGGTGGCTGCCACGCTGGATCGACCGCATCTTGCCGTCGCTCAACGTCGAGGGCGGCGAACACGCCTCGGCGTTCTCGGAGGAGGATCCGGAGACCGACAGCGACGCCCCGGACCGCGAGCTCGTCAACACCTGATTCAGCACGCCACTGAACTCGTGTGAGCGACTACGGCGGATGTCCGGGTGTCCGTTCGCACAGACCCCGGAGTGACGTTCAACTGACCGCGGGGTGGCGGTCGGCCCAGGGGTGGGCTGCCTCGAGCTGGGCGGCGACCGCGAGGAGCACGTCTTCGCGGCCATAGGCCGCGGCGAGCTGCACACCGATCGGCAAACCGTCGTCATTCCAATGCAGCGGCACGTTGATCGCCGGCTGGCCGCTCGTGTTGAACGGTGGTGTGAACGCGATGAACTTCGCCGCGCGTTTCATGCCTGCCATCGGGTCACCCGGCCGGGCGTCGTGTTCGCCGATGCGTGTCGGTGGCTCGGCGAGCGTCGGTGACAGCAGCAGGTCCCAGCCCTCGGTCCACCACTGCTGGAGTTCGCGGCGGAACTGCGACACAGCGGCGAGCGCCTCGGCGTAGGCGACACTCGAAAGGGTCTCGGCGAACTTGGCCTGTGCCCAGTTGACCGGCTCGACCTCGTCTTCGGTCAACGGTCGTCCGAGGATCGCCCCCATCGTGTCGATACCGACCGCCCGACCCGTCGCCCACAGGGCCATGAAGCGTCGCTGGAAGTCGGTGTCGGCGAGGATCGCAGGATGCCCGAGTTCGACCTGATGACCGAGTCCCTCGAGCATCCCGGCCGCGCTGCGGGCCGCGGTGACGCAGTCGTCGTGGAGCGTGCCGCCGAGCGGATGCGTATCGATCAGCCCGATGCGGAGCCGTCCCGGATCGGCGCCGACCTCGTCGATGTACGGACGCACCGGCGGGGGAGCGATGACGGTGTCACCGATGCCCGGTCCATGGACCGCGTCGAGCAGGCGCGCGGTGTCGCGCACCGATCGCGAGACACACAGATGAACGCTGAGCCCGGACTCGTCGACATCTGGGCCCATCGTTATGCGACCCTGTGACGGCTTCAACCCGATCAGTCCGGCGCATGCGGCGGGGATGCGGATCGACCCCCCGCCGTCGCTGGCGTGGGCGATCGGAACGATGCCCGCGGCGACCGCGGCGGCAGCACCACCGCTCGAGCCGCCAGGTGTGCGGCCGGTGTCCCACGGGTTGCGTGTCGGGCCGTGGGCGATCGGCTCGGTGACCGGGAGGCTGCCGAGTTCGGGGGAGCTGGAGCGACCGAGCGCGACGAGCCCGGCGTCCTTGAATCGGGAGACGAGTGTGCTGTCGTGAGTGAAGATCGGCTTGGCCTCCGCGAGCGCGGCATTGCCGTTGGTCATGGTCTCACCGGCCATTGGTGCACCGAGATCCTTGAGGAGGAACGGAACTCCTGCGAACGGTCCCGTGACGGTGGCGTTCGATCCCTCGTCGATCGCGCGGGCGACCTGGCGGGCGCGGTCGTACCACGTCAACACGACGGCGTTGAGCCGGCCGTCGATTCGCTCGATCCGTTCGATCGCCGCGTCGGCCAACTCGACCGCCGACACCTCGCCCCCTGCGACGAGGGCTGCCTGGGCGGTCGCGTCGAGCCATTGCGTCTGGGTGCTGATGTCGTCCATCACGTTGTTGCTAGCACCTTTCGGGGAACCCGATGTCGCCGGAAGGAGACACGGTGTTGCGGCGATCTGAACGTCTGGAGAACGTGCCCGCGGCGCGCGCGGATCGCCTCCAGGAAACCTACGGTGGCCCGATGAAGTGGATCAGGAGTCATCTCAAGATCGTCATCCCGGCGGCCGTCGCCGTCGTCGCGGTCGGCGCCTACGTCGCGTTCGGTGTGTTCGGCGTGCAGTTCCTGTTCATCGACGACACGGTCGACGAAGCAGCACCCGTGTTCGACTCAGGGGCCGGTGCCGGGCCTGCCGCGGTGACCGAGACGACCGCAGTGACAAGCGTTGCGCCGGCGACGACCCGTCCTGCGGAGTCGCCGAGTACGGATGACGGGAGTGGGATCCAGACGCCGGAGACGACCGTCGCGCCGACGACCGTTACCCCGACGACGATTCCACCGACCACCGAGCCACAGATCGTCGCGGTCGCGGCGGGTGCGTTCGGCCCGCGCACGCATCCGGGGTCTGGCGTCGCGAGCGTGTTGACCGATGGGTCGGCACAGCGGTTCCTGCGGTTCGAAGAGTTCTCGACCGACAACGGTCCAGACCTGAACGTGTATCTGACCGTCGCTGACGCGGACGCGCCAGAGGGCGACTTCGACGACGATTTCGTCGACCTCGGCAACCTCAAGGGCAACATCGGCGACCAGAACTACGAGATCCCGCCAGACGTCGACCTCGAGCGGTACGACACGGTGGTCGTGTGGTGTGTGCGGTTCAGCGTTGCGTTCACGACGGCCGACCTCGTCGCGACCTGAGGAAGGACAACGTCATCGACGGCTCGCCGACGATTGCCCGGCCTCAGCCGACGGTCAAGCTCTCGAGGGTGATCTCGTCGCCCCCGAACGTCGATGCTCCCCGGCCGCGACCATCGCCGCGCAACACCTCGATCGGATCCCGAGTGTCGTCGATGTAACCGAGCGCGTATGCGCCGAGCCGATATCCGAGGAGGCGCTGCAGGTCTTCGGGCAGTTCGGCCGCCACCTGGCGCGGCACCGAAAGGTATTGATTCTCCTCCTGGCGGAGCCAGGCGACGTTGTAGGTGATGTTCAGTCCGACACGCGTCTCGTCGGACCGATTCGCTCCGCCGCCGTGGTACACCTTGCCCGTGTAGAGCAGGCACGAACCTCTGGTCATCACCGCCGGCACGGTCTCGTCGATCGAATGCTCGAACGACTTCGGCAGCTCCTGGCTGCCGAGCATGAGTCTCGTGGCGCCGTTCTCCTCGGTGAAGTCCGTCATCGCCCAGATCGTGTTGCACTGCACGTGGTAGTCGCTCGGGAAGTCGAAGAAGTCGAACGCCCACTCGTCGCGGTGGATCGCTTGGGCGGGTGAGCCAGGGCCGATCGCGATCGTCTGGGTCAGGTGGAGTTGGTACGAGCGGGCGCGGTCGAGCAGCGTCGCGGCGACGTCGAGGATCAGCGGATGTTGGACCAGCGCATGACTCGCCGGCGAACGTGCGACGAGTGCGCCGGTTCGGCGGGTACTCGTGCCGCTGAAGTTGTCGCCACCGGCCGGAGTCGCCTCGATGTGGGGTGCCATCTCGTCGGCGATGGCATCGAGCGTGGACGGATCGGCCAGGTCGTCCACGATGAGCCCGCCGTCGCGCCGCAGGATTGCGTCCACTTCGGCGGCGGACGTCGACGGGCCTACGTGGCAGAGATCCATCGAACGAGCGTAACCATGGCCCTCGCGCTGGTAGACAAGCGGACGTGTCGGCGATCATCGAGACCGAGCGTCTCACGATGGAGTTCCCCTCCACTCGCGCCCTCGACTCCCTCGACCTCACCGTGCAATCAGGTGTGACCGGTCTTGTGGGCGCGAACGGTGCCGGGAAGACCACGCTGATCTCGCTCGTGCTCGGCCTGCTCCGCCCGACGACCGGTTCGTTGCGCGTGCTCGGCCTCGACCCGGGACCGCAGGGGCCGGAGCTCCGCGCGCAGATCGGGTTCGGTCCCGAACGCAATGTGCTGCCCGATGACTTCGGCGCATACGACTACGTGCGTCACCTGGCCGAGGTGAAGGGGTTGCCGCGCGACGAGGCGCGCAGCCGGGCGAGCGACTCGCTGTATCTGGTGGGGCTCGGCGAAGAGCGGTTCCGTGCGCTGGGCACGATGTCGACGGGCCAGCGCCAGCGCGTCAAGCTCGCCCAGGCGATCGCCGCCGATCCGCGCCTGATCGTGCTCGACGAGCCGACCGATGGACTCGACCCGGTGCAGCGGGACGAGATGCTCAACATCATCGTGCAGGTCAATCGAGAGTTCGGCATCGACGTCGTTCTGTCGTCGCACGTGCTCGAGGAGGTCGAGCGCGTGTGCGACAACGTTGTGGCGCTCGACGCCGGACAGCTGATCGCGCAGGGGTCGATCGTCGAGCTCGCAGGCGCCGAGGGCGGCATCGAGGTCGAGTTCGTCGAGGTCGGCGATCGACCGGATGCGATCGCGACGGTTGTCGCTCGGCTCGAGGCGACCGGTGCGACGGTCCAACGCTCGGCGACCACACTGACGATTCTCGGTGCCGATGACGACGAGTTGTTCGACCGCGCGGCCGTCGCGATCGCTGATGCCGGCGCCCGTGTCCGGCGGCTGGGACAACGCCGACGCACGCTCGACGACCTGTTCGAGGCGCATGCGCTCACCCAGGACGACAGCGGCTCGACCGACGGCGGCGCGTCATGAGTTCGACGGGTGACGCGAAGATCGTCAGCCGCGGCTTCCAACCGTACGAGGGCCCACGCTCGGGGGTCGCGGGAGCGATCCGCAGCGTGAGCTGGCAGAGCATCCGTGCGACGCTCGGACTCGGCCGACCGGCGCGGCACAAGATCTTCCCTGTCATCGCCGTGGTCATCGCGTACGTGCCGGCGATCGTGTTCGTCGGAATCGCGGTGCTGATCCCAGGTGACATCCTCGACCCGAACGAGGTCGCCGACTACCCGGGTTACTACGGCTTCATCACGCTCGCGATCACGCTGTTTGCCGCGATGGTCGCCCCGGAGATCCTCATCTCCGACCGCCGCAACGGGATGCTGGCGATGTATCTCTCCACCCCACTCAATCGCCGTACGTATCTCACCGCGAAGTCGATCGCAGTCGGCCTCACACTGGGTCTCGTCACCCTCGGCCCACCGCTGCTCCTCCTGCTCGGGTACACCGTCGAGGGCGCCGGTCCCGACGGCGTCGGCAACTGGGTGACCGTGTTGTTCAGGATCGTGCTGTCGGGCATTGCCGTGTCGGCTCCGCTGATGGCAATCTCGATGGCCGCGTCCAGCATCACCGATCGACGCGCGTTCGCGGCGATCGGCGTCGTGCTCACGATCATCGCGCTGCCGGTGCTCGCCGGATCGCTCACCGAGGGTGCCGGCTGGTCGCAGCAGTGGTGGTTGATCGACCCGTTCTCGATGTCGCTCGAGTTGGTGTTCCGAATCTTCGGGGCGCCGGGATCGGGTGGCGAGAACGACCTCGCATACCCGGAGATTTCGACGTTCGCCGTGCTCGGGTCATGTGTCGCGTGGACGGTGGGCGGTCTCGGCGTGGTCGCCTGGCGCTACTCCCGATTGGTCATTGCTCGATGAGCGAACTGCCACCACCGAACGTGCTGCCGGCGCCGAACACGTCGACCGGCCCGACGGCAGCGCCCGTACAGCTGACCGGCATGATCGCGGTGAACCAGGCATCGAAGTTCTTCGGTTCGGTCGTCGCGGTCAGCGATGTGAGCTTCGCAATCGACGGCGGGGTCACTGCTTTGCTCGGCCCGAACGGCGCCGGCAAGTCGACGTTGTTTCGCATGATGTGTGGGCTGACACCGCCGTCGCGCGGATCGATCGAGGTGCTCGGCTCCGATCCCCGCACCGACCGTGTCGTTCGAGGTCGGATTGCGCTCGTCCCGCAGCAGGACGCCTTGTTCGACCATCTCGACGCACTCGACTTCGTCACGATCGCGGCGGAGTCGCACGGGATGCCATCGCCGCGCGAGGTTGCTGAGCACGCGCTCGAGCAGGTCGAGTTGGCCGACACCGGCGACAAGCGCGTCGGCGAGTTCTCGAAGGGTATGCGGCAGCGGGTGAAGGTGGCCACGGCGCTCGTCAACGATCCGGAGGTGCTGATTCTCGACGAACCCCTCACCGGGCTCGACCCGGTGCAGCGACGGCGGATGATCGAACTGTTCCACCGGCTGGGCGACGACGGGCGCTGCGTGCTCGTGTCGAGTCACGTTCTCGACGAGGTTGCAAGGCTCGGCTCGCGCGTGCTCGTGATCGCCCAAGGTCGCTTGATCGCGCAGGGCGACTACCACGATCTGCGATCGCTGATGGATGACCGACCGCACCGCATCAGGCTCGGCGTCTCCGACGCGAGACGGTTCGCGACCGCGCTCGTCGATCGGGGATTTGTGAGCGCCCTTTCCCTCGATGACGGCCAGGTGGTGATCGACACGGTCGATATCGACGCGGTCGGTCGGCACCTCGCTCCCCTGGCGGTCGAACTCGGGGTCCGCCTCACGGAGGTCAATCCGCTCGACGACGACCTCGAATCCGTGTTCCGCTATCTCGTGGAGGGCCGATGACGACGGCGCCACCGACCGCCTCACCGGCTCCCCAACGCTCGGTCCCGTGGGCGCGCGCGACGGTGATCGTCTACCGCGTCGTGTTGCACGAACTCGCCACGCGCGGCCGCATCATCGCGCTCTCGTTGCTCGCGTTGATCGCCACGCTTGCGGGCTTCGCTGTCGGTACCTCCGATTCGGCCACACTCGACGACGGCGTTCGGCTGATCGCCGGGCTCGGCATGGCCGGCGTCGTCCCGGTGGTGGCCCTCGTCTTCGGTGGTGGATCGATCGGCGACCTGCGCGATGACAAGACACTCGTCTATCTCTGGTTGCGGCCGATGGACCGCAGCCCGATCGCGGTGGGTGCGGCGCTCGCCGCGCTCACCGTGGCGACACCGATCACCATGATTCCGCTCGTCGCCGCAGCGGCACTCACCGGGGTCGGCGGCGGCATCGTCGGTGCGACGGTGCTCGCGACGGCCGTTGGCCTCGTCGCCTACGTGTCGCTGTTCACGATGCTCGGCGCGTGGCTCAAGCGATACATCGTGTGGGGGCTCGCGTACATCCTGATCTGGGAAGGCTTCATCGCCCAGGCTGGTGCGGGGGTCGCTCGGTTCGCGATCCGCAAGTACACGCGCTCGATCCTCGTCGAAGTCACCGGAGTCGATCTGGACCTCGCCGACTTCAGCCTCGCCGTCGGCATCGGTGTGCCACTCGTGGCAGCTGTCGGCGCGCTGGCCGTGGCGACCTGGCGGCTTGCCAAGCAGGACATCGACTGAACGCGACGAGGGAGGTCAGAGCAGTCCGTCGGCGATCCAGAGGGCGGCCATGCCGACCACGAGCGTGATGATCAGGTTTCTCGTCGCCGCGGCGACCACGACGGCGACGGCCAGCGCGATCCATTCGGCGCCATCGACCCCGGTGCGCCCGTCGCCGCCCGCGACGAGCGTGATCACGAGTGCCGAGAGCACCGCCGGTCCGACGTAGCGCAATGCCCGTTCGAGGGGGGCCGGCAGCGCGCGGTCGGCGAGGAACAGGATCGGAACTGCGCGCGCGGAATATGTGAGGAGACCGACGACGAGGACGGCGGCGAGCGCGGCGGTGGTGCTCATCGGACGCTCAGCCTCGGATCTTCGTCCGGATCCTCGTCGACCGCGCGCTGCACAGACATCGTCTCGGCCACGAATGCCGCGGCGACGCCGGCCAGAGCACCGACGAGCAGCCCGGTGTTGTGCGGGAGTTCGAGACAGAGGTAGGTGACCCCGGCGCCGACGATGGCAGCGACGATCCCGGGCCGATTGGTGATGCCGATGACGACCATCCCGACGAACATCACCGCCGGCGCGACGCCGAGGCGCCAGCTCTGGGGGATCTCTGAGCCGACAAGCATTCCGAGCGTGACCGTGATGTTCCAGCCGATGAAGAAGGAGAAGCCGCACGCGAGGAAATAGCGCCGCCACGTGTCGTCGTCGAGGTCGTCGCGTTGGGACACGAGCGCGAACACCTGGTCGATGAGCACATAGGGACCGACCCAACGGAACCAGCGCGGCTGCGGACCGAAGCGCGGAGCGAGCGCGGTGCTGTACATGACGTGACGGAGGTTGATCACCGCGGCGGTGGTCACGAGTGTCACCCATGTCGCCGTCGCGGCCAGTGTCACAGTGGCGAGCTGGGCCGCTCCGGCGAAGATGAGAAAGTTGGATGACCATCCGACCGCGGGCGGCAGCGCTGACTCGGTGATCGCGACGCCGAGTACGAGCGCGAACGGGATCGCCGGGATGAATATCGGCAGCGAGTCGCGGATGGCCCGGCGGACGATGGGATCAAGCCGCGGCACGGGTCTTGCGCAGGATCGGATCGGCGAGGGCGAGCGTGCGGTCGGCGAGGGACATCACGCGCCCGGCGGCGCCGGGGGTCGTGTTGTCGACGAGGTTGCCCATCACCTGGAGTGTGATGTTGGCGATTGCGTCGGTGCTGACCGACAGTCGCAGGCCGTTGCGCAGGATCCACGGATGGCCGATCAGGAACGAGAACCGACGGCCGGTGCGGAGAAAGGCATCGAACCGTTCGCCCACCAGTTGGTCGTAGCGCTCTTCGATGGTCGAGGGATCGTCGATGAACAGATCCGCGGTGAGCATGCCCGATTCGAGTCCATAGTCGATGCCTTCACCGTTCATCGGGTTGATGAGGCCGGCCGCGTCACCGATGGCGACCCAGCCGGGCCCGTGGCGGCGCTGCGCGGACATCGGTAGTCGCCACGCGCGGGGTCGCTCGAGATTCGGGCCGAGTTGCCAGGGCTCGTGGACGGCGTGCCGGTATGAGTCGAGCAGTGTGTTGAGGTTCAACTGCTTGAAGCCCTTCATCGTCGACAATGCGCCGACGCCGATGTTGACCGTGCCGTCGCCGGCCGGGAACATCCATCCGTAGCCGGGCACAGCGGTGCCGTGCTCGTCCTCGAGCGACAGACAGGCTTCGAGGTGCTCGTCGGCGTGGCGGGGGGTCTCGGCGTACGTGCGGATCGCCAGGCCGAACGGCTCGTCGGCAACCCGGTCGGCCCCGAGGAGGCGGGCGACCGCACCCTGGGCACCCGCCGCGACGACGGTGAGCGGCGCTGCGACACGGCGTCCACCTACCTCCACTCCAACGACGCGCGTGCCGTCGAGGATCGGCGTTGCCTCGGCTTCGTACACGACCTCGGCGCCGGCGTCGGCCGCCGCTTCGATCAGCGCCGCGTCGAGCCGCCTGCGCGGCCAGACCGCTCCGTGGTCGGGGAACCGATCGGTACTCGGCCAGTCGAGTTCCCGATCCCTGTTGCCGGCGATCATCCGCAGGCCGCGGATGCGGTGAGCGTCGGCGAGGTCGATCTTCAGTTCTTCGAGTGCGCCGACCGCGCGCGGTGTGAGCCCGTCGCCGCAGACCTTGTCACGGCCGAAGCGGCCCTTCTCGAAGACGATGACCCGCACACCGGCCCGCGCAGCGCGGATCGCGGTTGCCGCACCGGCCGGTCCGCCGCCGATGACAGCGATGTCGTACGAATCCACTGCCATACCGTGCCGGATTCGCGACCGAGAACCACCCTCGGGTGCCGATCACGCTGGTACTGCGTGCACCACGGTCGGGCGGTGATCGGGCGGTGATCGGGCGGCGTTCAGACCTCGAGTTGGGTGGAGAGTGACTCGACCGCCTCGATGAACTCCTCGATCATCTCGATGACGACCCGCCCGGCCGGCTTCGACTCGTTCATCGTTCCGACGATCTGGCCGACGAAGTAGTTGGCCAGCTTCTCCGCGCCCGAGCCGGACTGGTACGCGGCGCGGTTGATGCGCGCCTGGGCGGAGTTGGTGAGGATCGGCTGCAACGGCATGCCAAGTGGGTCTGGTGTGTCGGCACGGTCCCACTCCTCGGTCCACGACGACTTGAGCATCCGGGCGTGCTTGCCGGTGAGCGACCGCGAACGGATCGTGTCGGCGGAGCTGGCGGCGAGGAATTTCTCCTTGACGACGGGATGTGTCTCGGCCTCCTCGGTGGTGAGCCAGACCGATCCACACCACACGCCCTGGGCGCCCAGCGCCATCGCGGCGGCCATCTGACGACCGGTGCCGATGCCGCCCGCGCCGAGCACGGGGATGTCGACCGCGTCGACGATCTCGGGGATCAGCACCATCGTGCCGATCTCGCCGGTGTGGCCTCCGGCCTCTGAACCCTGGGCAATGATGATGTCGACACCCGCGGCCTGGTGGCGTTCGGCGTGTTGCGGGCGACCGGCGAGCGCGCCGATCAGGCGACCTTCCTCCTTCACGCGTTCGATCAGGAACTGGGGCGGCGGTCCGAGCGCATTGGCGACGAAGGCGGTCTTGTGGGCGAGGGCCACGTCGAGCTGGGGGAGTGCTGCGTTGGCGCTGAACGGAGCATTGCCGTCGTGCGATCCACCCGCACCCCGGTTCGTCACGTCCTCGTCGTCGGGCAGCGGCGGTACGTCGTAGCGGGCGAGGATGTCGTCGATGAACTCCCGGTGTTCGGCCGGGATGAGCTGTGCGATGTCGTTCATCGAGTAGCCGCCGTCGCCGTCACCCGCGTACTTGGCGGGCACGATGAGATCGACGCCATACGGACGGTCGCCGATCTCGCTCTCGATCCATTCGAGATCGATCTCGAGGGCCTTGGGCGAGTGAGCGACCGCGCCGAGCACGCCGAGACCACCGGCCTTGCTCACGGCGGCGACGACGTCACGGCAGTGGCTGAAGGCGAAGATCGGGAACTCGATGTCGAGTAGTTCGGTGGCGGCGGTTTTCACATCCCCAGTCTCGCGGCCCGCCCGTGCGGTCGCCGAACGCAAGGATGAACTGCGAAGCTCGCGACGTGACCGAACAGCGCCCCGATGTCCTCTTCTGCAGCGACATGTTCCTCGAACAACACGGTGACGCGCTCCGTCGCATCGCGCCGGGCCTCGACCTGGTCGTCCTCGCCGGCGACGAGGGCGTCCCACAGGCCGACATCGAGCGGATCACGTTCGCGTTCTTCTCTCACGACGTGTGGCCGGAGCGCACTCCGGCGTTCATGTCGGTCGCGCTGCAAGCACCGAATCTCCGGTGGTTCCACACGATGTCGGCCGGTGTCGATCATCCGATCTTCTTCTCGATGGTCGATCGCGGGATCCACCTCACGACATCCTCCGGATCGAGCGCATCGCCGATCGCGGGAACCGTCGTGATGTACTTCCTCGCGCTGAGCCGCGATCTCCCGCGCATGCTGCGCGCGCAGCAGCAGGCGAGCTGGGACTGGGAGCGTTGGAACGAACTCGCCGGGCGATCGGTCGCCGTCGTCGGGTTCGGGCCGATCGGTCAGGAGGTGGTGCGCTTGACGACGGCGATCGGCATGGAGCCGGTCATCGTTCGGCGCGAGTCGCAGGGCGACGAGCCCTGCCCGACCCGACCGCTCGCCGATCTACTCGATGTCGTCCGCGAGGTCGACGCGGTAGCGGTGGCGCTCCCGCTCAACGAGGACACGCGTGGGATCATCTCTGCCGATGTGATTGCGGCAATGCCGGCGCACGCATTGTTCGTCAACGTCGGTCGCGGTGAGCTGGTCGATCAAGACGCGCTGACCGACGCGCTGGAGTCAGGTTCGATCGCCGGCGCGGGTCTCGACGTCACCGACCCCGAGCCGCTGCCGTCCGACCACCGTCTGTGGGGGCTGCCGAACGTCATCATCACCCCACACAACTCCGGGTCGAGCGATGGCACCGGCCGCCGCGCGGCGGCCGCGTTCCTCACCAACCTGGAGCGGCTGCTCGGCGGTCGCTCACTGCGCAACGAGGTCACGCGCTGAAGGTTCGCGGGCGACTCACTCGGCCGGTGGCGTGAGCATCTCGACCTGGGCCCAGATGGGTGAGTGATCGCTGACGTCGAGACCGCGGACCACACCGGTCTCCACCGGTGCGAACCCCTTGGCGAAGACGTGGTCGAGTACGAAGTCCCGCCGCGCGCGCCGCAGTGTCGGTCCCGCCCCTGCCGACATCCGATGCAGCTTTCGCCGCGCCAACTCCTCGGTTACGGCCTGCATGCTGCGCGACGACGCGGTGTTGAAATCGCCGCCCAGGATCACCTGCTCGTTCGCCAGCAACGCGATGTCGTCGCCCAACGCGATGAACTGGACCAGGCGCTTGCGGTGGCTGAGCACGGGCGTCTCGGTGTGCACGCTGACAGCGGAGACCGGACGACCCTCGATGTCGAGCGTTGCGGTGAGGGCGATGCGCGGCTGTCCCTGCAGCGCCGCGACGTGGGGGAGATGGGTGACGGCGGGATCCGCAATCGGCCAGCGCGCCAGGATTGCGTTGCCGAACGGGCGGTCGGTCTGGGGGTGGGTGCTGGCGGGCGCGTAGACGTGCTGCATCCCGAGGCGCGCAGCGATCGTCGCCGTACTCGGCTCGTCCATCTCCTGGAGCAACACGATGTCGGCGTCCCGGAGGACGGAATGTTCGGCGAGGATCGTGGCCGCCTCGTCGGCGCGGAGTCCGAACTCGATGTTCCAGCTGACGGCGAGCAGCTTCATTCGCGCGTCGTGAACGGCACGCCGATGGCCGCGGCGATCTGTTCGTTCCCGCCGTAGTCGACGCCGATCGCGTCGAGCATCCGGTTCATCATCTGGAAGTTCGCCGCGACGGCGATGGCGCGCACGGTGGAGGGCTCACCGAGGACTTCGGTGAGCCGCTCGGCAGCCTGCGCTGCACCGTCGCCGTCGGCGCTGACTACGGCGTCCGTGAGCGCGAGGAGTTCGGGTCCGGCCGGCGTCATGGGGTCGGGCACCGAGTTGCTGAGCGCGCCGAGTTCGGGTGTCCGGCCGAGGTGCTGACCACTCACACGGAGCATGTCGGCGTGGGCGTACAGTCAAAAGAAGCAGTCGTTGACCAGGGAGGTCCGGGCGGCGACCAACTCCATCTGGTCGCGCGCGAGGCCATCGCGGACGAGGTCGAGATCGAACATCTTCGGCACCGAGATGTACAGCTCGCGATGGAGTGTGTGCATCAACCGGTGCTCGGCGGGAATCGCCGAGAAGCCGGTGGGTGGGAAGGCGGGCCCGACCGTCGGCACCCATCCACCGTCGACGGTGGCCTGCTCATCGACGGCGCCTGTCGGATGACCCGGCTCTGGGTCGGGGAGCGGGTGCAGACCGTCGCCGATGCCGCAGGCCCCGATCCCGTACTCGAACGTGTCGGAGACGACTGCGAAGCAGGTGACCGCCAGCAACTCGACATAGGCGAACCGCGAGATGCCGGCTGCCGCCCGGGTATCCACCCATTGCGCGGTGATCGTGTGGGCTCGGTCGCTGAACGTTTCGACCGTCTCGACGAGCGCCGCCGACAGCGTCGTGGCCGGCCGGTCGTCGCCGTGACGCCGAGCACGACCGAGTGCCGCGATCTGGATCCGCTCGGCTCCGCTGAAGAAGCTGCCCGGAGACGCGATGTGCGACCACGTGCGATCGATCGTGGCCGCGAGTCGGTCGTCGATCCGACCGTCGACCCTTCTTGCAAGATGACCACTGGTGCTCATCGGCGGCGTCCCGGCTGATCAGGCGATCGAATAGTCGGAGATCTGCGCGTCATCGACGCCGGCGTCGGTGAGGTTGTCGTCGGTGCGTGCGCGCATGAAGTCGGACCATCGGAAACTCTGGTAGCGGGCGGGCGCTTCGCACAGTTCCACGATCGGTTCGATCATCGCGTCGCGCGGAGGATTCGAGAAATAGGGAATGCTGAACCGGCGCTCGGTGGTCATCGGCACGACCCGGTGGACGGCAGCGCAATAGCGATCATTGGTCCACACCTGCATTGCGTCGGCGAGGTTGACCACGACGGTTCCTGCTCGTGGTGGCACGTCGATCCACCCGTCACCACGCGACTCGGCCTGGAGTCCGCCCGTGCCGTCCTGGAGCAGGAGGGTGAGCGTGCCCGGATCGGTGTGATATCCGAGCGCGGTCGCTCCGAGTTCGGCGAGACCGTCGCGTTCATCGTCGGGTACCGGGTCGCCCACCGGGTAGTGGTTGAGCCGCACCGCGCTCGCAGTGCGGTCGCTCACCATTGCGGCCCGGCCGGTCGGCGAGAGTTCGAGTGTGGTGTGCAACAGGTCGAGGGTGCGCAGCGTGAGTGCGCTGAACGCCTCGTAGAACTCCGCCATCGTCTCGCGGAACGCGGGCAGCCGGTCCGGCCAACGATTGAACACGTCACGTGTCGGCTCGGCGGGATCGATGAAGTCGAACACTTCCTTGTGGTCACGTCGGCGCTTCGTGAGTTCGCGGTCGTACCACCCGAGCGGGTTCACCGCATCACGTTCGATCGACGTCCGCACGGTCCGGTCGGCGTCGAAGAGTGTTGTCGTCTGCCGCCATGTCCGGTCGATGAGATCGTCGAGTCCGTGGCCCTCGAGCAGGAAGAAGCCGTGGTCCCGGCAGGCGTCGTCGAGGGCACGGCGCGATGTCGAGGTCGGCGAGGAAATGTCGACGACGGGTACCTGATCCATGCACCGATCGTGACACGTCCGACGACACGTTGCGAGATCGAGTCGCCCCGTATGGTGGACCGGATCATCGCGACAGAGGGGCAGCGACCATGCGCAAGCAGGAACAGATCCGCCAACTGAAGACACTTCTGTCCCGACTCGACTCGGGAATGACGGTCGACGCCGGGGGCCACCTGCACAACCCGATGTCGGCGTATGTCGATCCCGACCTCGCCGCGCGCGAACGCGCCGAGTTCTTCACCGAACATCCGCAGATGATCGGCTTGTCCGGCGACCTTCCCGAACCCGGTTCGTTCCTCACCCTGAACGATCTCGCCGTGCCGATCCTCGCCACCCGGACCGCGGGCGGAGAGTTCAAGGCGTTCGTCAATGCCTGCCGTCACCGCGGCGTCGTCGTCGAAGACCGACCGCGCGGTGAGACGAAGCGCTTCACGTGCCCGTTCCACAGTTGGAGCTACGCCACCGATGGCGCGCTCGTCGGCGTCCCCAAGAAGGAGCACTTCGGCGAGATCGACCCGCAATGTCATGGACTCGTCGAGTTGCCCGCTGTCGAGCGCTACGGGCTGCTGTGGGTGCACCAGGACCCGAACGCCACGCTCGACATCGATTCTCTGCTCGGTGAAGAGCTCGCCGACGAACTCGACAGTTGGGGGCTCGGCACGCTCGTCCATCTCGGCGGCGACAGTTACGAGATCGACTGCAACTGGAAGCTGGCGATGGACACGTTCGGCGAGACGTACCACTTCTCCTCGCTGCACAAGGACACGCTCTACAACGCGTTTCACGGCAATGTGCAGTGTTACGACACGTTCGGCCGTCATCACCGGATGCTGCTCTGCAAACGCGAGATCGACAACATGCGACTGTTGCCGGAGGACGAGTGGCACGTCGCAGTCGGCACGTTGCCGGTCTACTGGCTGTTTCCCAACGTGCAGTTGATGCCGTCGTCAGAGGGGCTCTATCTCGTGCGGGCCTACCCCCATCCCACCGAGCCGGGGAGGCACACGAGCATCGTCACCTTCTACCTCTGGCCGCGAGTCGTGGCGGACGCCGGGATGGCCGAGCTGATGAAGGAGATCGGTCAGCGCTTCGCCGAGATCATCCGCGACGAGGACTACGTCGCCGGCGCCAGCCAGCAACGTGTTGCCGACAGCGGTGCGTTGACGTACGCCACCTTCGGCCGCAATGAGCCCGCGTTGCACCACTACCACAACACCTATCGCGAGGTGCTGGGCCTCGACACGTTGCCCCTCGTCGAGGCCTGAGGCCGCCGAGGGCCACCGCCGAGGGGAACTCGCGACGTTCTCTACGGCTGGCGTGGCTGGCCGAGGATCGGAGCGCCGACCGGTGCTGCCACACCGAACACCACGACGGCGCCGTTGCCGCCGCACTCGGTCTGCAAGCGTTCGAGTCCGACCGTGCTGCCGCCACCGACCGGCGGGATGCCGGCGCCGGCGAGGCAGACGAGGTCGTTGTCGAAGTTGTTGGCCACCCAGACGTTGCCGGCCTGATCGATCTCGATCGCGGTGATGCTCTGGATCGCCGCGTTGGCGCCGTACCCGCCGCCCATCCCGGCCTCGGAGGAAAGGGTGCGTCCCGCCGGTGAGATGCGGTCGCCCATACCCTGCATGCCCTCGGGACAGTTGCCCGAGGCGCCGCACAGGTTGAGGATGCGCTTGCCGAAGAAGTCGGCGACCCACACGTTGTCCCTCCCGTCGACCGCGACACTCCATGGACCGACCGTCGTGCCCTCGGCGTCGAACGTCGTGGGCGTGTACCCGTTGGCCGCGTCGAGGAATGTGACCTTGCCGCCGTAGGTGTCGGCGACCCACACGTTGCCCTCGATGTCGGTGGCGAGCCCTTGCGGAGCGGCCTCGGAGTCGAGCGGGTAGGTGTCGCTGGGGCAGAGTGGGTCGGTCGCAGTGGACGGGTCGATCATCGAGATGTTCCGGCCGGCGGCGTTGCTGACGAACACCCGCCCGTCGTCATCGCTCGCCAGGCCCCACGGGTTCGAGAACACGTGTGCACACGATGGATCAGCACCCCACGTGCGGATGTTGCCGGGATCACCACCGAGAAGTTGGGAGACAGTGTTGCCGCCGAGATTGGTCACCCAGAGGCTGTTGTCCTCGGTGATGATCGTCGACTGCGGCGATTGGAATCCGGACTCGCCGTCGAGCGTGTAGTGGTAGCCGCCGTCGGAGCCGTAGGACGTGCTCGCGTCCGGCGAGATCGGTGTGCCGTCGGCGTCGAGCTTGGTCACGCTGTTGCCGGCGAAGTTGCCGATCCACACGTCGCCGTTCAGGTCGACCGCCGTGCCGAACGCGCCACCGAAGGTGCCCCCGCCGAGGTAACCGCTGGGCGGCGACTCCGGTTCACCGGAGGAGCTGAGCTTCGTCACGCCCGTGCCGGTGTACGTCTTCGGGTCGGGAACGAAGATCCCACCCACGTCGAGCAGCACCGACTGCGATCCGGGCACGAAGTTGTTGTTCGACCACAGGCCGCCCTCGTCATCGATCGCCATCTCACCGGGCGCATTGAATCCTGCGCCGGTGTAGACGAGCGACAGTGTCCAACCGGTCGGAGGCCACAGCAGAGTCGGAATGAAGGCCGGATTGTCCGGACCGTTGTCACTCGCGGATTGGAGCCGCGAGAAGATCCTGTCCACGTTGTGCCAAGGGTTCCGGGCGATGTTGTGGAATGCCGCGACGGTGTCGGTCGGAACGGGAACGCCGTCCGGAGCCGACTCGATGAACAGCTCGGCGCAGCCGTCGGTCAGGCAGTCGGACAACAGACTGGCGAGGCTGTTGAGCGTGGCCAGGGTGTTGGTGTGGTTGCCGTTCCATCCGGTCTGAACGACCTCGCCGAGCCCGCCGGACTCGAGGTCGACCAGATTCGGGATGTTCCGCGCCGCTGCGACGAGGCCGACATCGTTGCCCGAGATCGTGTCGCCGTCGATGAACTGCGAGTTGGTCCAGATCGACGCGATCGTGCTCAGTTCGTTGATGACGGTGCGGTCCGGCCGCTCGGACGGATCGAGTACCGCGAGCATCTTCTTCGTGTCGCCGTTCCGGGCGACCACGTAGGCCGTGATGCCATCGCGCGCCCTCGGGCGCGCCCGCAACCTGAATTCACCACGGTGGTTCGTCGACGTCGTATCCATCAGACGAGCACCGTCGCGCCCAGCCGCATAGAGCTCGACACGCCATCCCGCAACCGGGTCACCGGCAACCTGGACGACGCCTGCGACGCGGGAACCACCTGACGATCCACCGCGCGCCTGCGTGAGCATGGCCTGGCTTCCCATGAGGATCCCGGCGACAACCAGCAGTACGACGACGAGACGCTTCGCCGTCGCGAGCGTCTTCGTCCCTTGCATCCGCTCGTTTCGCACGCTGTTCTCCCACCTCGTGATCGGGCGCCGCCAAAGGCCCGGACGAAACGGTATCAGTCGGCCCGTCCGGCTCGGGCTGCCGGCTCAAGCAGCGATCTCGCGCCGGTCGAACAGCGGCGCCGTCACCGCGATCGCTGTGGCCGCCCCGACCGCGAGGGCGGCGAGGTGGCCGAGGTCGGCACCGTTCACGAGCGGATCGCTCGCGATGTAGTAGTTCCACGGGGTCAGCATCGTGAGCCAATCGGTGCCGTCCGACAGGCTGAACAGCCAATTGGCGAGCCATGTCGCAAGCGCCAGGATCGACGTCGCGCCGAGCGCGGTCCGCTTTGTGCAGTTGGCGCCGAGGGCGCCGGCCAGGGCGCCGAAAAAGACCGCCAACATCGCGAGGTGTGCCATGGCACCGACGATGCCCCTCGTCGTCAGGTCGAGCCCGCCGACAAGCGATCCGACCGCGAAGCCGACTCCCGTGAGTACACACACGCCGGCGACAGCGAGCAGCATCACCGCCGTCTGATCGCGCACGATCCAACCCCGCCTCACCGGCGCGGCCACCAGTAACGCGAGCGTCCGATTCGCGTCCTCGCCCGCGACACCATTGACCGCCACGACGACCGCGACAGCGATCACCGCGATCGGCGCCGTCAGCGACAGCATCTCTGCGGTCATCCAGCCCGACGACGTGGCCATGTCGGTGGTGCCGAGCATGGCCGTCATCCCCGCCGGGAGGCTCTCGCTGATGTCCGCCAGCGTCTGCTGCATGCCCGTGAACATTGCTGCGATCGCGATGGACATCAGCGCCAGGCCGCCGCCGGTGAGCCAGATCATCGTGGTGTTGTCCGATAGTGCCTTGGTGAACATGCCGGTCACCCGAGGGCGGGTGAGGCTGCGAATCGCCGGGACTTCGAAACGGAGCCGAGCTCTCCCGACCTTGATGTCGCGCCCATCCACCACCCAGACGCCGACTGCGAACCCGACGGTTGCGAGGCCGGCCAAGACCGCGAGGTGGACGAGATCGAGCACTCCCGAGAGCGGGTCGGACGCGGTGAAGTAGTACCAGGGCGTGATCTTCGAGAGGTTGTCCAACCCGTCGACGAGCGGCAGGAGTCCGGCCATCAGGCTCGAGACGACGGCGAGTACCGTGCCGGCGGCGATCGCGATCGGCTTCGATCCTGTGGTGTCGGCCACGGCCAGTGTGATCCCGGCGAAGGCCAGCGCGAGGGCGAACAATTGCATCGTGCTCGCGACGATCCCTCCGTACGTGAGGCCCAACCCGAACAAGGCCTGACCGAGTGCCATCCCGACGAGGTAGAACACGGCGACGACAGCGAGATGGAAGACGAGCACCACGCTCTTCGTCACCACGACCGTCCTTCGCTCGACCGGCTGGGTCAAGAGGAGTTCGGCGGTGCGCGCGTCCTCCTCGCCCGCGAGCGCGGCGGCCGCCCCCGAGATCGCCACGACAAGGATCAACAGCGGCGCGATGAGTCCGAAGATCTCCGCAGCCACATAGTTACCGCTGCCACCCGTGGCACCGATCAGACTCTCGAAGGCCTCAGGGAGATCGTTGAACAGCTCGTCGCCGTCGTCCCCTCCGATCATCGCGCTGTAAGCCCACGCTCCGAACACCGCGAACCCGGCCAACCCGGACCCACACCCGACGGCGAGACGCGAGCGGGTGTGCAGCGCCCGTGTCGCGATGTCAGCCCGCCACATCGGCCGACTCCGTGTCCGGCGTGCCGGCACTGTTCGTGTCCACCCGCTGGGGTCGGTCGTCGCGGTAGTAGGTGAGGAAGATGTCCTCCAGGTCGGCGTCGTGGCTGTGCAGGTTGACCACGCCGAGCGCGGTCGCCGCGCGGAGAATCTCGTCGATCGGCCCGTCGAACGAGACCGTTGCAACGAGCCCATCGACGGAAACGTCGCGGACTCCTGCGACCGCCTGCAGTGGTGCCGGCTCGGGCGCCGTCTCGAACTCGAGTTCGAGACGGCGGATCGCCCTGGCCTTCAGGTCGTCGATCGCGGCGACCTCGATCAGCTTGCCCTCACGGATGATGCCGACTCGGTCGGCGACGCGGTCGACTTCCGAGAGCGTGTGGCTGGACAGGAACACGGTGCGTCCCGCGTCCCGCGTTTCGTCCATCAGCGCGTGCATCTCGGTCTGCACCAACGGATCGAGTCCCGACGTCGGCTCGTCGAGGATCAGCAGCTCCGGTTCGTGCATGAATGCCTGAATCAAGCCGACCTTCTGCCGGTTGCCCGACGAGTATTCGCTACACCTGCGGTCGAGGTCGGCCGAGAACCGCTCGGCGAGCGCGTCGATCACCCGTCGATCGACGCCGCCGCGAAGGTTGGCGAAGTACTCGACGAACTCGCGTCCGGTCAGGTCGCCGTAGAGCGCGATGTCGCTCGGCAGATAGCCGATCCGCCGACTGATCTCGATCGTGTCGCGGCGGCTGTCGAGGCCGAGCACCTCGGCGCTGCCCTTCGTCGGGCGGGCCAGATCGACGAGGCATCGGATCGTCGTGGACTTGCCGGCACCGTTGGGTCCCAGGAAACCGAAGATCTCACCGGTGCGGACGTCGAGATCGACGCCGTCCACCGCCCGGATCTCGCCGTAGATCTTGGTGAGGCCGTGGGTTGCGATCGCGGAGCTCATACCTGCACAGCTTCGCAGTGGGCGGAAGGGGTGGAGCGACCGGACGGACGCGGTGCTTTCGAGGGCCCTATCGAGCCGAACTCCACCGAAGTGGATCCCCGCCACTGGAATCATGGCGGGAAAGCTCTACAAGCGCGCGCCGTCGACCTCGATCGCGACCCGGTCGTTGAAGAAGCAGACGAGACCGGCCACGTCGCGCGACTCCGGCAGTGGTGTGCGGTAGCCCCAGGCGATGTCGTCGTATGTGGTGTCACCGATCGTGAGCGACCAATAGTTTGCCCACCCCTTGTAGGGGCATCCGCTCGACGTGTCGGTCGGGGTCATCAGATCCATCCGCACGTCGGTCTGGGGGACGTAGAAGCGCGGAGTGAGGCCGGTCTCGTGGAGGATGCGCGCGCGCGCCGACTCGGCGACAACCTCGCCTTCGACGAGCACGCGGACATGTCTCGATGAGGGCAAGACGTCGATGCGCACCTCCGGGCTGCGTGGATGGACGAACACCTCGACGTCCTCCTCGAACCAGGAGTCGAGCGCATCCCACTCGAGGCGAACGAGTCCGCGCAGTTCCTCGTCGGGTGCGTCGAGGTGGCGCCAGCCGGCGTCATCGAGGCTGCCCTCGCCGAGGTCGACGTCGATGCGGGTCCCGATCCCTCGGCGGGCGGACTCGAAGGTCTCGCCGTTGGCGACGAGCTCACCCGCAATGTCCTCGGAGGGGATGTACCAGGCCGGGTAGTAGGCGTGCTCCCACACGAACCTGCTCGCGGTGGTGTCGACCACAGTCTGCCCGCGCCACATGCCACGGATGCGGCGGTGGTTGAGCTCGATGCGGAGGTCCGACGAGGGCTGCGCGCTGGTCATAGGAGGTACAACACGTGGCCATCTGGGTGCATTCCGTCTCGTCTTCCGGAACGGAATGCACCCGGATCACACGTGTGGCCGCAGGGTCAGGCCGCGGGCGCGAGGCGGGCGCTCTCGCGTCCGGTGAGCATCATGTACTCGTCGCGCATCGCGGCCGACATCGCCTTCCAGGATCGCTGCACGAGCGACATGTCCGAGCCGAGTCCGGCGATCGCGACGACCGGTGGCATCATCGCCGCGGCCATCGCGTCGCGCTCGAGCGCGTACTCGGCGAGGGCGACCCGCTCGTCGACGCCGCACTGGATGATGTCGCCGATCGCGTCGGCGATCAGCTCGGCCCCGATGAACGCGTCGGTGATCCCGTGCGCACTCACCGGATCCTTGAAGTAGCCGGCGTCGCCGACGAGCGCCCAGCCGGGGCCGGAGGGCTCGCGGAGGAATCCCGGCGTTCCGGGGAAGCCCCGGTATCCGCCGACGCGGGTCGCCGTGCGCAGGCGTTCGACCAGTTCGGGGAACATACCGATCATCGCGTGGTACGTCGGTGCGAGATTGCCTCTCGCAACGTCGCGGAACATCTCGGGCGTGAGGCCGACCCACACGACAGCCGCACCGTCGTTCGTCGGAATGATTCCCGCCGCGCGCCCTGGCGCATAGAAGTTCTCGATCACGTCCGAGGGCAGTCCCTCCCAGTAGGAGTAGATGTCGGCCGCGCCGGTCGGCTCTTCGTAGGTCACCTCGGCGCCGACCTTGGCGGCCACTCTCGACCTGGCGCCGTCGGCACCGACCACCCAGTCGGCGGAGACCCTGCGGCGCTCGTGATCGACGTCGATTTCGACGCCGGTCACCCGTCCGGTCTCGTCCCGAATCACGTCGACCATCGACACGCCGTGCCGGACATCCGCGCCGGATGCGACCGCGTGGTCGACGAGTGTGGAATCGAGCACGGTCCGCCGCGGCGAGTAGAGCCCATCGATGTCACCGCGAGCCGGCACGTCGAGCGTGACCACATCCTCCCCGTAGTGGAACCTGACCGCGTTCGCGACCGGTGTTCCCGACTCGCGGATCGAGTCGAGCACGCCCCAGCGGCTCAGTTGGTGCACGCCGGCGATCGCCAACGAGTGCGTCGAGAGCGTGTCGCTGCCGTACGCCGAGCGGTCGACAGCGAGCACCCGCAGGCCGCGCCTGGCGAGCAGCATCGCTGTCGCCGCGCCGGCCGCGCGGGCCCCGACCACGACGACGTCGTAGTGGTCGTCGATGCGGTCTGCATCGATCCGGCTGTCGCTGACCCGTGTCGAGGGGTTCTTGGCGGAGGGATTCGTGGTGGAGGGCATTGGATGGTCCGATCCGGGATGGTCGCGAAGGCGACTTGTGTGGTTGATGGGTCTCATCTTCCGGGAACGCCGGCGGAAAGGCTTGGAGAGCGGTTGGCGAACATGTGGAGATCGTCCGAGCTGGTCTCCAGACGTTCTCCACACTTGCTCCAAGACTCGGTGGCGGCCGTTCCGTACCGTGATCCCTGTCAGCACGACACCAGCCAGGAGATTCCGATGAGCACCGTCCGAAATGTCACAAATGCCCAGGTCACACACGACTTCGTGACCTCCTACACCATGGTCGGCAACCAGGTCATGCCGATGGCACGGCCCGTCCCCGGCCGGATGGTCGGTGTCTGGGCACATCCCGACGACGAGGCGTACCTCTCCGCCGGCTTGATGGGTCGGGTGTCCGATGCGGGCGGCGACGTGACCGTGGTCACCGCGACGAAGGGTGAGAAGGGCACCGCCGATCCCGATCTCTACGATCGCGACGAGTTCGGCTCGTTCCGTGAGGCCGAACTCCGCACCGCCCTCGGAGAGGTCGGCGTCGACGACGTGCGGTTCCTCGGAATGCGCGACGGGGAGTGCGACCTGGTCGCCGACGAACTGGCCGTGCAAGCGATCGTCGACGTGCTCGTCGCAACCCGCCCCGACGTCGTGGTGACGTTCGGCCCCGACGGCATGACGAACCATCCCGACCACCGTGCGGTGTCGAGGTGGACGACCGAGGCCGTCCGTCGTGTCGCCGACCTCGTCCCGGGGATCGACCTGCTCTACGCCACACAGACACGGGCCTACATGGACCGCTTCGCCGACCTGCACGCCGAGATCGGTGTCTTCGATGACTTCGGCGGCCGCGGCGGCCCGGCGATTCCCCAGAGCTGCGTCGACCTCGAAGCCCGGCTCACCGACGCCGAGGTCGATCGCAAGCGGAGGGCGCTCGCCGGCCACGCCAGCCAGACCGACGGTCTCGCCGCCCTGATGGGCGAGGAGACGTATCGGGAATGGTCTCGCAACGAGGTCTTCCGCCGCCCGACGGCCGGCGAACTGGCCGAGTGCCCCCTGGCGGCCTCCTTCGACGCCGCCCACACCACGGTCGAGGGCGCCGCCCGCGAGTTGGCCGGAGTTTCGTGATGGGCGCCGCTGCCAACATGTGCGCCGAGATCCCGACCACGACGGCGCACACGGCGACCCCTTCCACTTCGTCCGTCGCGACCACGCCTCGTCTCGCCGGAACCGCGATCGAGGGTGCTCGCGACATGGTGCCGATGCTCCTCAGCGTCCTGCCCTTCGCGCTCACGATCGGCGCTGTGCTCGCGGCGTCGTCGATCGGCCAGGTCGAGGGCCTGCTCAGCGGCCCGCTGATTCTTGCCGGTGCCGCGCAGCTGATGGCGGTACAGATGCTCGACGACGGGGTGACGCCGTTCGTCATCGTGTTCTCGGCGCTCCTCATCAACGCCCGGATCGTGCTCTACAGCGCGGCGATGGCACCGTGGTTCCGCGAGGAGTCGCTCGGCCGCCGCCTGCTGCTCGCCATCCCGCTGATCGACCCGCTCTACTTCGTCGCAGGGGCACGCTTCGATCGCTGCGACCTCGACCGTCGTCACCGCCAGGCCTACTACGCCGGTGCGGCCGCACTACTCGTCACCGGTTGGGTGGTCGCGCAATCGGTAGCGATCTTCGCCGGAGCCCGGATCCCCGAAGGTGTCGGGCTCCACATCGGAGCGCCGCTCGCGCTGGCCGGAATGCTCGCCAAGTCGACCCCGACCCGTCCGGCGCTCGTCGCTGCGGCCGCCGCTTCGGTGCTGGTCGTCATCGGTGCCGGACTGCCATTCAACAGTGCCGTCCTCATCGCCGCTGTCGGCGGCATCGGTGCGGGTGCGCTCGTCTCGAGGAGGGCGTCATGACCGCTCTCCTCGTGTTCGCCGCGATCGGCGTCGGCACGTACGCGATCCGTTCGAGCATGTTCGTCGTGCTCGGCGATCGCAGCGTGCCGGCCTGGCTCGATCAGGCGATGGTGCTGGTCGGACCCGCCGCGATCGCCGCGCTGGTCGCGTCGGCCGCATTCACCTCAAAGGGGCAGATCGAGGCCCTGCCGATGAGCGAGCTCGTCGCCATCGGAGTGGGATTCGTCGTCGTTCGGCGTACCGGCAATGTCCTCCACGCGCTGCTCGTCGGGTTCCCGGTGATGTGGGCGCTCACTCTGCTCGGTCTCTGACGGTCACCAGCAGTCTCTGACGGCCTCGGCGATCCGACTCCACCCGACCTTCGAGCCCGAGAGACGATCATGCAGAACCGCGCGAAGGGTGGGGATCGTCCTCGGACCCCCCTGGTGCGCAAGAATGGCGGTGTGATCGCGCGGTTCGGGAGATGTGAACTCGATCTCGACCGTGTCGAACTCCGGGTGGACGGTGTGCAGGTGCAGGTCGAGCCACAGGTCTTCGACGTGCTCGCATACCTCGTCGAACACCGCGAACGGCTGGTGCCGAAGGAAGAATTGCTCGACAACGTCTGGGGGGATCGCTTCGTCAGTGAGTCGGCCTTGACCAGCAGGATCAAGACGGCGCGCCAGATGGTTGGGGACAGCGGCCGTGAACAGGGAGTGATCAAGACCGTCCACCGTCGCGGCTACCGCTTCGTCGCCGACTGTGAGATCGTCGACGGTTCGGCATCCGCCGGTGTTCCCGACGCCGGAACTCGAGCCGGCGAGGCCGTCACGCCTACCGCTACGCCGGCGATGGCCCCGACAACAACGCAGGTCGGC
The DNA here is from genome assembly GCA_033791105.1 of Acidimicrobiia bacterium. GTDB lineage: Bacteria > Actinomycetota > Acidimicrobiia > Acidimicrobiales > Ilumatobacteraceae > JASJHI01. The sequence continues at coordinate 58 of JASJHI010000426.1, read as the reverse complement.
ACTACGCGCACCGCCCCGACCGCCTTCGACGACGCCGGGGCCGGCACCGACGACGACG
>JASJHI010000425.1:0-5845 GCA_033791105.1 Acidimicrobiia bacterium | reverse complement strand
CGCCGTGCCACCGACGTAGTGGGAGTGGGAGTAGATCACCGCCACGATCGACGCGTCGGTCTCGGCCCGCATCGCCTCGATCGCCCACGCCATCTCCTGCACCGACTCGCCGGTGTCGATCGCGATCAGGCCCTCGGGGCCCTCCACGAAGTTCTGGTTCGACAGTCCGTTGCCGATCACCGACCACACGCCGTCGCGGACCCGGTCGAGGCGTCGCTCGAAACGCGCTGTGTGTTCGACGTGGGCGCGATGCGCGAGCTGGCCGCGCGCGGCCTCGACGGTCGCTGAAGCATCGCCTGCGAAGCTGGCCGGCGGTCCCCGATGCGTCATCCGGGCATTCTCGCAGCTCACGGTGAGACGACGAGCCGTGACCGACTCAGCCCAGATTCGCCCGCTCGATGATCAGCGGCTCGATGGCACCCAGCGAAGTGCGGACGTGACGATGGTGTGTCGAGGCGCCTCGTCGGGGAGGTGTACGCCGGTGTGGTGGACTTGCCTCCATGTGCGACGATCACGGCCACGACCATCATGAGGCCGAGCATTCCGCCCCTCGCGTTCTCGCGGGCAGTGCAGTTGACCCAATCGCGCTCGAGCCGGTCGACGAGGTCGTCGTCACGATGCTGGTCGACAACAGCTATGACGGCCTGCTTCCCGACCACGGCCCCGCGGTCAGAAGCGGACTGATCAAATCGCCAGATGTGACCTCGGCGATCATGGCGGACGGCGCCACGAAGACCGGCCTCGTCGCCGAGCACGGCTTCTCGGCGCTCGTCAGCACACGACGCGGCGACGACACCCACACGATGTTGTTCGACACCGGGATCTCGCCCAACGGTATGGCCGACAACATGGAACGGCTCGGCATCGACGCGGCCGACATCGAGGTCGTCGTGCTCAGCCACGGTCACTTCGACCACGCCGGCGGGCTCGAGGGATTGACCCGCCTCCGACGGCGCGCCGGTCTGCCGATCGTGGTCCACCCGCTCGTTTGGAGTCAGCGGCGGCTGGCGATACCCGAGATGCCCGCCGTCGAACTGCCGACAGTGTCGCAGCGGTCGCTGGAGGACGAGGGATTCGAAGTGATCGAACGCCGACAGCGGTCGCTCCTGCTGGACGGGTCGGTGCTCATCACCGGCGAAGTCGACCGTACGACCGACTTCGAGAACGGGATGCCGTTCCACGAGCGCCTGCACGACGGCGAGTGGGAACCGGATCCACTGATCCTCGACGATCAGGCGCTCGTCGTGAACCTGCGCGGGCGTGGTTTGCTCGTCCTCACCGGCTGTGGTCACGCTGGTGCCGTCAACATCGCCCGCCACGCGATGCGGCTCACCGGCGTCGACCGGTTGTACGCGATGCTCGGCGGCTTTCACCTCGGCGGCCCCGCGTTCGAGCCCATCATCGACCCGACGGTCGCCGCGCTCACGGCGATGGAACCGTCGGTGATCGTGCCTGCGCACTGCACGGGCTGGAAGGCGCAGCATCGCTTCGCCGCAGAGATGCCCGACGCCTTCATCCCCAACGCCGTGGGCACCAGGTTCACCATCGGTGCCGACTCGATGGCGGCCTGAGGGTGCTCCTCGCCGGTCTCGTCGTCGCGATCGCCAGCTTCGTGTCAGGTGGCTTCGCGATCCCACTCGGATTCGCCCTCGGCCTCGAACCGCTCGAGGTCTACCTGTTTGCCTGTCTCGGTTCGATGCTCGGCCTCGTCGTGTTCCTGTACGCCGGCGACTCGGTGCGCTCCTGGCTGCGGAGACGACGGGACGGAGACGACGAAGGCGAAGAAGATGAGGACGCTGATGAACCGGCAAGCATTCCTCGTCTCCAGGAGATCGTCGACCGATGGGGTGCCAAGGGCCTCGGACTCGTCGGACCGATCTTCCCGGGCGTCACCGCATCGGTCGTCATCGGACTCGCGTTGGGTCTCCCGCGCGGCGCGATCGCACGTTGGATGTCGCTCGGCGTCGCGGTCATGTTCGCCGTCTACACCGCCGGCTTGTGGCTGCTCATCGAGCTCGTTGGAGTCGACTGACAGGATCTGGCACCGTTGGGGCATGCTCGGAGTGCTCGGTGTCCTCGTCGCGATCGTGTTCTGGCGGTTTCTCGTCATCTTCGGAACGACGGTGTTCGAGACCGTCGGCCTCAGTCGAACGGCAGCGGGGTTCGAGTCGCGTTCGGCAATCGTCGGTGCCGGCTACACGACGGCGCGTTCGGAACGGGTGATCGACGACCCTGCAAGCCGGAGGGTCGCCGCCATGCTCGTCGTCGTCGGCTACTTCGGACCGACGGTGGTCGTCGGGCTACTCGGCATCACCTTCGTTACGCCGACCAACGTCGATCCGGTCAACCGGTGGGTGGTGTTGCTCGTACTCCTCGTCGTCCTCTACGTCCTCGATCGGCTCGGCGTCTTCCGGGCGCTCGCCACTGCACCGGCCCGGGCACTCTCGCGGCGGGCGACCGCCAGATCGTCGTTCGAGAAGTGGATCGTCGTCGGTGATCACGCCGTCGCGTCGCTCGTGTTGCCACGAGACCCCGAACGCGCCAAGCGAATCCTGGGCGTCGTCGCGCAGGACGGCATCGACGTGCTCGCCATTGAACGGGGTCGACAGAGCCCCGCGATGATCCCCTCGACGGGTTCGGGGATCGAGGCCGAGCCCGGCGATCAGATGGTGCTGTTCGGGGATCTGGAGCTGCTGAGCACGCTCCGATCGATCTGACTCGCGGATCGCGGTCCCGGTGCGCCGAGTGGAACGGTAGGTTGCGCCAGCGATGGTCGCGGTCGATGTCCAACTCTCCGCCAGCCACGTCGACTGGGCAACGCTGCGGCGCGCATCGCTCACGGTGGAGGAGCGCGGCTTCGACGCGTTGTGGGTGCTCGATCATCTCGCCGGTACGCCGTTCGACGGCACGACGAGCCTCGAATGCTTCACTTGGCTCGGCGCGCTTGCCGAAGCCACGTCGACCATCGGCCTCGGTGTCCTCGTCGCAAACGTCTGGAACCGGCAGCTCGGCACGCTCGCTGTTGCGGCCGCCTCTGTGCAGGAGGTCTCGGGGCGACCCTTTCTGTTCGGCATCGGTGCCGGCGCGTCACCGTCAACAGGTTGGGCGGACGAACAGCGCGCCGTCGGCGCGGAGCTGCACAGCGAGTTGAGCGTCAGACAAGAACGTGTCGAGCAGCTGCTCGCGCTGACCGACGAGATGTGGCGGCCCGATCGCGATCCCCGGTTCGAGACGTTCCCGAATCCTGCTCCGGCACCGACCCGAATCATCGGCGTCAACAGCGTGCGGCTCGCGGAGATCGCCGGTCGCGGCGCCGAGGGAGTGAACGTCGCGTGGCAGCACCCGCGCCGCGATGCATTCATCGACGCCGCCCGGGAGGCAGCGGACGGCCGCAGCTTCGCCGTGACCGCGTGGGAGCCATGGTCTCCCGAACTGCTCGACCCGGCGCACCCGACCCGCGTCGAGATGGCGGCGCGCGACCTCGACCGCGTCATCCTCACCGTGATCGAGAACCTCGACGACTTCCTCTCCTGAAGCTCGGCCCGGCATGCACGCGTCAGCTCAGGAGCGCTGCCGCGCCGATGGCCAGCGCGAGACCCGCTCCCTGTGATCGGGAGAGCCGCTCGTCGAGCGTGATCACGGCGAGGAGCACGGTCGAAGCCGGGTAGAGGCTGACGAGTGCCCCGACGATGGCGAGTTCACCGCCGCGGGTCGACCACAGGAACAGGCCGTTTGCGGTCATGTCGAGCGAGCCGCCCGTCAACGCCATCGTGCGCCACCTACCCCGCGGGAACGCCGGCCGCGCCACGAGAACGGCAATGACCAGCACGGTGACCGAAACTGCACGCGCAGCGAGCAACGGAACCGCGCCGCTGCCATCGGGGACTTGCGCGAGCACGGTGAAGAAGAGTCCGAATCCGAGTCCACCGCCGACGGCGAGGAAGACCGGTCGCCGGTCGGCATTGTCGAGCCCGAGCTCGCCGCCGGCGACGAGCCACACCGCGACGGGGGTGATCAGCAGCCCGAGTATCGCCCACCGATCAGGCCGATCACCGAGCGCGATTCCGGCAACGACCGGCACCACAGCAGCCACGACCGCACTCAAGGGGCTGACGACCTTGTTCGGTCCGATGGCGAGTCCGGAATAGAGCAGCACAAGTCCGCCGAGCCCGAACAGCCCACCGAGCGCGCCCCATCCGACCGAGCCGGTGCTCCAGCCGCCGCCCACGAGCGCGAGAAGGACGACCGCGACGGCCAATCCCGCGATGTTGGTGAAGAGAGTCACCGCGAGGACGTTTGCTCGGCGCGTCGCCTGCCCACCGAGGAAATCGGCGACGCCGAACGTCGCCGCCGAGGCGAGCGCGAGCAGGGCCGGCATCAGGAACGATCCATCACGATCACGCTGCTGTCGGGATGCCCGGGGCCCCTACCCGACGCGGAGGCCGGTCTACTGCAGCGGGACTTGGCCGCATCGGCCAGACGGAGCCAGATCCCAGCTCGACGAGCGCCAACATCGGCGGAACCGTATCCGGCCTCACGGCACCGAGCCGGTCCCCGGTCCGGCGCAGCCAGGAGTCGCCTCGCCCATGACAACACGACCACCCATTCGCGTGCGTCCCGAGGATGCCTTGTACGGTCGGCGGCCGTGGATGGCGAGACCGGTCTGACCGTTCGGCCGGACCCGCCGATGGTTGCATCGGACCGTGAGTCGCTTCGCGGCTGGCGCGAGTTCCACCGCGCGACGCTCGCCTGGAAATGTGATGGACTCGATGATGACGACTTGCGACGTCGTTCCACGCGCGCCGAGGCATTCGGCGCATGGGACTGCGACGCGACCCTACGGACCGTGCTGCTGCACCTCATCCACGACTACGCCCGACACAACGGCCACGCCGACCTGCTCCGGGAGGGGATCGACGGCGTGGTCGGCGCCTGAGAAGCGAATCGGGCGTCCCACATGGCAGGACCGAGTTGATCGTCGGCCGCACGGCGCTTCGAACTCGTGCCCGCGACGATGCCAGACTCGACGGCCGGTACCACCACCATGGGTCGCGCCACGTAGCCGAGATCGAACATGTCACGGCCTCGTGGACTCGGAAGGATCGACATCATGATCACGATCACCCTGCTCGGCACCGGGAGCCCGATGCCCGACCCCAACCGTGCCGGGCCGGCGACGCTGATCTCCGCCGGCGATGGCCTCGACGCAGAGCACTACCTCGTCGACGCCGGTCGCGGGGTGCTGATGCGGATGGCCGCGGCGGGCGTCGGCGCTCCGAACATCTCTGCGGTACTCATCACGCACCTGCACAGCGACCACATCACCGACCTCAACGACGTCATCACCACCCGCTGGGTGATGACGTTCGAGCCGACCCCGCTCACGATCGTCGGCCCCCCGGGGACGCGAGCGGTCGTCGACCACATCCTCGATTCACTCGCACCGGACATCTCCTATCGCATCGCCCACCACCAGGATCTCGACCACGCACCGCCGGTGACGGTGATCGAGGTCGTCGACGGCCCGGTCGAGTTGCCCGGCGCGGTCACGATCACCGCCGCGCCCACCGACCACAAGCCAGTCGAGCCATCGGTCGGCTTCCGGTTCGAACACACGGGCTCCTCCGTCGTCGCCGCCGGCGACACGATTCCGTGCCAGGGCCTCGACCACCTGGCCGCCGGCGCCGACGCGCTGATCCACACGGTGATCCGCAAAGACGTGATCGAGAACATCCCGTTCCAGCGGATGAAGGACACCCTTGACTACCACTCCTCGCCTGCCGAGGCGGCCCAGACAGCCGCCCGGGCAGATGTCGGCACGCTCGTGCTGACCCACTACGTACCC
>JASJHI010000424.1:0-3439 GCA_033791105.1 Acidimicrobiia bacterium | reverse complement strand
GCGAGGGCATCGGCCTCGGGGCTCGTCGTCTGCGCCTACTCCTCTGCGGTCGCGTTCGAGCCGGCCTTCTTCGTCGCGGTCTTCTTCGTCGCGGTCTTCTTCGCAGCGGTCTTCTTCGCGCCGGTCTTCGTCGCAGCGGTCTTCTTCGCGCCGGTCTTCGTCGGCGGGGTCTTCGTCGTCGCGCCAATCGTTGCGGCGCTTTTCGTTGCGGTCTTGTCGACCGACTTTGCCGCGGTGGTTCTGGACCGGCCACTCGCTCGCTTTGGGGCGGGCGTCGAGGCATCGTCGTCGACGCCTGTCTCCGCTGACGCACCTGGATCTACGCCCTCCTCTCGCGCTGGCGTCTGCCCGGATGGGCGCTGCCCGGCGCCGGGCTTGCGCAGCCCGAAGAGACCACCGGCAGTCTCGGCAAACTGGGTCAGCGGAGCCATCCGTGCCGACATGTCGACGAGTACGTCCGAGAACGTGGCCAACTGATCGGGGAGCTGTCTGAACGCCGGCGTGTTCATCGTCTCGGCAAGCCGGGCGAGGCCCGGCGCCGCGGCCATCGCTGGACCGCTGACGACCTGCATCATCTCGTCGGCATTGTTGATCGCCCGCGTCACCTGCGGGACAGCCGCCTTGATCGGCTCCTCGACCTCCTGGAGGAGAACGTTCATCCGCTCCGCCGTCTCGTTGAGACTCTCCATGGTGCGGTTGAAATTCTCGATACCACGCAGGAATTCGTCGACGCCGGTTCGGAATTGCTCGACGGAACGCACGGCGCCCGCGATCGGAGCGGCTACGAGCGTGATCACGTCCGCGAGCGGGTCTTGTTCTGGCATTGCGTCAACGTACCCGCGGCAATGGCCGCAGGTGCACAACCCTGCTCAGGCGCGCAACGCTCGCCTCAGAGCCGGCCCGCGTAGGCCTCGAGCGGTTCACACGAGCAGACCAGGTTGCGGTCGCCGTAGGCACCGTCGATCCGAGACACCGGAGGGAAGTACTTGGAGACTCGCAGCGAGGGAAGCGGAAAGGCCCCGAGTTCGCGGGGATAGGGGCGGTCCCACGCCCCGATCAGCTCCTCAGCGGTGTGCGGCGCATGCCGAAGTGGGCTGTCGTCGAGCGGCCATGCTCCGTCAGCGACGCGGTCGATCTCCGATCGGATCGCCACCATCGCGTCACAGAACCGGTCGAGCTCGACGAGATCCTCACTCTCGGTCGGCTCGATCATCAGCGTGCCGGCGACCGGGAAGCTCATCGTGGGTGCGTGGAACCCGTAGTCGATCAACCGTTTCGCGACATCGTCGACGGACACACCGGTCGTCTTCGTGAGGTCGCGGAGATCGACGATGCACTCGTGGCCGACGCGGCCATGTGCGCCGCGGTAGAGCACGGGAAAGTGCGCGTCGAGCCGGTTCGCCACGTAGTTCGCCGACAGGATTGCGATTGCGGTCGCCCGTGCGAGACCCCGGCCACCCATCATCTCGATGTACATCCAGGAGATGGGCAGAATGCCTGCGGATCCGAAGGGGGCGGCCGATACTGCTCCAACCGTCGCGTCGGAGTCGAGCGGATTGCCAGGGAGGAACGGCTCGAGATGAGCTCGTACGCCGATGGGCCCGACACCTGGTCCGCCACCACCATGGGGAATGCAGAACGTCTTGTGCAAGTTGAGGTGACTGACGTCCGCTCCGAACGCACCAGGTCGAGCGTGACCAACGAGTGCGTTGAGGTTTGCACCGTCGACGTACACCTGTCCGCCGGCGCGGTGGATCAGGTCGCAGAGTTCGGTGACGCCCGCCTCGAACACGCCGTGTGTGGACGGGTAGGTGATCATGATCGCACCGAGTCGATCCCCAGCCGAGTCGACCGAGCGACGGACGTCGTCGAGATCGACGTTGCCGCCGTCGTCGCATCCGACGACCATGACCTGAAATCCTGCCATGACCGCGCTGGCCGCGTTGGTGCCGTGCGCGCTGGAGGGGATCAGGCAGATCGTGCGCTGCGCCTCGTCACGCGAGCGGTGGTAGGCGCGGATCGCCAACAGGCCGGCCAATTCTCCCTGGCTCCCGGCGTTCGGCTGTACCGTGACCCGGTCGTAGCCGGTCAATGCCGCCAACCGCCGTTCGAGGTCGTCGATCATCTCGCGGTAGCCCGTGGTCTGTTCGGCCGGCGCATACGGATGCAGGTCGGAGAACTCCGGCCAAGAGATGGGGATCATCTCACTGGTCGCGTTGAGCTTCATGGTGCACGAGCCGAGTGGGATCATCGTACGGTCGAGGGCGAGGTCGCGATCGGCGAGGCGGCGCAGGTAGCGGAGCATCTCGTGTTCGCTCCGGTAGCGGGCGAACACCGCCTGCCCGAGAAACTCGTCGGTGCGGCGCAGCGCGGGTGGGACGCCGTCGTCGGGAATCTCGGAATGGGGGAGGGGTGCCCCGCCGAGCGCGGCGACGACCGCGTCGACTACGGCAAGGGTGGAGGTCTCGTCGAAGGTGAGCCCGATCGCCCCATCGTCGACACGGCGAACGTTGAACCCGGCATCGAGGGCTGCTGCGACCTCGGCGTCGGGATTCGCGACCTCGACAGTGATCGTGTCGAACCAGGTGTCGTGGCGCAGCGAGCACCCGCCGGCGCGGAGACCAGCCGCCGCCAGCGACGCGAGACGGTGTACGCGCTCGGCGATGCGGGTGAGCCCATCACGGCCGTGCCACGCGGCATAGAGGCCGGCAATGTTGGCGAGCAGCACCTGCGAGGTGCAGATGTTGGAGGTCGCTTTCTCGCGCCGGATGTGCTGCTCGCGGGTCTGCAGGGCGAGACGGAGCGCTGGGCGTCCCTCGGTGTCGTTGCTCACACCGACGATCCGGCCGGGGAGTGCCCGCGCAGCGGACTCGCCGGCGGCGACAAAGGCGGCATGGGGCCCGCCGTAGCCCATCGGTACGCCGAAGCGCTGTGCCGACCCGACGGCGATGTCCGCTCCCAAGTCGGCCGGCGACATCAACAGCAGACAGGCGAGCGGATCGGTGGTCACGACGGCCACGCCGCCGTGTCCATGCACCGCATCGATCGCCGACCGCCAATCGAGCACCGCGCCGGTCGAGGTGGGCACACTGAACAGCGCCCCGAAGACCGGATGCTCGAGCAGCTCGACGTCACCGACGACCAACTCGATCCCGATCGGGTCGGCACGCGTACGCAGCACGGCCAGTGTCTGGGGATGGATGTCGTGATGGACGAAGAATCGGTCCGTGTTTGCCTTGGAGCGGCGCCGCGCCATCGTCATCGCCTCGGCCGCCGCCGTGCCCTCGTCGAGCAGGGAGGCGTTGGCAACATCGAGTCCGGTCAGTTCGGTGACCATCGTCTGAAAATTCAGCAACGCCTCGAGGCGACCCTGGCTGATCTCGGGCTGGTACGGGGTGTACGCGGTGTACCAGGCGGGGTTCTCGAGCACGTTGCGGGC
>JASJHI010000423.1:0-3072 GCA_033791105.1 Acidimicrobiia bacterium | reverse complement strand
GCGTCCCCGGCTCCACCACCACCGCGGCACTCACCTGTCAACCAGGCCCACCCGCCGCCGACGGCGGCGCCCTCAACGCGGCCAGCCTCACCTCCACAACCACCGGCCAGGACGAAACCAACGACGAAGCCTGCAACAACTTCGACGAACCATCGACCTCCTGGGACAAGACCGTCGTCGACCCCGGCGCCACCTACGACGCCGCCACCGGCGAGTGGGCCATCGCCTACGACGTCGTCGTCTCCAACACCGGTGACGGCGCAGGCGAATACACCCTCACCGACGAACTCCGCTACGGCACCGGCGTCGTCATCGGCACCGTCACCGCCTCCCTCGACGGCTCCACCGACCAAACCGACCCGACCGCTCCCGGCGACGGAGTCATCAACGGCAGCTTCGACGGGGTCGGCGACACAACCGTCGTCACCGGCGCCGACATCGTCGCCGGTGCCACCCACACCTGGCGCATCACCGTCACCGCGACCATCCCCACCCCCACCACCGGCGCTGGCGCCTGCAACCCCGACGGCACCACCGCAGGCGGCTTCCTCAACGTCGCCGACATCACCGGCGCCACCTCGACTACACCGTCTGCGTGTGCACCATTCTCCACCCTCGAACTCGTCAAGATCGTCGACTCCGGCGACGGCGGCAACGCCGACCCAGACGACTTCACCCTCACCGCAACCGGCACCGACACACCGCCAGCCGTCGTCCAAGGCGCGGGCACCGCTATCGAAGCCGTGCCCGCCGACACCTTCCAACTCACCGAGACCGACGTCGCCGGATACTCCCTGGCGAAGATCGAGTGCGACACAGTCGAACTCGTACCCGACCAGGACAGCAACTACTTCATCGCAGTCGGCGCGGGCGACGACGTCAAGTGCGAGTTCACCAATGACGACGGGGTCGTCGATCTGGAGATCACCAAGACCGACGACGACATCACCGCCTACGAAGGCGGCGCACCGTTCGACTACACCATCACCGTCACCAACATCGGCGACCGCGACGTCGACACCGGCGAACCCGTCACCGTCGTCGACACACTGCCGGTCGGACTCACGTGGGTGAGCTTCCCGGCCAGCTGCGTCCAGGCGAGTCAGGAACTCACCTGCGACCTCGACCCAACGGACCTGACCGCGGATGCCTCCGTTGTCATCACCGTCACCGTCGAGGCGGATGCGGGGACAGCGCCGGGTACGTACACCAATGGCGTTTACGTCACGACCCAGGACGACCCGGTGTGCACACCCAACGGCGAGTGCACACCACCCCCGTGCGGTGAGACCAACAACGTCGCCTGCGAGGACACGCCCGTACTCGACCGCAGCATCGATGTGTCAGGGTTCACCGACGTCTGCGTCGGCGAGGCCCCGTACATCCGCTACGTGATCCTCCCGATCGGATTCTCACCGCCTCCGACGCAGGCAACGTTGACGATCAAGGACATTGACGGCAACCCGATCGACTACAACGAGGACGGCGTGATCGACGACGACGACAAAGTGGTCGTCGACACGATGACCGGCAATCTGTTGTGGCCGGGCGCAGAGGTCGACTCCGAGGGCAACGCTGTCGACTGGCCGGGCTGGAAGTTCGAGAACGGACTCTGGGTCGAGGACCCGACGGATGCCATCTACCGCGAGGGACTACTGATCGATGTCGAGATCAACCCGACCGCGACCGCGACGGTGAGTTACCCGCCCGAGTCATCGGCGTGCGCCGATCCGACGCAGGCGTCCGCCGACCTCCAGATCATCAAGACGACATCCGCAACCGAGGTGCTCCCCGGCCAATCGTTCACCTGGGACATGGTCGTGACGAACAACGGGCCGGACGAAGCGGTGAGCCTCGTCATCACCGATCAGGTCCCGGCACCGCTGGTGCTCACCGACGCCGGCTCGAGCGACTTCGACTGCACCACGTCCGGCAACACCATGACCTGCACCAAGCCGAGCCTCGCCGTCGGCGCGATGGGAACGATTCAGATCACGACGCTGGTGCCCGCCGGAACACAGCCTGTCAGCAATCTCGTGAACGTCGCCGACGTCACGGCTGCCACGCCGGACCCGGAGCCGAACAACAACAGTGACGCCAGCGCGACGAGTATCGGCTGTGTGAATTGTCTGCCCGGCACCGGCGGCGAAATCGGGGGCCTGCTGCGCATCGCGGTCGGACTCCTCCTCGCCGGGCTCGTCCTCATGCTGGTCAACCGCCGGCGGCGACCCGCCGCAGCGACGAGCTGACATCGCCGCTCACCAACCGAACGCGCGCCCGCTCTGCCATTATCGGAGCGTGACCCCCGCTCTTCCGACCGCGCCGTCGAGCGCATTTGCCAGCGACAACGCGGCAGGCGCACACCCAGCGGTGCTCGCGGCGATCGCGAGGGTGAACGAGGGCCATGCTCTCGCATATGGAGAAGACGAGGAGACGGCCGCCTGCGAGGCGCGCTTCAGGGATCTGTTCGACGCTGACGTGGTGACCCGGCTCGCGTTCAACGGCACCGGCGCGAACCTGACTGCCCTCGCAACGATGCTCGGGTCACTGCCCGGGCCTCACCATGCGGTGGTCTGCACCTCGTGGGCCCACATCCACGCTGACGAAACCGGCGCACCGGAGCGGCTCCTGGGCACGAAGCTCATCGACCTCCCCTCCCCCGACGCGAAGATCGTCCCGGACCAGCTCGCCGATCTGGCCCATCTCCAGGGTGTCCAACACCATGTGCAGCCAGGAGTGGTCTCGATCACGCAGGCGACCGAACTCGGAACGATCTACTCGCCCGACGAGGTGGCAGCACTGTGCGATCAGGCGCACAGCATGGGAATGCTGGTTCATCTCGACGGCGCCCGGATCGCCAACGCGACCGCTGCCCTCGGCGGCGATCGCGCCGCGCTCCGGTCGTTCACGATCGACGCAGGCGTCGACGCAGTGAGCTTCGGCGGCACCAAGAACGGCCTCCGCGGGGCTGAAGCCGTCGTGTTCTTCGATCGATCGGCCGCCATCGGATCCGAATACGTGCGCAAGCAGGTGACGCAACTGCCGTCGAAGATGCGCTTTCTCGCCGCCCAG
>JASJHI010000422.1:0-3199 GCA_033791105.1 Acidimicrobiia bacterium | reverse complement strand
ACGGTCCCGCGCCGCTTCCACGTGATGGCCAAGCCGACCGGCGCGGTGTGCAATCTGGCCTGCACGTACTGCTTCTTCTTGGACAAGGAGCTGCTGTATCCCGGTAGCCCGTTCCGGATGTCCGACGAGATGCTGGAGGCGTACATCCGGCAGTTGATCGAGGGGCACAAGACGCCGCAGGTCACGGTGGCGTGGCAGGGCGGCGAGCCGACCCTGATGGGGTTGGACTTCTTCCGCAAGGCCATCGAGCTTCAGGAGCAATATCGCAAGCCCGGCATGACGTTCGAGAACACGATGCAGACCAACGGCACGCTGCTCGACGACGAGTGGTGCGAGTTTCTCGCCGAGCACGACTACCTGGTCGGGCTGAGCATCGACGGCCCGCGCGAGCTGCACGACGCGTATCGGGTGAACAAGTCCGGGCGGGGCACGTTCGACCGGGTGATGAAGGGTCTGCGGCTGCTACAGAAGCACGACGTCTAGTACAACATCTTGACCACGGTCAACCGGATCAACGCCGATTACCCGCTGGAGGTGTATCGGTTCCTGCGTGACGAGGTGGGCACCGAGTGGATCCAGCTGATCCCGATCGTGGAACGCATCGACAGCGACGGGCTCGGGCTGCGTCTGGAGGGGACCGAGGTGACCGACCGCTCGGTGCGACCCGAGCAGTTCGGGCGGTTCATGACGACGATCTTCGACGAGTGGGTGCGCCACGACGTCGGCTCCGTGTACGTGCAGACTTTCGAGGCTGCGGTCCGCAACTGGTTGGGCCTGGCGTCGTCGGGGATGTGTGTGTTCAACGAGAACTGCGGTGGTGCGTTGGCGGTCGAGCACAACGGTGACGTGTACTCGTGTGATCATTACGTCGAGCCGAAGTACAAGTTGGGCAACATCGCCGAGACGCAGATGGTCGAGTTGTTGGGCAGTGACACGCAACGCGAGTTCGGGCGCGACAAGTCCGAGATGTTGACCCAGCAGTGCCGGCGGTGCGAGGTGCGCGTCGCCTGCCACGGCGAGTGCCCGAAGAGCCGGTTCGCGGTGAGCGACGACGGTGAGCCTGGCCAGCACTATCTGTGCGCCGGCTGGTACGAGTTCTTCACCCACATCGATCACCCGCTGAAGACGATGGTCTCGTTGCGCGAGGCGGGGCGCCCGATGTCGGACGTGATGGAGATCATGCGCACCCAGATGCCCGACCTCGAAGCGTTGGCGTCCAAAGCCCCCCGCAACTCACCATGCCCCTGCGGCAGCGGCCTCAAGGCCAAACACTGCCACGGCGGAGCACACACCAGCACACCTCCCGAAACGACCACCTACCCCGTCTTCGTCGCAGAACCCCGACCCCGCGTCGCCGGCACGACGATCGAGACCTGACCGTACCGAAGCATCAAGGAACCGATGCGAGACCGAGCTGTGCGGCCGTCGAGCGAACCGACACCGACGAACAACACACGTCGGCTGGGCCGGTCGAGGCGAGGAGGAGTTCCTCGAAATCGACCCAAGCTCATCTTTGCCGCGCCCACAAGCGACCCAAGTGTGGGACCGCCCGGGTGGTTGGCTATCAGAATTCGGCCGGAAGTACGGAATCCGTGCGCGCCGATTCCAGAGAGCGGTCGACTCGGTGTGGGTGGGATGATAGGTACGATGAGCGACTCAGCGAGATGCCACGGGCGCGGCCGAAACGAGTGAATCGAGCATGGCCATGACCGATGACGAGCTTCCGGATCGGTCGGTCGGACAGTCCTTCCGCGGCGGCGCGCTCGCGGGCGCCGACTTCTCCGGCAAGGACGTGCGGGGCGCCGACTTCACGGGTGCGAACCTCCGATCGGCAATCTTCCGCGACGCCAAGTTCGGCGTCGCACCGAAGGTCGGTGCTGTCATCCTCGGGGTCGCACTCTTGGTCACGGTCGGGCTCGGCGTGGTGATCGGCTTGATGGTCGACGAGATCAGGACCCAGCTGAACGGGGAGGAGTGGGACGAGGTAGCCGCCGGGGGCAGCATGCTGTTCACCCTCCTCGCGTTCATCGCCCTTCTCGTCTGGCGTGGGTTCGACATGGCGATCAAGGTGATCGTCGTCCTGTACCTCGTGCTGATGGCGGGCAACGTGATCGCCAACTCCATCTGGGAGGACCTCGAGTGGTACCGCGCGCTGCGGTTCACGGCCGTGCTTGCCGTGTTGTTCCTCGCCATCCTGGCGGGGGTCCTCGCTCGAGTGGTCGGCGGCGTGTTCGGGATCTGGTCGGTGGTGATCGTCGCAGTCGTCGGTGGGCTGGCGACCGGTGAAGCGCAGGGCGGCATCGCGGGCGTGGTCGTCGCGTTGAGCCTGGCGGCGATCTCGAAGCGGGCGGTGCGTGGGGACCGGCGCGATCGCTCGCTGCGGCGACTGGCCCAACGGCTCGTCGGTCGGTGGGGGACTCGGTTCGTCGACGCCGACCTGACCGGCGTCGACTTCACCGGCACCGACACCGGCCGGTGCGGCGCGAAGGGAGCGACGCTCGAAGGCGTCACCTGGGACCCGAAGCAGCCGTTGCCGCTCGATCTGCCCGACGACGCGATCCTGGCCGATCGCTGACCCCCGTCACCGCTCGAAAGGCTGCCGAGGTTCTCACCGTCGTGGTTCGTGCGCAACGTGCCGACTCCGGCTATCGGTTGAGAGGGATCACTCGTACCGCGAGCATCGTCCTGGTGCTTCGCGGTCTACGTGTCATTCTCGCTCGCGGCACCCTTGTCGGGGGTGTCGTCGGACGAGTCCGAGGTGGCGGGATCGTTCGCCGGGGCCGGTTCCTCGGTCAGCTTGGCAGCGGGGACGGCAAGCTCGGTGCCGGCCTCTCTGAGTGCGGCGGTCGTCGCCCTGATCACTCCGTCGGCGATCGTCGAGCCGGTCTGATTCGTCGACGGATACGAGTAGCTGATGTTCAGCGTGATCGCGTTGTCGGTGAGCGCTGTTGCCTGGATGGCCGGCTCCGGGTCGGCGACGACATCGTCGACCGACGTGATCGCAGTCATCAGCATCGAGGTGAGGTGGTCGAGGTCGGTGTCCGTTGGGACGGTGATGTCGAAGTTCCCCTTGCGGCTGTCCTGGGCGCTGTAAACGACGATCGGATTGCCGAGCACCTGGTTGTTGGAGACGTACACGACGACGCCGTCGGACTGTCGCAACCGCGTCGAGCGGCTGCCGATCTCCTCGACGATCCCT
>JASJHI010000421.1:0-9365 GCA_033791105.1 Acidimicrobiia bacterium | reverse complement strand
CGACCCGCGACGGGTATCGCGACGTCATCGTGTGGGCCGACGCGCACACCGCCGAGTCGGAGCGGGCGTGGGTGATCGA
This sequence comes from Acidimicrobiia bacterium, assembly GCA_033791105.1. Lineage (GTDB taxonomy): Bacteria > Actinomycetota > Acidimicrobiia > Acidimicrobiales > Ilumatobacteraceae > JASJHI01. Next base: position 9,286 of record JASJHI010000421.1, on the reverse strand, counting down.
GGGCACCGCGAGCTACGGCCGCGGGCTCACGATGGCGCTGCAACGCCAAGATGAGCTGATCGTCGAGTTCGACCGGCCGATGCGCAAAGCAACCAAGGACGGCACCAAGACCGACGCTCTCGACGCGATCCGAGCGGCACGCGAAGCGTTGGGTCGCGACAAACTCAACCAGCCTCGAGCCCACGACGGGATCCGTGAAGCAATCCGTGTTCACACCGTTGCCCGAGCCGGCGCGGTGCGGGCTCGCACCGCAGCGGTGAACGAGTTTAAGGCGTTCATCGTGACCGCCGATGAGCAGCTCCGCGGCGAGTTGCGGGGGCTACGAACCGCCAAGGTGGTGACGTGCTGCTCACGATTCCGCAACAGCGCGGCTCGGCCGGTCGTCGAAGGCTGCACACGCAACGCGATGCGTGCGCTCGCCCGCCGGATCCAACATCTCCAAGCCGAGATCGCCGACCACGATGCCGTCCTCAAACAGCTCATCGACCGAGCAGCACCGCAGCTCATCGCGGAACGCGGTGTCGGCTACGTCACCGCCGCTGCGTTCTACCTTGCCTGGTCACATCCCGGCCGTTGTCACAGCGAAGCCGCGTACGCCCGACTCGGCGGAACCGCCCCGATCGAGGTCACCTCCGGACAGAACCAAGACCGACACCGGCTCTGCCGAGGAGGCGACCGCCAACTCAACTGGGCCCTCTACTTCGTTGCCGTCACCCGGCAACGCTGCGATCCGATCACCCAGGACTACATGGCCCGCCGAACCAGCCAAGGCAAGACCCAACGAGAAGCCACACGATGCCCCAAACGCTTCATCGCCCGCCGAATCTGGCGCCTCCTCGAACACCCCGAAATCCACCTTGACACCACATAGAAGCATCTGTGACGCACCTTCGATCCTCAACGCAACAGCGCCCGATGAATCCACCGCAACGATCTGATCCGCCAGTGCGCACCAGAGCAGGCCGTCGTGCCCCTCGGATCGATCAACGCAAGGGTACTGATCCGCAACAGCGACGGCGGATCGCCGTCAGCTCGGTGCGAACTCGAGGACCTGCTGGTAGGTGGGTCGGTTGGTGGAGCGGAAGTCGTCGGGTATCAGGCCGGGGATGAATGAGGTGCGCAAGCCCTCGCGCCGCCAGGTCGTGGGATCGTCGCCTTGCTCGGCGGCGAGGGCCCCGCTGACCTGGTCGATCGCCTGCCACAGCGACGCCTGACACGCGTCGAGGTCACCGGCGCCGCAGTAGGCGACGTTGAACTCGCCTTCGACCGGCTGGCCGAGCATTGTCCGCAGGTCCTTGTCGATGACGCTCGCCGAGCTGATGCCGCGCAGGTCGATGCCGTCGTCGAGCACTTCGCCGAGCACTGGCCGGAGCACGGCGTCGGCGATCGGCTCGAGGAGCGCTGGGAAGATCAGTGCCCCTGGCTCGTCCCAGAACCCGTCCTCGTCCGCGTCGAGCAGCGGCGCGTCTGCCGCCGCCCATGCGTCGACCAACTCCACGACCTCGCCGGCCAGCTCGGTGGGGGGTGGGCCGACGGCGAGCACCTCGCTGATCACCGGCCACAACGACGACAGGGTGTCCTCGGTAGCCGCCCGGTTCATCACGCCGACGACCCCGGCCAAGTCGACCTCGTCGGGCCACTGGTCGAAGTTCTCGACCCGGTGCACGGAGCCGTACTGATTGTTGTCGCGGTGCATGAAGCGGGGTGCCGCGTGGTTGTTCCTGTTGAGCAGCCGGCCCGACGGATGGCCGTCGGCGTGGGGGTGTTCATTCGTTTCGAGGAAACCCTGCCACTCGTAGTCACCCGTCCCCAGCGTCGGCAGGCGCCGGTCGAGCCCCGCAGCCCGAACCGGCAGCAAGCCGGACGCGAAATAGCCGATGCCCGCCCGGTTGGCATACCCCCAGTTGAAGGTGAAACCAAACCTGTTCGCCGTCTCCCAGAACGCCTCCGGTGTGTGGGCGTCGCCCTCGGTCATGTCCTTCAGGGCCCCCAAGTTGAGCCCGTCGCGCCCGAACGTCGACCGCTTGCTGGTCAGGGCGACCGGGACGCCATCGGAGGTCGCCGTGCCGATGGCCGGACCGTGCACCGACACCGGGTAGCGGATCGGCACGCCGCCGAGAGTGCCCGCGTCGAACTCGTCAAACAGCACGCACTCGCCCTCGAACTCGTAGCCGCCGCTCGTGCGGGTCGGGGAGGAGCCGTCCCGCTCGCACAACACCTCCACGAACACGTCGCGGATGTCCTGGTTGGCCGATGTCAAGCTCCACGCGTAATCCTCGGTACGGCCGACCAGCAGGTACATAGCCAGCCCCGGCACCGCCGCCCCCTGGGCCTCGATACCCGGACCGCTGAGGTGGATCTGCTGCACAATCTCGGGGTAGTAGTAGCCGAGCTGCGGGCCCATCACCGCGAGCGTGCTGTTGTTGACAGACACGTCCGGGTCGATCGTCAGCCAATTCGACGCCGTCTGCGCCGGCGGGCCATTAGCGGCCCCGTACAGCACGCTCGCCGGGACCGCCACCGGTGCGGACCCCTCGGCCGGGGCCAGCGGGTCCAGCGAGATGATCGAGCCCTCATCGATCGTCACCGATCCCGTCACGTCCCCGCCGGTGAACGTCCCGTACTCGAAACGCTCCTCGATCGTCGTGGGCGCCTCGGGGTCGTCGTACTGCATGAGGTCCTCCCAGACGAGCCGGCCCCGCTCCTCGCCGAGCCGGTTCTCGAGCGCAGACAGGAACTCGGCGTTGCGCGCCTCGCCACCTCCGCCGGCGCCGAAGATCGAGCCGATGAAGGCCGTGGTGGCAATCACGTCATTCACCGTCGCCGGCTCCTCATCGATATCGTTGGCCTCCCAGAATGCGGTCAGCCCGTCCGCGTACGCCTGGGCGTCGGCGATGATTTCCTCGCCCTCGGCCCCGTACGTGTCCAGGATCACCTGTACCTGGTCGGTGACGAGCTGCTCGGCGGCTGCGCTCGGGACGAACTCGGTGGCACCAGTGACGAGCGAGAACGCGTCGACGCCAGGGATGTCCGCGACCGCCGCACGAGAAGGACCGCGGCCGAATCCCATGAGCAGTCCACGGTCACGGGCGGTGACCCAGCCCGCCCCGAAGGCCAGGTCCTCGCGGGTCACGCCGGTGATGTGGGCGACGCCGAACTCGTCGTAGAGGATCGTCGTGCCGGGCCGGCCAGTCGGCTCCTCGAATGTCTCGCCGACCGGCTCGAAGTTCGCCGCGAGGAACAGCTCCTCAATGTCGGCGTCGCTGACCCCGTCGCGCAGCGGCGTCAGCCCGTCGTAAAGCGGCAACTGGTCGAGCGAGTTTTCGTTGGTCGGCATGCCGCCGTAGTTGCCGGGCGGGAGGATGTAGTAGGACCGGTCGTCGCTGATCTTGGGCGTCAGCTCAACCGTCGTCGGTCCGGCCGCCTCGTCGACGCCCTCTGTGCCGACCGCGGAGACAGCGGGCTCGGCGGCCGGCTCCGAGACAGCCGGCTCAGTGGCCACAGCAGTCGTGCCACCCTCGTCTGACGAGGAATCGTCGTCGCTCGCGCACGCGCTAGCCGCGACAGCGATGACCACCCCGAACGCCAGCGCCGCCCGGACCACGGTGAGATGCTTCGATCGTGATGTCATCGGACTCCGTCCCGTACGCCTCTGACCAAGAACATACAGCGACGGGCCCTACCGGTCAGCCGTCCATGGAGATCTCGCCGCTCGGCAGCATTCGCCGACTTCCTCTCGAGCCGACCACCGTAAAACCTCGAGCAGATCGGCTCAAACCGTGCTCGACCCGCGCCCGACCTGAAAGGTGTGGGTGTCGAAGATGGCGTCGCGGCTGTTCATGACGCGACTCGGGGCACCGTTGCATGAGACGGTCCGGGTGCCCGCTGCGAGCCTGGCAGGCGACGACGGATCACCCGGGCACGCTACGACCCGCACCCGATCCGTCCACGCAACGGAGCGGTGCAGAACACGAACGGGTGCGGTCTGCCGTCCTTGGGCTTGACGTCGATCAACAAACTCGGCCGATGGCACAGCGTCCTATGGGCGCCGAAAACCCTGTCGTGGCCTTGCGAGCTGGGGTTTCGCGGGCAAGTCCCTCGGGCGCCCGGCCCATCCGACGGTGCCATTGCCGGCAATCAACACCTCGAAGCGACAATCCGAGCACGCGAGATGGTCGCTCGCGAAAGACCTGGTCAAGATGCCACGATCGTGTTTCCGGCACCCACAACCTCCGCTACGCGCTGCCGTATCGCGCATCGAAGAGCTCCTCGCTGAGCGCGACGCCGACGTCGACCACGTGACGATCTACCGGTGGGTGCACCGCTTCGCCCCGCTGGTGAGGGTCGCAGCGCATCATGCCTGGTCAGCACCCACGACCGAATATCGGGCACCACACGCTCGGAATGCTTTTGGCATAATCCCTGAATGCGAGACTCGTTGCCGTGAACGATCTCCTCGGCCGGCACCGGCTTGTCATGGGTGAAGACGCGCCGCTCTTCTACGACGAGCCTCTTGAGCTTATCCGCGGTGAAGGCGTGTGGCTGGAGGCGACCGACGGTCGTCGATATCTCGATCTGTACAACAACGTCCCGTGTGTCGGGCACGCCAATCCCCGCGTCGTCGAAGCTGTCGCCAGGCAGGCGGCCACATTGAACGTGCACAGCCGTTACCTGCACGAAAGTGTGGTCACCTACGCCGAACGCCTCATCGGGCTCCATCACGACGGCATCGAGTCAGCCGTCCTCGCCTGTAGTGGTACCGAGGCCACTGAGATGGCAGTCACGATGGCCCGCGGTGCGACCGGGAAACAGGGCATCATCTGCACCGACGCCGCCTATCACGGCAATTCATCGGTCACCGCGCGGCTGACCTCGCTGCCGGTGGGCACCGAACGTCGAGGCGTGCGGTCGATCTCGACTCCGCAGCTCTTTCGTCCACTCGAACCCGGCCTGTCCGAAGACGAACTCTGTGAACGTCATCTCGAGCAATTGGAACTGACGATCGACGGACTCGAAGCAGACGGCACCGGGCTCGCCGGCATCATCCTCTGTTCGATTCTGGCCAACGAAGGGCTGCCCCAGCCCCCGGCCGCTTGGTTCGAGCAGGCGACCGACATGGTACGTGCCGCGGGAGGTCTGGTGATCGCCGACGAAGTGCAAGCCGGTTTCGCCCGGAGCGGCAACTGGTGGGGCTACGAAACGAGCGGGTTCCTGCCCGACATCGTGTGCATGGGCAAACCGATGGCCAACGGAGTTCCGTTGTCGGCCGTGGCGAGCAGTCATCGACTGATCAGCGCCTTCCGCCGGCGCCACCAGTACTTCAACACGTTTGCTGCGAGCCCGATGCAAGCGGCCGCGGGAATGGCGGTCATCGACGAGATCACCGATCGCCACCTGGTTGCCGGTGTCGGCGAAGTCGGTTACGCACTCCGCGCCGCGATGCGCGACTTACAACCGGACCATCCACGGATGGGTGACGTTCGCGGCCACGGGCTGTTCATCGGTGTCGACTGGGTACACCCCGGCACGACCGAACCCGACGCGGGTGGCGCGAAGGCGGTGGTCGAAGCGCTCAAGAAACGAGGCATGCTGCTCGGCACGGATGGGCAGTACCACAACGTGCTGAAGATCCGGCCGCCCCTCGTATTCGGCCACGACCACGCGGCGATGTTTCTCGCGGCCTTCACCGAGGCCGTCGCCGATGCCAACGACTGACGCTCTTCTACGCGCGGCGTCGGGCATCGCGCCTGTATTCGGCATCGATCCCGAAGCGATCGAAGTTCTGTCCCACAGCGAGAACGTGGTGTGCGATCTCACGCTGCCAGGGGGTCGACACGTCGTGATGCGGCTGCACCGGCCCGGATACAACACCCTCGATGAATTGCGCTCGGAAGTTCTGTGGGTGGCGTCGCTCGGCGCCGCCGGCATTCCGGTGCCGCGCCCGCTGCCGACGATCGGCAACGAGTACTACACGAGCGTTGATATCGATGGCGAAGCACACCACGTCGGGTTGGTGGAATGGGTCAACGGGCAGCCACTCGGGAGCGTCATCCGGAGCGACGAAGGCGAAAACGACTCGGGCGCAGATGACCGCGGCGAACATGGCATCGGTAATCCACGGCGCGTCCGCGACCTCATCGCCCACTTCCGAAGCGTCGGCGAGATCGCGGCGCGGATCAGAGTCCACAACAACGACTGGAGTCAACCGGCCGACTTCCAGCGCCGTCGCTGGGACGCGGACGGACTGGTCGGCGACACGCCACTGTGGGGACGATTCTGGGAGGTCGCGATCCTCACCGACCGTCAGCGGGCCGTCCTTTCCCAGGCGAGATCCGTGCTTCGAGAGCGACTCTCGACGTTGTCGACCGGCGCCGATCGGTTCGGCCTCATTCACGCGGACCTGCATCTCGGCAATCTGATGGCAGATGGAGATCGCCTCACCGTCATCGATTTCGACGACGCCGGGTACGGATGGTTTCCACACGAGCTTGCGGTCGCTCTTCATCCGGTAATGCACGAACTCTGGTATCACGATGCGCGTAAATCGTTGCTCGCCGGTTACCGAAAGTTTCATCCGCTGGCCAACGACGAGGAACAGCTGATCGACACGTTCCTTGCAGTGCGGTGCCTGACCCTCGTCGGCTGGTTGGATGCAAGACCTGAGGTCCCGGAGTACGAATTTCTACCAGATGTCGTCGCGCAGGCGACCTCGGTTGCGGAGAACTACCTGGCTGGCAACGATTGCTGACCGTCCGTGTGGGTGCCGGAAATGGTGTCGTGGCTGGTCATGGGGCGTTTCGGTACTCGTGGATGAGGCCGTCGCAGCGGGTGGACTTGATGAGACACTGTTGCGTTGAGCGAACGCGCGCAGTCCGCGCGGCCGGCCCGAGGAATCAACTACCGTCTTCGCCACCTCCTGAACAGGGCAAATGAGATCACCAGCGAGGCGCGATGTCCTGCGGGCGACTCCAAGATCACCCCGCGATGACTCAATGCAACAGTGCATTCTGTCCAGGGGACGAGGCCAGCTGACGTGCTGGACCGGATCGGCGACCTGCTCGACGCGCACGACCTCTACTGCGTGCTCGAACCCTGCACTCCTATCTGGCGTGGCCGGATGAGCGCGGTAGGTTCGACTCGGGCGCGAGGTTGTGGAGGTGCAGTCATGATGAGGAAACGGTTGATCCTGTTGGTTCTGCTGCTTGTGGTGATCGCAGTGTGTGCCAAGAAGGCGAAGTCGCATGGCGAGTCCGAATGGCACGGGCTCACCGAGAGCGAGGCGCGTTCGAAGCTCGACGCAAAGCTCCCTGGCAAGATCCCCGCCGAAAAGCGGAGCGCGATCTCCGACAAGGTCGTCGCCAAGATGCGTGACCGCGGGGTGATCAGCGAGGACCCTGCCGTGCCCAACGTCGTCAGCGGTGCCGCTGACGACGCGGAAGAGCCCACCACGCACTGACCAGCCGATCCGTCATGACCTCCACAACGGGGGACGAGATGCGGAGCGCGCCGCGGGGTAGCCGACGGTCGGTGACGGTCACTCGACGTTCGGCGACGTGCGATATCGGACGGTTTTGAGCGCCTGCACGTGCCGATCCCCGGACCGTCTCGTGCGCCATCGGGCCGCGTGGATCTGGACAGCCCGGACGGCCGAGCCAGCGACACGTGAGCGCGACGGAGCGATTCGCGCGTGACAGACCCGGACCGCTTCTGGCCGCTTCTCCGACCTCCCTGTGTCAGGGCACGGGCGAGTCGGTCGTTCGATCCCGGCCTTGTCCGGGACCTAATACGCAACAGCGAGAGGGCTGCAGGGCTGAGCTCGCTCGCCGACCGCGTACCCGATGTTCTCGAGCTCATGACACTGGGCATGAGCGACCGCGGCATCGCCGCACACCTCTTCGTCTCGGGCAAGACCGTCGAGACGCAAGTCAGACACATCCTCACCAAGCTCGATCTCCCCGTAAAGCCGCGGGAACAGGCGCGTCCTCGCGTATCTGCTCGGCTGAACTCCTCCCGTTGGGTTCACGACGGACGCGATGACAGTGCGGCAAGCTCGACCGGATCCGTCAGGCCATGCATTTCGATGGCGCCGAGCGGGTGGATTGCGAACTCATCTCGCGTCTGCAGCGCGTCGGTGGTGTACAGAGTCACGACCACGCCGTGCAGTGGTGCGAGTTTCGTGACACGCGCAGCGAGGTTGACGATGGGGCCGTAGGAATTGCCCTCCCGACCCAGGACTTCCCCGAATGCGACGCCGACGCGCAGTGGCGGCAACAAGAGATCGGACCACACAGCGTCGACCAGATCGCCCCTCCATAGATCATCGACCGTCGGGTCGTACAGGCCCTTGGCTTCGAGCTCGTCGTCGTCCATGAACCAAGTGTTGCGCCGCCGGACCGCGACCGCGATACCGCTCGGCTCGTCGAGACCCCGACCACGTCTGCCTCAGCCGATGGTGAAACCCTGCTCTTTCGCGAAGTTACGGAGCTCGAGAGCCGGGTAGAAGCCGAGGGAATCCTCTGCGTCCTCGGCGATCGTCTCGGCGAGGGCACCGGTTGCGTTGAATTCGTAGGTGATGCAGCCTCCCTCAAACGTGAAGTACCAGTTCCCACGGTAGAAGAGGTCCTGAACCACTCCCTCGATGAGGTCGAGAGCTTCCTCGAGCTCGAGATCGTGACCGGCAGCCGCGGAGACGTTGCTGCGTAGCTGAACGGTGCCGTCCTCGGCATTGACGTCGTCGATGATCAACACGTAGTCGTGCTGCGACAGAGCGACTTCGACGCGCGCGCTGACGGGGTCATCGATTGCTTCGTCGATCGTGTAGGTGACAGGGCGATTGTCGATCTCGACCTCAGCCAGCTCGGCGACCAGTTCTTGCGCACTGGACAGCGGCTCCGTGCCGGAGGGGATCATCGCGATCTTGATACCGACGGCCCGGAGCTCGGTGTCCTCGAAGCGATCGATATCGGCGAATCCGGACTCGACGGCGACGGCTTCGGACACGTCACACGAATCGGTCACGGTCGCTGTCAAGAACGTGCTGGACGGCGTGCCCCGAACGATCCTGATGCCGCCTCGACCCCTCTCGGCGAACGGCTCTGCCGTATCCCAGCCGAGTGGGAGCCCGTTGACGCACGGGGTGTACTTGGCGGTGGGCACGGCTTGGAAGGTCAGGATGTTGGCGGACGACACGTCAGGTACAACAGCACTGCAGTCGGCCTCGCCGAGTCCCAGGTTGCTGCAGCCGCCCTGTACCAGCACGATCGCTAGCAAGATGATCGGCCGTCTC
>JASJHI010000420.1:0-3457 GCA_033791105.1 Acidimicrobiia bacterium | reverse complement strand
GTGTCGTGCAGACCGATCTCGCCGTTGATGGTGGCGAGGACCGGAGACCCTTCATCCTCATCCGCGAGGCGGACGTGTTCGACGCGTCCCGAACGACGGACGAGTGCCGGGATCCCGACGACGAAGGCCGTGCCCAACTCGGTGGCCCGCTTCTCTGCTGCGACGGCAGCCTCACCGATCGACGCGCCGTCCGCGATCGCTTCGGCCGCGGCCCACGCGCAGACCGAGATTCCGAAGCTGGCCGTGCCCGTGTCCACCAGACGGATGGGCACGGGCACGTTCTTGGCGGCCACGCGCGCCGAATTGAGCGTGCCGCTGAACTCCTCGCCGATGTGGATCGAGAGGATCTCGGTCGCACCCTGCTCGATCATCCACAGATACTTCTCGAGGAAATGGCCGGGCGACGGCTGGCTCGTCGTGATGCGCGGGCTACGCCCGTCGTCCCAGGCCGCATAGAAGTCGTCGACGTCGAGATCGACGCCCTCGAGATGGTCGGTGCCGTCGACACTGATCGGAAGGGGGACGACGGTGATCCCGAATCTCCTGGCGAGCTCGTTGGTCAGCTGGCTGTTCGAGTCGGTGCAGAGACAGATCATCGATGTTGATGGTGTCACGGAATTCTTGCCGATCGTCGTGCTCGACGGAAACGTTCGAAGAACTACCGCGCCGCGCGCGCCGCACGCGCAGTCTCCGCCACCGGACCGTCGGACTCGGACGCCGGGCCCTCGGACTCGGACGCGACGAATCGCTGGACGATCATCGCGCTCGTCAGCGCGGCGGCGGCAGGGAGAAGGGCGCTGGGACGCGGACCCCAGCCGTTGCGCCAACCTCGCCTCCACCAGACCGCGCCGCCGACGATCCAACAGAGGCTCGAGACGGCCGTCGCCGCGAACGCGCGGCGTTTCAATCCCGGGAGCACCACGGTGCCAACCGCGACCGTGACATCGATCGGGAAATAGGCGGGAAAGGTGATCAGGCATTGTCCGACGCTGGTGGCCACCCCCTTGCCGCCACGGAACCCGTTCCAGACCGGATAGCAGTGGCCCGCCACGGCGGCAACGCCCGCGAGATGAGCGCCCGCGGGGCCACCGATCGCCCGACCGAGTCCGCACGCGAGTGCACCTTTGCCGATGTCGCCCACGAGTACCGCCGCACCCGCCGCCGGGCCGAGCACGTTGAGTGCGTTGGTCGTGCCCGGGTTGCCGCTGCCCTCGTCACGCAGATCGACGTCACCGTCACCCGCCTGTGCCGCCACGATGTCCGCGGTCGGGAACGTGCCGAGCAGGTACCCGAGCGTGCTCGCAGCGGCGACCCGCAGGGCGTTGGTGGCGAGCGCCATCGGCGCGATGGTAGGCCAGTTCGCGGGCCGTCAGCCGACGGCGCGCGGCAACAGCCCGTGGAACGTCCGAGTGCGGCTGCTAGATTCGGATCGCTCTCAACGAGAAGAGGTCCAAGCCTCGATAGGCCCCCATCGTCTAGTGGCCTAGGACACCACCCTTTCAAGGTGGCGGCACGGGTTCGAATCCCGTTGGGGGTGCGTATACAACTGGTCCCGTGGTGAAGTCTGGAGTTCACGCCGGCCTGTCAAGCCGGAGGTCGCGGGTTCAAATCCCGTCGGGACCGCCAAAATGTTGCCCGCCATCTCGGTGGCGGGCGACCAATATGGTCGAGTAGCTCAGTTGGCAGAGCGCACGCCTGAAAAGCGTGAGGTCATCGGATCGACGCCGATCTCGACCACTTCAATATCGCTCGATTGGGCAGAGCTGTGCGCTCGCCTTCCGACAGAGGCTCGTGACCGACTGGGTCATGCAATCAGCGTGATCGACATGCATTTCGATCTGCAGTGCAGCCACGTCTACGCGGCCTTCGGGACCATCCGCGAGAACACGAGTGAGCCCTGGCGGGAGATCACGGTGTGCAGAGGGAACGAATCGCAGACATCGACGATCGTGTCGACGTGCTCGTCGATGATCTCCTCGATCGCGTCGTCGGGATGTTCCCGGCCGGCCATCGACAGGTCGTCGGAGCGCTCCTCGGAGTCGGCCTCGTACACCTCCTCGAGCAGCCGGACCCATCCTCCACGTCGCAGCGACTCACACACCGCGTCGCGGAGGTCGTCTCGACCGATCGCCGGCCGCTCGACGACCATGGCGGTGGTCGTCGCATGCGAACTCGCCAGCCCGACGAAGCCGCGGCTGCATCCGCATCGGTCACCGTCGTCGCACTCGGTGGCGACGCCCGACACCAGCTCGCCCTCCACCGTCCACGCATAGTCGTCGGGCGCCAGGCCCTGGAGTTCGTTGGTGGCGATCAGTACCCGCATTCGTTCGTCCCTCTCGGTTCGCTGTTGCTACTGAGGGACAGCTTGACGAGGGGGTGTCACGCGCGGATGTCGAGTCCTTCCCGGACGGTGTCGGCCATCGGGCTCAGCATGAACACCTTCGGCATCCGGCGGACGAGCGCCTGGGGGCCTTCGAACGTCAGCGAGCCGTCGCGGACCGCTTGCTTGACCGGGAGATGTCCGAGCCACACTCGATACAGCGTCGCCATGTCGGCGATGGTCGTCACATCGACCTCGTAGCCCGGGTCGGACATGCACACGGACGCCTCACCCGCCTCGACGACCAGCCAGAACCGTTGCGGATGATCGGTGAACCGGATGTGCAACACGAACCGGCGGCCGGGGAGCTCGGACGTGTCGAGCCGGGTGTGCATCCACCACACGAGCAGTTCGGGATCGAGCTCGTCGGGGTCGGGATCACCGAATGTCCAGCGCACGCCCCACTCGCCGATCCCGAACACGATGGGTTCGAGCTCGCGCCCGGCGTCGGTGAGCAGGTACTCGCCATCGAGTCGCTCCACCAGGTCCGATCGCTCGAGCAGGCGCAATCGCTTCGCCAGCAGGCTCCGCGAGATTCCCGGCAATCCACGAGCGAGATCGTTGAATCGTGTCGTTCCGCTCAGCAGGTCGCGCATGATCAGCAGGGTCCATCGCTCGCCGAGTACGTCGAGTGCCCGCGAGATCGGGCAGTACTGCCCGTATCCCCTTCCCTGTTCGCCCATGTCAGCCTCCCGGGTCGATCGGTGGTCCAGATCGTAGACCGGCCGGGTTCATTTTCTGGACTGGTCACCGATGGACCCCATCCGTACGGTCGATCACATGACGACGACAGCAGCACCGACACGAGTTCCGAACCACACCGCCGAAGAGTGGGTCGAGGTCGCCGATCGCGTCGGCGCGATCGTCGAGCCGACCGTCGCGGAGAACGACCGCACGGGTGAGATCTCGCGGCTCGCGTACGAGCACCTGCGCTCCGAGGGCGTGACCGCGGCGCTGGTTCCCTCCGAATTCGGAGGTGGCGGCGCATCACACGAGACGATGGGGATGATCCTGCGGACGCTCGGCCGAGTCGATGCACCGAGTGCCCTCACCCTGTCGATGCACTCCCACGTGCTC
>JASJHI010000419.1:0-3270 GCA_033791105.1 Acidimicrobiia bacterium | reverse complement strand
GCGGCGATCGCTGCACGATGGCCGGCCTGGACCGCTTCTCACGTGAAAAAGGTGAGTGCCTGAAACACGTCAACATTCTCCCAAGCCCATTGATCCCTATCGCAAAATAGCCGGCCAGCGAAATAGCCAACTGGCCGACATCGCGGCCAGCCCTTATTTCTTGGTTTCTTGCTGGCGCCTTATCTCTTACTGGCCAGATAGTCCTGTTCTGCCTTCTCGGTTGCCTGGCGACGCAGTTCCTGGTGCGCCTGCGACTGCGCGGCAACGTCAGCCTGGGAAGCGGCCAGGCCATCCAGACTGCCCTGAAACACCGGCATCACGTAGCGTGCGAGCAGTTCGTGACTGCGCAGAATCTGCTCACGTGTAGCCCAGTCAACCGGCTGCACCATGAAGCCGCCGAAGCCGCCGCTGCGTTCCTGCAGATCACGGATCAGGGCGATCAGATCATCCGGTGTCCCAATGCACCACGCTTTGCGCGCGACCATTTCTTTGGCGACGTCCTCGCGTTTACCCTCAAAACCGCGCGGGATACCGAGAGTCTCTTCCCTGTAGCCGGCCTGAAACGCCACCGCACCCTCACCAGCCTGCGCCCAGGCGTCCTTGCGGGTCTCGGCCAGATGCACCGGGATGACCAGCCGCCAATTACTGCGGTCCACGGACTTTCCATGTTTGTCGGCCATGTCCTCGGCGATCCCCCAGAATTCCCTGGATGCGCGCGGCAAACCGAAGCTGAGCACGCCGGTGCCGTACTTTCCCGCCGCCTGCATGCCGGCCGGTGAACCAACCGCGGTAACCGCAACCGGCATGTGCGGATAGCTGAATGGCCGCATCTGCAAGCGCGCTTGCCGGAGCACAAACCAGTCGGATTCGTGACTGAAGGGCTCGACTTCGGTGAACAAGCGCATGATCACACCGAGCGATTCGTCCATGCGCGCACGGGTGGTCTTCGGGTCGATGCCGAGCATCGCCGCATCGGACGTGAGCTGGCCGGGGCCGGCGCCGAACATCATGCGTCCACGCGTGAGGTGGTCGAGCATCACGATGCGGTCGGCGAGGACGAGCGGATGGTGATACGGCAACGAGTTGACGCCCGTGCCGAGCTTGATGTGTTTGGTCCGCTCCGCTGCGGCGGCGATGAACACCTCGGGGCTGGCGATCAGTTCGGAGCCGGCGGAGTGGTGTTCTCCGATCCACGCTTCGGCATACCCGAGGCCGTCGAGGAGCGTGACGAGTTCGAGATCCCGCTGGATCGCCAGAGTCGGGTTGACGCCGGTCTTGTGCATCGGGGGCAGGAAGATCCCGAATTGGAGCGGCATGTCGAGTGGCTGGAGTGTCGGCATCCATCGATCATCGCACGGCTGCCGATTCGCATTGTCAGCCAGGCTCGCTCAGCGAGGCCGCTCGGCTGGAGGAGATCGCGGTGCGAGGATGTTCGGGATCGGTGTGGCGATATCCTCAACCCCGTCGTGTCAGAACAGTTCGGGTGGGTACGCCGCAGCCTTGTCGAGGCCGGCCGACCGATCGACACCACCGCGGGGTCAACGGAGCGGCCGTTTCGGACGGGAGCGGCGCGATGACCGGCTGGGGAAAGGCCGTCCTCACATACCCACCGACGTGGCTCGCTGCGGTCATTCTCGGTGCGACCGTCTGGCTGGTCCTCGAACTGATCGACCCGCCCGGCGTCATGGTTCTCGTCCTCCTCGTGCTCGCTGTGTTGGCGGTCGTCGCGTGGCCGTTCACGATGTCCGCCACCGGCACACTCGCAAAGTTGCAGTTCGAGATTCCGCGGGTGGAGGAGATCGATCCACAGGAGATCGCCGAACTGCGCGGCGAACTGGGAGCGCTCGCCGACACCCAACCGACCGAGCAACTCGACGCGCTCCTCCAGAAGCGCCAAACCCTGATCAATGTGTTGCAGCGCCGGCTCGACGCAGGCGAGCTCACCTACGCGCGGTACCTCGCAACCTCGCAGCAGGTCTTCGCGTCAGCGCTCGACAACCTGCACGAAGTCGCCGTGGCCTCCGAGAGCATCAGCACGATCGACGAGACCTACATCGATCGGCGTCTCGCCGAACTCGCCGACGACGACAGCGACGCCGATGCTGCCGAACGCGAGCGATCGACCCTCGAACGGCGACGCGAGATGCGCGGTACGCAGCGACGCAAGATCGCGCGGCTGCTCGCGCAGAACGAGGCCGCGCTCACCGCGCTCGACCACACAACGACAGCGCTCGCCGACGTGCCGATCGGCAAGCAACCCGCAGACGCCGACGCCGCGATGGCTGAACTCGAGGCGCTCGCCGACCGGACCGCCAACTACGCGACCTGACACGCGGGCGACCGCGCACGCCACTTCGACCACCCGAGAAGGAACCGACCCATGACCGATGCTTCGCCGACAACCGAACTGAACCTCTCCCTCGACGTTCCCACCGCGTCGGCAGAACTCGCGCTGCCCGAGCCCGAGCCGACCGACACCTTGCGCGCTCAGGCCGACGCCCAAGTGCAACAACTGCTGTCGATCGACCCGGCCGACGACGACGCCCGCACCGCTGCGCGCACGGCCGTCGATGCGATGGGCCGCGATCTCCCGACCCGCTCCGCCACGAGGAGCCGCATGCTGCAGGCGCCGCTGAAGGACGTTTCCCACGGCACCGAAGACGGTGGCGAGGTCGCCCGTTCGCTCTCCGATCTTCGCATCGAAGTCGAGAACCTCGATCCGTCGGGCCTCGACACCGATGCCGGCTGGTTCACACGCGTCGTCGGCAAGATCCCCGGCGTCGGCACTCCACTGAAGCGCTACTTCATGCGGTACGAGAGTTCGCAGACTCAGATCGACTCGATCGTGCATTCGCTGGAGAAGGGCCGCGATCAGCTCAAACGGGACAACGTGACGCTCGGCGACGACCAAAAGGAGATGCGCGAGCTGACGTACGCGCTCACCGACCAGGTCGCGCTCGCGGGAGCGCTCGATGCGGCCGTCGTCGACAAGCTTGCCACGGAGATCGGCTCCGATGACCCGCGGCGCCAGTTCGTCGAGGAGGACATCCTCTTTGCCCTGCGTCAGCGCACACTCGATCTCCAGCAGCAGTTGGCGGTCAATCAGCAGGGTGTCCTCGCGATCGAGATCATCGTCCGGAACAACCGCGAACTCGTGCGTGGCGGCGACCGCGCGCTCGACGTCACGATCAGCGCCCGCCAGGTCGCGGTGTCGGTGGGGCTGGCGCTGGCTCATCAGAAGATAGTCCTAGACCAGAACGAGGCGATCAA
>JASJHI010000418.1:0-4633 GCA_033791105.1 Acidimicrobiia bacterium | reverse complement strand
CCACCGGCGTCCACCGGCTCTACAAGATGATGGAGGAGGGCGAACTGCTCTTCCCCGCGATCAACGTCAACGACTCGGTCACCAAGTCGAAGTTCGACAACCTGTACGGCTGTCGCCACTCGCTCGTCGATTCGATCAGTCGGGCGACCGACGTGATGATCGGCGGAAAGACAGCAGTCGTCTGCGGCTACGGCGATGTCGGTAAGGGTTGCGTCCAGTCGCTACAGGGACAGGGCGCACGGGTGGTCGTCACCGAGATCGACCCGATCAACGCACTGCAGGCCGTGATGGAGGGCATCCAGGTACTGCCCATCGAGGACGTGCTCGAATCGGCCGACATCTTCGTGACGGCAACCGGCAACGCCGACATCATCACGATCGCGCACATGGAGCGGATGAAGCACAACGCGATCGTCTGCAACATCGGCCATTTCGACAACGAGCTGGACATGGCGGGCCTGGCCCGTTCGGGAGCCGTCCGCGATGAGCTGAAGCCCGGCACCGACGTCTGGCGGTTCGATGCCACAGACGATCGAGGGGCACACCAGATCATCGTGCTCGCCGAGGGACGTCTCGTGAACCTCGGCTGCGCCACCGGTCACCCGAGCTTCGTGATGTCGTGCTCGTTCACCAACCAGGTGATCGCTCAGATCGAGCTCTTCGTCAATCCCGAGGCCTACCCGCTCGGCGTGTACGTGCTTCCCAAGCATCTCGACGAGAAGGTGGCCCGTCTGCACCTCGATGCGCTCGGCGTGAAACTCACGCAGCTCACCGACGAGCAGGCCGGGTATCTCGACATCAAGCCGGGTGGACCGTACAAGCCCGACCATTACCGCTACTGAGCGAGCCTCAGTCCTTCCGCGGCCGACCTGCGGCTACTCCGGTGGCCGCAGGTTCGGTCATGGTCAAACTCGGCAGGATGCGCTCGACGAGCGGACCGATCGACAGTGCGAACACTGCGGTACCGACACCGATCGCGCCGCCGAGCATGACACCGATCACCAACACGGTCACCTCGATGCCGGTCCGGGCGACCTTGATCGAAGGGCCGCGTCGAGCGATGCCGGTCATCAAGCCGTCTCGTGGGCCCGGCCCGAGGCCGGCGCCGATGTAGAAGCCGGAACCGACGGCGATCAGCAGGACACCCCCGACCACCATGGCGCACCGGAGCGCGAGCTGATCGGTCTGCGGCAGGAGCGGCAGTACGAGGTCGACGACGAGTCCGATCTCGATCGCATTGAGAATCGTGCCGGTCCCGGGCTGCTCGCGAAGGGGAATCCACAGGAGCAGCAGCACCAGTCCGGTCAAGATGAGGACCGTGCCGACCGGAATGCCGGTCAGTTCGCTGACGCCGGTGTGGAACACGTCCCACGGCGCGGCGCCGAGATCGCTGCGGATGAGGAGCGCGACGCCGACTCCGAACAGGGCGAGGCCGAAGATGCAACGCGCGAGTCGCTCGATCGCCCGATCGCGAGGGAGAAAGCGTTGCAGCACCGGCCGCACGGTATCGACGCTGGTCGACAGCCTGCTCGGCTCGCTCCACTCCTCGTTCTCCCCCCGGTACCGATCAGGTGTGTGACACCCCCTGGTCATGATCGAACACATGATCTTCGAGACACGTTGCGCCGGTTGCGACACGGTTGGCGCGGCCATCTGCACCACCTGTCGATTCGCCCTGCTCGGGCCACCCCCGCAGGCCCAGCACAACGGTGTCATCGCCGCGGTGCCGTTCAGCGGCCGGGCGCGCGACATCGTGCTCGCCTTGAAATACCGCAACCGGCGCCAGGCGGCGCGCCATCTGGCGGGGCTCCTCGTCAATCGACTCATCGAGCACGGCGCGCATTCGTCCATCGACGTCGTCACTTGGGCACCGACCAGTTCCGCCCGCAGGCACGGGCGCGGATTCGATCAGGGCGAGGTGATCGCGCGCACCGTTGCCCGTCAACTGGGGCTCCCGTGTCGTCGCGTCATCGAACGAACGGGACCATCGCGCGCCCAGACCGGCCAGGGCCGTTCGGACCGCCTTCACGGACCGGCGTTCCGGTCCCGTCCAGGGCTCGATGGCTGCCGCGTGCTGATCATCGACGATGTGGTCACCACCGGAGCCACACTGCAAGCCGCAGCCGACGCGGTCCGCGGTGCCGGTGCTGCCGACGTCACACTGGCCGCCGTCGCGGCCACTCCCACTCGAACGCTCGCCAAGGTCGTGCCGCTCCACCCGCGGGTGGCATCTGCTGCCTAGCGCGGTCGGGGTCCGGTCACTTCCGTCCTCGTTCGAACAGCGCGAAGAACGAGGGCTCGAAACGCGAGTCGGACTGCCACGGAATCACGTCGCTCGTCGCCAGTGACCAGTCCAGCAGCGATGTCCGCAGCCGGTCCTCCGTCACCGCGTGCTCGTCGGAGCCCGCCAGGTTCACCGTCTCGCCGGGATCTTCGCTGCGGTCGTACAGCTCCGGTCCCTCGTAGAGCCGGTGCACGTAGGTGAATCGGCGATCGCGCGCCGATGTTGCCTTGCCGACCGTGGCGGGAAGATCGTGCTGCAGGCCGGCCTTGATGTCGTAGGGCGGCCCGGAATGCTCGAGTAGGTGTTCTTCCTCGATCAGAAATCCCCCCTCGGAGAAGGTGAGTTCGCGTTGAGCTCGATCAGACTCGTGCAGCGCTGGTACCAGGCTTCGTCCGAAGTGGGTGTGGCGGGCTTCCGTGTCGGCCAGTTCGAGTGCGGTCGGCAGCAGGTCGACCATCTCGGTCATGCCGTGGTGGACGTTGCCCTCTTCGACGCCCGGCCCTGCGACCACCACCGGATTGCGGAGGAGGCAGTCGTGGAGGCCTGACGGCCACTTCTCGACGAGTCCGTGATCGCCGAGATATTCGCCGTGGTCGGTGAAGAACCAGGTGACCGTTCGCTCGGCCTGGTCCGCCCGATCGAGGGCGGTCAACAGTCGGCCCAACTGGTCGTCGACGCGGCTCACCCGTCGCCTCGTCGAAGTCGATCACGTTGTGCGCGCCCGTCGAGCCATCGATGACATCGACGCCGCCCGCCCGTCGGCCGTGGTAATGCGCCCGATACCACGCGGAATCCTGCGGATACGGCGAGGCGTGCAACAGTTCGTCCGGGATCACGGTGAAGCCTCGGCGGTCGCAGACGTCGTCGGCCACGCCGGCCGCGAATGTGTCTCCACGCTCGCCTGCCCACGCCACGTGGTAGCCGGCGTTGCGGAGCAGGCCGAGCAGGTTCGGTTCCCACGGCTTCAGCAAATTGGTCAGCGTGCGGTGTCCGCCGACGTGTGGGTACCAGCCGGTCATCATGCTGACCCGGCTCGGGCCGCACACCGAATGTTGCGAGGAGGCGTTGGCGAACCGGGTGCCCCTCGCCGCCAGCGCGTCGATGTTGGGGTGTGTGCAATCGGTGAACCAAAGCAGCCGACCGCATCGGCGCGCAACTGATCGGGCATGAACAGGAGCAGATTCGGCCGCGATGTCGCCATCACACGATCCTGGCAGGGCACAGGAGCAGACCCGTTGTCCGCATGGTCGTACGCGGGCACGGCGCAACCGTCCACCGGTAGGCTTGGTGCCCTCATGGGAGTACTCGATCGCATTCTCCGCGCCGGCGAGGGCAAGAAGCTCAAGGCGCTCCAGGGGATGGTCCCCGACATCAACGCGCTCGAGGGGGACGTACAGCAGTTGTCCGATGATGCGCTCCGTGCCAAGACCGACGAATTCCGCCAGCGCCTGGACAACGGTGCCGATCTCGACGATCTGCTCATCGAGGCCTTTGCGGTCACCCGCGAGGCCGCCCAGCGCGTGATCGGCCAGCGGCACTATGACGTGCAGCTGATGGGCGGTGCCGCGCTCCACTTCGGCTGGGTGGCCGAGATGAAGACCGGCGAGGGCAAGACCCTCGTCTCCACGCTGCCGGTCTACCTCAACGGGTTGTCCGGCAACGGTGTCCACCTCGTCACGGTCAACGACTATCTCGCGCGCCGCGATGCGGAGTGGATGGGCCAGATCCACCGCTGGCTGGGCCTCGAGGTCGGACTCATCATTCCTGGCGAGCGCAAGACACCCGCCGAGAAGCGGCGCAGCTACGAGGCCGACGTCACCTACGGCACCAACAACGAACTCGGGTTCGACTATCTGCGTGACAACATGGCACAGAAGAAGTCCGACAAGGTGCAGCAGCGCGGTCACAACTTCTGTATCGTCGACGAGGTCGACTCGATCCTCATCGACGAGGCCCGCACGCCGCTCATCATCTCGGGCCGTGTGGCCGACGCCGCCAAGCTCTACTACCGCTTCGCCGCGATCGTCCGCTCCTTGCAGCGCGACGTCGACTACGAATTCGAGGAGGACAAACGCGTCGTCGTTCCCACCGAGGAGGGCATCGAGAAGGTCGAATCGGCGCTCGATGTCGACAACCTCTATGACGACGTACAGTCCAATCTCGTACACCAGTTCACCGTCGCGCTGAAGGCCAAGGAGGTCTACAAGCTCGACAAGGACTACATCGTCCAGGGCGGTGAGGTGAAGATCGTCGACGAATTCACCGGTCGCATCCTCGAGGGGCGCCGCTGGTCAGAGGGCATCCACCAGGCGGTCGAAGCCAAAGAAGGGGTGAAGATCAAAGAGGAGA
>JASJHI010000417.1:0-3380 GCA_033791105.1 Acidimicrobiia bacterium | reverse complement strand
CGCGGTCGCCGACGTTCAGTGACATGACCGCCGCATGAGCGCGCACCGACGGCACCGGTACTCGGGTCGCCGTCAACGTCGAACGCCGCATCGTATGATCTCGTGCGGGCCAGCATTCCTGTGCTGCAGGGCGGATCTCGTCGAGCGGGAGGGTTCGGATGACACAGACAGGCGGGGGCACGACGCCGGAGCCATCGACCAGCGCGAGACGGCATCGCCCCTGGTACCTCCAGACCCGAAACGTCATCGGGATGGTCCTCGCATTGGTCATGATCTCCATCGGAGCGCTCGGCGTCGCCAAGGCTCGAAAGCCGGATCTGGTCGTCGACTGCGAGCAACTACGCACCGCCGAGTTCACCAAGAGCCAGGACTTCCTGATCGCCGACCTAGAAACCCAGGTTGATCGTCTCGAGGCCGAGACCAAGCTCGCGAAGACGCGGAAGGCGGAAGCTGACGTCGAGGCAGCCATGGCGACGACCGCCGCCGAGCAGGCGAGCCGAAGGGCGGATGACGCCAAGGCGGCGCTCACCGCCATCGAACAGTCCGTAGCCGAAGCGACGGCCGCCGAGGAAGCCGCCGAAGCAACGGCTGGGGCCCCCGGAGCGACCGAGGCGATTCAGCAAGAGGCCGAAGAAGCCGCTAGGGAGAGTGCGCAAGCAGCAGCAGAGACGGCGAAGTCGGCGGTCGCAGATTTCTCGACCGCGGCAGAGGCCAAGGCGACCGAGGCGGCAGAAGCCGCGGCAGCCGCCGCAGTGGTAGAGGCAGAGCTCGAGGCTGTGCAGTCACAACTCGACCAGAAGAAGGCGGCGCTCGTCTACGCGGACACGGCCGAGCCAGGAGACCCGGCCGCGGCGGTACGCAAGTTCTCGGCGCCCCGCAGCACGGTGAGCTTCGACAGCGACGTCGCCGTGGCGAAGATCCACTTCGGCTCCACACGCAATGCGAAGCGAGTCGAGATTCGCCTCACGCCCCAGACAGACGTGGCCGATGTCGGCGCACCGAGTGAGGAAGCGGCGGAACAGGCGGCAACGGCGCCGCTACCGGACACCTACTGGTTCGTCGCCGACACCGACCAACTCCGGCGGAACTCAGGGTTGGAGATCCCTGCCGACCAGGTCACGACGTGGGCGCGCAGATTCGGCGACCAGGTCTTTCTCAGCGTCTGCATCGATCCGTCGGCCGCAGTCGATGCCGGCAAGTACGAGGGATCGATCCACATCGTCGACCCCACGATGCGGCAGGTGTCCGTGCCCATCGAGGTCACGGCGCAGTCGGTGCTGATCAACTGGATCCTCTGGACGCTCTTGATCGGGCCCGTCCTCGCGTTCCTCTTCGTGTGGATCAAGCTGCGCCACGCCGCGAACGAGGACTCGGCGCTGCTCATCAACGTCGAGGGCAAAGGGGTGAGCCTGTCGCCTCCCTTCAAGAGGTGGATCCAATCGAACTTCATCCTCGCTTTCGTCATCGGCGTCGGCGCCGTGTGGGCCGCCTTGCAGGTGTCGCTGAACAACGAGACGTTCGGCGACTCGCTGATCAAGGCCGCAGCTGCGGTCGTCGTGACCATGGTCGCCGCCGTCGGCGCGATCACCCCGGTCGTCGGCAAGGTTCGCGGTGATGAACTGCAGCCCGGCAGGAACAACGGTGACCACGACGACTGAGGGATCCGCGCATGGCTCGGCGTCGATCCATGCGGTTCTCGCCGGGAGTGACGCCGAGACTTCGCTTCAGGCGGTGATTCAGGGGTCGATCGAGCGGCCGATGCCGACGAGCCGCAGTACCGCGCGGCCCTGCTCGATCGATGCGTCGACGTCGACCTCGGCTTCGATCGCCCACTCGTTGGTCTCGTCGGGGTCGTGCAGGATCTGCCGAACCCGTTGGGACGACGCGTCGTAGGCGAACCGCTCTCCACTGCGGGCGCCGGGACCGAGGAGGACCTCGTCGTACTCATCCCAGTAGCCGGCGAGCGCAGCGATGATCTCGTCAGGTGATCCGATCGCGTCGTATCCACGTCGCCCGGCCAGGCGCTGTACCCAGTCGAACATCTGGTTGCGGACCATGACCCGGAACACTCGGGCGTCGTCGACCACGGTCACCACTCGATCCGGGCGAATCGGCTCGGCGGCACCCTCGACCTCCTCGGGATGGACGAGGCGCTCCCACTCGTCGATCAGGCTCGAGTCGACCTGGCGGACCAGTGCACCGAGCCAGGCGACGATGTCGTCGATTGCCTCGGTGCGGTACTCGTCGGGGATGTTCTGCTGCAAACCCCGGTAGACGTCGGTGAGATATCGGAGCAGCACACCCTCCGAGCGCTTGAGCCCGTAGTGCTGGATGTACTCACCGAACGTCATCGCCCGCTCGTACAGCTCACGCACGACCGACTTCGGCTTCACATTGTCGCTGCCGACCCATGGGTGCACGGCGCGGAACTCGTCGAAGCTGTGATAGATCCAGTCCTTGTTCGGCTTGGGTGCCTCGGCCTGGGCCAGGCGCTCCATCCGCTCCTCGTACTCGACTCCGGCCGACTTCATCTCCGCCATGAGGTCGTCCTTGGCCAACCTCGTCTGCGCCGCGATGACGACTCCAGGATTCTCCTGGACGGCCTCGATCACGGTGAGCACGTCGAGCGCGTGCGCCACATCGACGTCGTGGCCGGTGTCCTGGCCGGCTCCGTCGACTGCGCCATCCCTCGCGCCGGGCAGTTCACCGAGCGCCCGGAGCACCCACAACGACAACGGCTGGTGGAGCGCGAACTCGTCCTGGAGATCGAAGTTCACGCGCACGACGCGTCCGTACTCGTCCGGCTCGTCGAGGAACTCGAGGATCTCGGCGTCGACGAGTGACCGGTAGATCGCAATCGCCCGTCGGATGTGGCCGCGCTGGCGCTTGCGCGTCTCGTGATTGTCGACCACGATCCGCCGCACCGCTGTGCATCCGTCGACGTCCTTGCCGTCGATCGTCATCTTCGGCCGGTCGAGCAGGCTCATCACCATCTGGTGATTGACATGGAAGTGCGAGCGCAGTGACTCCGGCTCACCGCCGACCAGCTTGTCGAACACGTTCCGATCCCAATGTGCGTAGCCGCGCTCGGGTGGCTTCTTCTTGACGACCTTCTTCTTCTTGGCGCCCTCGGCCGCTTTGCGGTCGGCGCGAAGATTCTCGACGACGTGCTCGGGTGCCTGCACCCAGACATCGCCGCGATCGTCGAACCCCTTCCGGCCGGCGCGACCCGCGATCTGTGCGAACTCGCGGTTCGAGAGGATGCGCGTCGAGTTGCCGTCGTACTTGCAGAGCTGCGTGAACAAGACGGTTCGGATCGGGATGTTCACGCCCATGCCCAGGGTGTCGGTCCCGCAGATGACCTGCAGCAACCCATCCTG
>JASJHI010000416.1:0-7957 GCA_033791105.1 Acidimicrobiia bacterium | reverse complement strand
CCGATCGGCAACCTCCTGTTCGGATTCCTGATCGAGCACATCGGGGCTCGATCAGTGCTGATGTTCGGCGCCGTTTTCGCGCTGTTCCTCGCGTGGTGGCTCGATCTGCGGCGGCTCCCCGAGTCGGCCTTCCTCTCCGAGGACGAGGGTGGCGAGCCGTTCAAGGCCGTCAATGCCTCGAGACTGCTCTGATCATCCAGCCTCGGTGAGCTGTTCGGCGACACGCTCGAGCCCTGCCGAACGGCTCGCCTTGACGAGTACGACATCGCCGGCGGCGAGGGCGCCGACCGCGTCGACCGGGTCGTCGACCGGTTCGACCCCGTAAGCGGCGGTACCGACGGCGACGAGTTCGATCCCGTTGGCCGAGGCGTACGCCGCGATCTCGCTGTGTGCCGTTTCGGGATCATCGATCTCGGCCATCGGGCCGAGGATCGCGACACGCCTCGTCGCATCGGCCGAGACGAGCGCGTCGAGGGCTGCGATCATCGACGTGGGATTGGCGTTGTAGGCGTCGTTGATGATCGAGGATCCCCCGATCCCACGGCCGATCTCCATTCGCATTCCCGACAACTGCGCCCGCTCGAGCGCGGCGAGCGCGCCGGTGAGCTCGACCCCTACCGTGCCGGCAACCGCGATCGCCGCGGCCGCGTTGGCCACCATGTGTGCCCCGCTCACAGCGAGCCGCACCGAGCCCGATCCCCATGGCGTGTGGACGCTGAAGCGCGGACGCGCCAGGCCATCGAGCTCGATGTCCGAGATCGAAACATCACCCGACCGGCCGAACGTCACCACGTCGGCGCCGGTGTGCGACGCCATCGCCAATACTCGCGAATCGTCGGCATTGAGCACTGCTGTGCCGCTCGCCGGCAGGGCCTCGACCAGTTCGCGCTTCGCTCGGGCGACACCCTCGATCCCGCCGAGCCGTTCGGTGTGCGACCGCCCGACGACGGTGACGACGCCGATGTCCGGCCGCGCCACCTCGCAGAGGCTGCTGATCTCGCCGAAGCCGCGCATCCCCATCTCGACGATGAGTACCTCGGTGTCGTCTCGCGCACCGAGGATCGTGATCGGCAGACCCTGCTCGTTGTTGTAGCTGCGTTCATTCGCGGTCGTCCGGCGTCCGGCGGCGCAGGCAGCCGCGCAGAGGTCCTTGGTGGAGGTCTTGCCGACGCTCCCCGTGATGCCGACCACCGTGCTCGGCAGTCGGATGCGTGCCCACTGGGCGAGTGACATCAGCGCATGACCGGTGTCGGCGACCTCGATGGCCGTGCCGTCCCGGCGGTAGGCGTCGGGCTCGGAGGTGAGGTGGAGCGCGGCGCCCGCCGCGCGCGCCGCGCCGATGAACTCGTGACCATTCCGCTCGGCGACGATCGGGACGAACAGTTGGCCCGGCGCGAGCGTCCGCGAATCGAAGGAAGCTCCGTCGAACGACGTGTCCGGCCCGACGAGTCGTCCACCGATGGCGTGTGCGGCCTCGGATGCCAGCATCCTCACGTCGACGAACGGTACCGTTCAGCTCATGCAATCCCCGTCCACCGGCAGCAGCCCAGCCGCCGACACCGGCGATGAACGCATCAACCTCATCGTGTTGTTCGGCGGGGAGTCGGCCGAACATGATGTCTCCTGCACCACTGCGGCGCACGTGCTCAAGGCAGCCGATCCCCGGCGCTATCGCATCACCCCTGTCGGCATCTCGACCGAGGGGCAGTGGGCACTTGCCGATGCTGCGGCGGCCGCGATCGCCGCCGGTCCACACGCGATTCCGGGTCGGCTCGATCCGATGGGATCGTCGACCTCGCCGACGCCGATGCTTGCCGAGGCGGCCGCCATGGAGGAGCAAACCGTCGTACTCCCGCTCCTCCACGGGCCGATGGGTGAGGACGGGACGGTGCAGGGGTTGCTCGAACTCGCCAACGTTCCCTACGTCGGTGCCGGGGTGCTCGGGTCAGCCGTCGCGATGGACAAGGCGATGGCCAAGCAGGTACTCGCGGCCGCGAAGATTCCCCAGGCGCGGCACAGGGCATTCGCCGAGCACGAACTCACGCCGGGACTGCCCGCGGAAATCGCCGACGATCTCGGCCTTCCGGTCTTCGTCAAGCCGGCGAACATGGGCTCGTCGGTCGGGGTGTCGAAGGCCCAATCTGTCGAGGAGCTGCGCGATGCGATCCACCTCGCCCTGACCTACGACGAGGTGATCGTCGTCGAGGAAGCAATCGTCGGGCGCGAGATCGAGGTTGCGGTACTCGGCAACCGAAATCCCGAGGCGTCGTTGGCGGGCGAGATCGTCCCCGGCGAGGATTTCTACAGCTACGACGACAAGTACGTCACCGATGGCGCCCAACTGCTCGTCCCCGCGCCGCTCGACGCCGACGAGATGTCCGAGGTCCGCGAGCTCGCGGTGCGAACGTTCCGCGCGCTGCGATGCGAAGGTCTGGCCAGGGTCGATTTCTTTCGCGAGCGAGACCACGAAGGGAACGGCCGCGGCTTCATCTGCAATGAGGTCAACACGATGCCCGGCTTCACACCGATCTCGATGTACCCGAAGCTCTGGATCCACTCGGGGCTGGGCTACGGCGACCTCATCGATCGCCTCGTCGATCTCGCCATCGAGCGCCACAGCCGCCGTCGCCGCAACACCAAGCACTGAGTCGGCTCCGACGGC
Source organism: Acidimicrobiia bacterium (assembly GCA_033791105.1). Classification (GTDB taxonomy): domain Bacteria; phylum Actinomycetota; class Acidimicrobiia; order Acidimicrobiales; family Ilumatobacteraceae; genus JASJHI01. The sequence continues at coordinate 5,295 of JASJHI010000416.1, read as the reverse complement.
CGGCCCGACCCGGCCGGCCGAGTCTCACGGCGAGAGTGCCGCTCGAAGAAAATATCGGAGTTCGTCGCGGAGATGGCGCAACCCGACGGCGTCGGGTGACCACCCGACCGCGCTGAGCACCTCGGGTTCGGTCGCGATGCCGGTGACGGTCGCATAGGCGAGCGCTGCGATGAGCCGCGGATCACCGCGACGCAGCCGACCCGCCTCCATTTCCGAGCCGAGATAGTCGACCCCACGATCGACGAGCGGTTGGAGGTGGATTCGGAGATGCTCGGCGCGCTCAGGATCGAGGCGACTCACCTCGCGGATCAGCCCGAGGAGCGCCGGACGGCGCACGGCATGGCGAAAGACCGCACCGATCACCTCATCGAGGCGATCGAGCGGGTCGACGGACGCGGCGCGCACAGCGGCGTCGATGGCAAAGATCAGCTCCGACGCGGCCTCGCCGAGAACGGCATCGACGAGGTCGTCCTTCGACTCGAACCAGTAGAGGACACTCTGTTTGCGGACACCCACGTCGCGGGCGATCTCATCGAGTGACACGGCGCCGACCCCCCGGACGCCGAACAGGTCGATCGCCGTATCGACGATGCGTTCGCGTGTCGATCGCTCCATCCGGTGTGCCTCCTGACCGTCTCTCTACCAATTGGGAGAGAGACATGGTAGAACTATCGATCGTGATTCCCGAGTCACTCAGTGGTGCACGCATCGCTATCACCGGCGCGACCGGCTTCGTGGGCACCGCACTCGTCGAACGACTGCTGCGATCGGTCCCGGACTGCGAGCTCGTGCTCCTCGTCCGCGACGGCAAGCGCACGCCCGCAGCGCGGCGCACGCAGCGTGAGATCCTCAAGAACGATGCGTTCGATCGGCTCCGCGAACGATTCGGCGACGACTTCGACCGGAATGTCGCCGGGCGCATCACCACCGTTGCCGGCGACGTCACCCGAGACGGGTTGGGACTGAACGACGCCGACCGCGCGTTGTTCGCCTCGTGCCGCACGATCATCCACTCGGCGGCTGCCGTGTCGTTCGACTCGCCGCTCGACTCGGCCGTCGAGATCAACTTGCTCGGACCGACACGGATCGTTGATCTGTGCAACGAGATCGGTGTCACGCCGCACCTCGTGGCGGTGTCCACCTGCTACGTGGCGGGCAACCGTCGCGGCAAAGCACCGGAAGCCCTCGTCAGCGACGGCCCGTTCGACATCGGCATCAACTGGCGCTCCGAAGTCGCCGCCTCGCGCCGGCTGCGGGCCGACACCGACGCCGCCAGCCGCATCCCCAAACGGTTGACCGACTTCCGCAAGGAGGCGCGCCGCGAACTCGGCGCCGCGGGCGCCCCGGCGCTCGCCGCCAAGACGGAACAGCTGCGCGAACGATGGGTGAAGGATCGGTTGGTCGAGGCCGGACGCTCCCGGGCGGCCAGCGTCGGATGGCCGGATGCGTACGCCTTCACCAAGGCGCTCGGCGAACAAGCGCTCACCGACACCAAGGGCTCGGTCCCGGTGTCGATCGTGCGGCCCTCCATCATCGAGTCCGCATGGGCCGAACCGAAGCCCGGTTGGATCCGCGGTTTCCGGATGGCCGAGCCGGTCATCATTTCCTACGCGCGCGGTCTCTTGCGCGAGTTTCCCGGCGTCCCCGAGGGGACCGTCGACGTGATCCCGGTCGATCTCGTCGTCGCCGCCATCATCGCCGTCGCCGGGCTCGGGCCCGACGACGCACCGCCGATCACCCAGATCGCGTCGGGCGGCATCAACCCGCTGCGCTACAAGGCGCTCGTCGACGACGTCTCCGGCTGGTTCCGCGAACATCCGCTCTACGACCCGAAGGGTCAGCCGATCATGGTTCCCGAGTGGCGGTTCCCGGGTCGGGGCCGCGTACAGGGACAGCTCAACCGCGCCCGGTCGCTGCTGACGACCAGCGAGAAGGTGCTCCAGGCGCTGCCGTTACGCGGACGCCACGCCGTATGGTCCGCACAACTCGAAACTCGCCGGGTCGAGATCGAGCGAGCGCTCGAGTACGTCGAGTTGTACGGCCTCTACACCGAATGTGAGGCCATCTACCAAGTCGACAATCTGATGTCGGTCTGGGACCGCCTCGACGACGCTGATCGTGAGGCATTCAACTTCGACCCCCGTTCGGTCGACTGGTCGATCTACATCAACCAGATCCACCTGCCGTCGATCATCCAACAAGCACGCGTCAAGTCGACCCCAGGGCCATCGAAGTCGATCAACCGGATGGTCCGGCTCCGCAAGCAGGTGCTCGAACCGCAGCGTCAGGTCGCAGTATTCGACCTCGAGAACACCCTCATCGCGTCGAACGTGGTCGAGAGCTACTCGTGGCTGGCCACCCGCCGCCTCGACACACCGGAACGGGTTCGGTACGTGCTGCGAACCCTCATCGAAGCACCCGGGCTCCTCAAGCTCGACCGGATCGACCGCACCGACTTCCTCCGCCACTTCTACCGACGTTACGAGGGCGCACCCGTCGCCCAGATCGAGGAAGACGCCCGCGAGATGCTCACACAGCTGATCGTTGCGAAGTCGTTCCCTGCGGGGATTCGCCGTGTCCGCGAGCACCGCGCACTCGGACACCGAACAGTGCTGATCACCGGCGCGCTCGGGTTCGTGGTCGAAGGGCTACGACCGCTGTTCGACGAGATCGTCGCTGCCGAGATGAGCATTCGTCCCGACGGCACCTACTCCGGCCAGATGTCCGAGGTGCCACCGACGGGAGAAGCACGGGCACAGATCCTTGCCGACTACTGCGATGCCGAGGGATTCCGCCTGTCCGAGTGTGTCGCCTACGCCGACGCTTCGTCCGACCTCCCCCTCTTCGAGGTGGTTGGCTTCCCGGTCGCCGTGAACCCCGAGACGCGGCTCGCCGCGATCGCCCGCAAGCGGGGGTGGCTCGTCGAAGAGTGGAAGAAGGCGCCTGGTGGCGCCCGGCCATTGCTCCCGATCGGCGAATTGATGGTCGAGCGCGAACGTCGCAGGACGTTCGCGTGAGGGCATTCGCATGAGGCCGCCGTCGTGAGCGTGACATGAAAGCCCTCGAGATCCGCCGCAGTCCGGCGCGTTTCGGGATGGCCCGTGTCGCGTCGGCGTTCTCGTCCGCAGGTGGCACGAGCGTGGGACCCCTCGAACTGCGCCGTGTCGACGACCCTCCGTCGCCTGGCGAGGGTTGGCACCGCGTGCGGACGCGACTGTCGGGTATCTGCGGATCCGATCTCTCGCTCGTCGAGGGACACGCGTCGCCGTACTTCGACGACTGGGTGAGCTTTCCCTTCGTGCCCGGACACGAGGTCGTCGGAGAACTCGACGACGGCACGCGTGTGGTGCTCGAACCTGTGCTCGGGCACGAGTCTCGCGGTTTCGACCCACCCTTCGATGGAGCGGCACCGGGCGATGGCGACGACTACGGACACCTCGTCGGCGGCACGCTCGGCCCCGGCATCCAGACCGGGTTCTGCTGTGCCACGGGCGGCGGCTGGGGCCCGTGGTTCTGGGCTCACCGGTCACAACTCCACCGACTCGACGACTCGATCACCGACGAACGGGCCGTCCTCGTCGAACCGTTCGCCGGCGGGATCCACGCAGCGCTGCTCGCCGCCCCCACGCTCGCCTCGTCCGCCGACCCACTGGTGGCCGTGCTCGGCGCCGGCACGATGGGACTCGCTGCCATCGCGGGACTTCGCCGCTACGTGCCGGGCGTCCGGATTGTCGCGGGAGCCCGATACCCCCACCAGCGCACGCTCGCTTCCGAGTTCGGTGCCGACGTCGTCGTACCCGATGCGGAGCTGCAGCGCGCCGTCCGTCGCGAGGTCGGCTGCCACATGATCGGTGGCCAACTCTCGGGCGGCACCGACGTCACGATCGACGCGGTCGGCAACGCCCAGTCGGTCGCCGCAACGCTCTCGATGACACGCCCCCGCGGCCGGGTCGTACTGCTCGGGATGCCCGGTGAGGTGTCCCTCGATCTGACCGGTCTGTGGCATCGCGAGACCGAACTGAAGGGTGCCTACACCTACGGCACAGAGACACTCGGCGACGGAACACGCGTGCGCACATTCGAGCTCGCGCTCGACACGGTCGCTGCGGTGCGCGCCGAGCGGTTACTGACCGCCACGTACCGCATCGACGATCATGTCGATGCCATCGCTCACGCCGCCGCAGCCGGCCGCCGCGGGGCCGTGAAGATCGGCTTCGACCTACGAGAGGGTTCCTGAATGCCCCGTCCCGGTTTCGTACTCGACGTCGACCGTTCGACACCACCGACGCTCTTCTGGCGTGGCGAGGGGTTCAGCCTCGAACGCCTGCCGGTCGACCGCAGCCGCATCATCTATCCGCCCGAGCCGCTCGACGGGCTCCGCAATCTCGACGGCGCGATCCGCGACGCACTCCTGAACCCGATCGACATGGAGCCCTTGCCGGCGCTGCTGCGACCGGACATGAAGCTGACGATCTGCTTCGACGATGCAAGCCTGTCGCTGCCGAAGATGCAGCGACCGGACAACCGTCAGCGGATCATCGAGGCCGTCCTCGACATGGCCGCCGAGGCGGGAGTCGATGATGTGCACATCATCGCTGCGCTGGGCCTGCACCGCCGGATGCACGAGTACGAGCTGCGCCACGTCCTCGGCGACCGCATCGTCGACGCGTTCCTCCCCAAGGGGTTCTTGTACCAACATGACGCCGAGGACCCCGACAACCTCGCCGTGATCGGCCACACCGACGAGGGCGAGATCCTCGAGATCAACAAGCGCGCCGCCGAGTCCGACCTGGTCGTCTACGCCAACGTCAACCAGGTCGCCATGGACGGCGGATGGAAGTCGCTCACCACTGGCCTTGCGAGCTACCGCTGCCTGTCCGAACACCACAATCCCACCAGCCTGCAGAACACCCGCAGTCTGATGGATCGGCACCACTCGGCACTCCACAAGTCGATCTGGCGGATGGGCAAGCTGCTGCGCGACTCAGGGCCCAAGGTGTTCCAGGTCGAGACCACCATCAACACCGAGGCGTTTCCGTCGCCCTTCGAGTTCCTCGCGAAGCGCGAGTGGGAGTGGACCGCCAAGGACCGCGGTCTGTTCCTCGCAAGCTCCAAGTCGCTGAACAAGCTGCCGAACCGCACCAAACGGAAGATCTTCCACAACATCGAAGCGCCGTATCGCACGACGAGCGTCCAGGCCGGGTTCACCGAAACCGTCCACGAGCGCACGCTCGAGAACGTGTACAAGCAGCATCTGGTCGAGGTCGACGGGCAGACCGACATCCTCACGATGGG
>JASJHI010000415.1:0-2998 GCA_033791105.1 Acidimicrobiia bacterium | reverse complement strand
CACGGATGCCCCGGATGAGGGAAGTGGCTCGATCCGTGGAGGTCGGAGCCGGTTGCAGCACATGAGTGGGAGCCGCGGTTAGCGCGTGTCTTCCTTGGGACCGTGGCCTGGATGATGTCGCTGTTTCGGGCGAGCCGGTGGAAACCAACGACCCAGTCAGAGGAGGAACATGAGTGAGAAACGGTTAGTGGGTATCGATTTGGGGATCGCGAGCGCACACACGGTGCGGGTGCTTGATGGTGCCGGGCAGACGGTGATGAAACGTAAGGCGTGGCCAACGGTGGAGAGTTTGACCGAGATCGAGACCGCAGCGTTGGCCGATGCTGGTGAGGGGGCGACGCTCGAGGTGGTGATGGAACCGACCGGGCCGGCGTGGTTGCCGATCGCGGTGTTCTTCTCGGCACGGGGGCATCGGGTGTTCCGGGTGTCGTCGGCCAAGGCGCATGATCTGCGTCGGTTCTTGTCGCGGCACACCAAGACCAACGGGATTGATGCTGACACGTTGGCCCGGTTGGCGTTGTTCGACCCCGATGGGTTGCAGCCGCTGGTGTTGCCCGGTGTCGAGCGGGCCGCGTTGGATCGACGAGTCCGGGCAACGGATCGTTTGACGCGGGCAGCATCAGAACACAAGGTGCGTATCAAGGATCTGGTCCGCACCTTGATGCCAATGACTCCGCTGACCGCCGATCTCGGGGCTGCTGATCTGGCCGTGTTGGAACGCGCAGCGGACCCGAACGTGCTGGTCAGGTTGGGTGTCAAACGACTTACCGCGCTGATCAGCAAAGCATCACACAGCCAGCAAGGCGTCGAACGTGCCGAAGAGTGGATCGCCGCCGCGGAAGCATCGATCGAGCTCTACAACGGGCACGGTGCGGTTGCGTTTACCGATCTCGCCGACGAAGTCGCAACGGAGGTGAGATTGTTACGCGCCATCCAAGTCGAGCTCACCAAACATGGCGAACAACGCGAGATCGCCTATCGGTGGGTCGACCCGACCGGGCTGGCTCGCAGCCTGCCCGGCGTTGCCGACATCGGCGGCCCCGCTCTGGTTGCAGCGATGGGCGACCCGACCCGGTTCGCACGCGGTAAACAGTTCCGGTCCTTCACCGGGTTGGTCCCGCGCGCGTCTGAGACCGGTGACACCGACCGCAAGGGCCAACCGATGTCCAAGGCCGGGTCGTCGCTGCTGCGCACCACACTCGTGCGTGCCGCCGACACCGCCCGCAAGATCGATCCCCAACTCGCCCGGATCTACTACATCCAGATCGTCGAACGCGGCAAGAACCACCTCGGCGCCCTGTGCGTCGTCGCCGCCAACCTCGCCGAGCGGTTCTGGGCCGTGATGACCCGCGGCATGCCCTACGTCATCTCCGACATCGACGGCCGCCCCGTTGAACACGACGAGGCTAAAGCAATCATCGCCGAACACTGGACCGTCCCGCCAGAGGTTCGAGCTCGCCGCCGCAGCAAGAAAGTGGGGAAGGCCCCTCAACAAGTGCTCACAGCACATGTGAGGTCAAGCGCTCGAGGCGCCGACAAACGAGGCGACCTTCCCCACCACACATCGTCCCTGACCGCCACCGGCCCCGTCAACCAAAGAACTGCTTGACAACCCCAGCCTCCATAGGGAATCACTTGGGGAACCGCGCTCGGACACTCCCCCACGTGGGCTGTGCGCCCAGATTCCCCGCGCCATGCGTCTCGGACGTGGATCCCCGACCGAGACGGCCTGCGTCCGTCGACTTGGGCACAGTGTCGTGCTGCAGGTCGTGCGATGTGGCGAGTCTGGCGTAGGGTCCAAACTCGGACTGGAAGTGGAGGTATGAGTGGAGTCGTCGGCGCTGTCGCGGCATTTTGATGCGATCGCGTCGAGTTACCGAACGGTGAGGACCACCGATCACCGGCATGTATCCCATGTTCGTCGTCAGTTACCCGATCGACCCCTCGTCGGGATCGACATCGGAGCGGGGACGGGCCGCTACACAGAGCAACTTCTCGACGCGCTCGCACCACAGTCTTTTCTGGTCGGTGTGGATTTTAATCACTCGATGCTTGTCAGGCTTACACAACAGGAGGAACGGCACCGTGTCCCAGCCGTTCGTTGTATCAGCGAGCATCTCGCGTTCGCGGGTTCCTCAGCGGACTTCGTGACCACATTCAATGCTGTTCATCACTTCGATCTCTGCCAATTCGTGAATGAGGTCGCCCGAGTGCTGAAGCCTGGTGGTGATCTGTTCATCTACACGCGGACACCGGCACAGAATGCCAACTCGATCTGGGGCCGTCACTTTCCGGGTTTCATTTCCCGCGAGACACGACTCCACGATGAGGCGACATTCCAACAGGCTCTCAGCCAGTTCGAAACCGTGAATATGACCTGTTTCGAGTTCACCCGCCGAGCGACCCGGGCTCGGCTGATCGACCAGGTCCGTCACCACCACTACTCAACATTCGCCCTGTACGGGCCCGACGCCCTCGCCGACGCCCTCGACGGGTTCCTCGACAACATCGGCGAGACCACCGAGCACTGCTGGCAAGACCAGAACCTCCTCGTTCACGCCCGACTCCCTGTGTAGCACCCTGGCTGCAGTCGGGAGAACCGCTGTGAGCGTCGCACCAGCGCCAGGCGAGACGAACTCGAAGGACGTCACAGCATCGGTCAGAAACCCGGCGCACCGGACCGCGTCCGCTTGGGGATCGTCAAGTGAGACGGTTCGCGACTGACGATCGGCGAGCGCGTCAGCCTCGCGAACCGTCCGATGAGCGTTCCCCTCACCGGACGCGGGTGGAGAGTCCGTGACGCACGGCGATCGCGCGGTGGTCGCGGTGACCCGAAAGCACGATTCCCTCCGATGTCGACCAGGTGTTCTATCTCGCGAGTCAACGCGTGCGGCGAGGCGGCATCCCGTCCAGGTTCGCAGTCAGTTGACGGGCGAATCGCGGCTCGAGCTCAGCGTGCGCGTGGCGGTCATGACAGGCGATGAGCAGATCGGTTAGC
>JASJHI010000414.1:0-10551 GCA_033791105.1 Acidimicrobiia bacterium | reverse complement strand
ATTACGGATCAAGCGGTTGGGAGTTCGACTCTCTCCGAGCGCGCCAACCGAGGGCGAGGCCGACCCGCCGGCTACGCAGCTACCGTGGAACGATGCTCGCGCGGTACCTCGAACGGATCGGCTACGACGGCCCAACCACCGTCGATCTCGGCACACTGACAGCGATCCACCGAGCACATGTGCTCGCCGTCCCGTACGAGAACCTCGAGATCCAGTTCGGTCGCGAGAACGTGCTCGACGAGAATGCGTTCCGCGACAAACTCGTCACGCGACGTCGTGGCGGATGGTGCTACGAGATGAACGGCACGGTCACTTGGGCGCTGCGGACGATGGGCTTCGACGTGACGCGGGTGTCGGGCGCTGTCGGTCGAGAGTTCATGGGTGAAGCCGCGGAAGCGAACCACATGGTGGGTCTCGTCGACCTCGACCGCCGCTACGTCGTCGACGTCGGGCTCGGCGACGGCCCGCTCGAGCCGTTCCCGCTCGAGGAACGCGGTTGGACAGACGGAGGGTCGGATTATCGCCTCGAACGGCTCGATGAGACATGGTGGCGGTTCCACAACGCCCCGAGCGGGATGGCTACCAGCTCCGACTTCACCGAAACGCCGATGGCGCTCGCTGACTACCAGTCACAGTCCACCTCGCTTCAGACCGATCCCGAGTCGACGTTCGTCAGGTTCGCCGTCGTGAGCCGACGGAACGAACGCGGGTACGAGGCGCTGCGCAACACGACACATCTCGAGATCACCGACGGTGAGACCATCAAGCGACACATCACCGACGGTGACGACTACCGGAACACGCTCACCCGGTGTCTGGGCGTCGATCTCGGCCCGGAGGTCGAGACGCTGTGGAGGATCGTCAGCGAACGCGTGTCGGCGCATCAGGAAGCGCGCGGCGAGCGCGAGCAGCGCTCAGTCAACGAAGATCACTGATCGCAGGTCACCGATCGGCGGCATTTGGTCGGTGGCTACTGGCCGACGGAAAGGTACCGATCGCGCAGGAGCCGTTTCTTCAGCTTGCCGTGGGCCTCCCGCGGCAACTTCTCGACGACGTCGACACGGTCCGGCACCTTGAACGCTGCCAGCCGCTCGCTGACGAAAGTCAGGACGCTCTTCGTGTCGACACCGGTGGAGGCATCGACCGGTTCGAGCACGGCGATGATCGACTGGCCCCACTCGGGATGCGGAAGCCCGAAGACGGCGGCGTCGGCAATCGTCGGATGCTCTACGAGCACACCTTCGATCTCGGCGGGATAGATGTTCGATCCCCGGCTGATGATGAGGTCGACGCGCCGGTCGGCGAGGTAGAGGAAGCCCTCCTCGTCGAGCCAGCCGAGGTCGCCAACGGTGAACCGGCCGTCGGGAAGCACCATCGCCGCCGTCTTCTCGGGGTCACCGTGATACTCGGGTGCACCATCGAACCGCCGGCAGTAGATCGTGCCGATCTCATCGGTCGGCAGGTCGTGGCCGTCGTCATCGACGATCGAGTACTCGACCGCCGCCGACGCCCGCCCGACCGTGCCGGGATGCGCGAGCCACTCCTCGCTGTCGCAGATCGCCGGACCGGTTCCCTCCGACGAGCCGTAGAGCTCGTAGATGACCGGTCCGAACCAGTCGATCATCGCCCGCTTCGCCCAGTCGGGACAGGGTGCGGCCGTGTGCAGCACCCACTCCAGCGATGACACATCGGCCGCTTGCCGGACGTCGTCGTCGAGCTTCAGGAGCCGGATGAACTGCGTCGGCACCATCGCGGTCGTCGTGATGCGATGCTCCTCGATCAATTGCAGCGTGCGCGGCGCGTCGAAGCGACCGTCGACGACGACCGGCACTCCGAACGCGAGCGACGCCTGGAAGGCGATCCCTCCGAGCGCGTGGTACAGCGGAGTTGTCACGAGGGACCTGCCCACGGCGGGCATGCGCGTCAGTCGTGCCCACGCCTGTGAAAGCTTTGGCCAATCGGTGACCGAGGAGTGTCGATCGGATCGGTCAACGCCCTTCGACCGCCCGGTGGTACCGCCGGTGAAGAGCATCAACGACCCGGCGGCGCGCTCGGGCAACGGTTCGTCGGAGAACGAGGCGAGCCAGCCCTCGTACTCTTCGCCGAGGGTCAGAAAGCGGTCGATGCCGGCGAGCGCAGCGGCCTCCCTGCCGCGTTCCCCGTGCTGTTCGTCCGAGATCAGCAATTGCGCGCCGCTGTCGGTCAGCAATTCCGAGAGTTCGCGGGCGGTGAGATGCCAATTGAGGGGCACCAGTCGGGTGCCTGCCCGAGCGTTTCCTGCGTGGAGTTCTCCCCACTCGAGCCGGTTCTCGGCAAGCACGGCGAAGGCGCCGCCTGCCTCGATTCGTTCCGCTCCGAGTGCTCGCGCGACACGGCGGGCGCGCGTCTCCAACTCGTCCCACGTTCGAGTCCCACCGCCGACCATCCGGATCGCCAACGCGTCGGGATCCTCGGCCGGGTACAGGCGCCACGGCTGTTGGGCGAGTTCCTCCACGGGCCGACTGTAGCGAGCCGTCACGGTGTCACCCGATGGCGAACGAGTGCCTCGAGGGGATCGCCCGAGGTCGGCTTCCGATCAGCTCGTATCGGGTGGGGTCGCTGCATGGCCCACCGCCAAGCGGTGTCCGCGGGGTGGGTTGAAGTTGACCCATTTGGTGTCGAGTCGTTCGCCGAGTGGGTGTCGGTAGGTGCCGGCCGGTGTGGGTGGTGGTGCCCCAGGGGGTCTCGGTTTCGTTCCGGTCTGGGCGATCGGGTTGCCGGCCACATTGGTGAACGCGACTCCGTCGGGGAGGTCGGCGTTGCCGGTGATGCCGAGTTTGTTTCGATGATGTAGCCGGTGGTGGTGGGGACACAGGCAGATCAGATTGCACGTGTCGGTCGGCCCGAGATCTTCCCAGTGGATGATGTGATGCACTTCGAGGAAGCGGCGGATGTTGCAGCCGGGGATTCGGCAGCCTTGGTCGCGCAGGATGACTTGTCGGCGGGTGCGTTCGGGGACGATGCGTTGGGTGCGGCCGACCGAGAGCGGAATGCCGTCGGCGACGAAGACCGGGCTGAGCAGGCCGTCGCAGATGACGTGGCGGCGGATGGCGTCGGGGAGCCGCCAGCCGGTGGCGTCGACGGCGTTGCCGTGGGTGTCGAGATGGATGTTGACCCGGAATCGGTCTCGGCGGTCCGAACCATCGATTTCGTCGAGTGAGCGGTTGCAGAGTTCGCGGATCGCGTCGACCCAGTCGACATCGGCATTGCCGTCGTTGAACAGGGCGTCGCGGGCCTCGGTGAGTGCGGTCTCGATGACCGCGCCGGTGGCGGCGTCGGTGTCGAGGGACATGTGGAAGCGGCCGGTGTCGTCCCACCCGAATCGGCAGCGATCACCGGATTCGGGGTCGACGGGCCGCGCCGGGATCTCGCTGTTCGAGTCGTCATCGGGTGCGGGGTGTCTGGGCGCATCTCCCGTAGAAGTCCCCTCGTCGGGGACGGTTGCGTCGGGATCTGTTGCGTCGGGGTGGGGGATGTCGGGAAACGGGTATTTCGCGAGCACGTTGCGCAGCTGCGAGACCGTCATCGCGATGCCGTAGTTGCAGGCGGTGTCGTCGGTCCACCAGGGTGCCCGTTTGGCGATTGTTGCCATTGCGTCGATGGCCATCTCTCCGCGCCGGAACGCTGCGACACAGATCGGGAGTTGATCGACGCGCCGGGCGATGTCGACGATCTGGCCTGCCCGGCTGGTGGCGAGTCCGACGCGCCAGCAGAGGTACTGCTCGGGGGTCCACACGCCTGGTCCTTGCCAGCGGATCGGGTTGGCCAGCAACTCGATTGTTGCGTCGACGAGGCGGGCGTGTTGTGCGTTCAGGTGCCCGGCGATGACGTTCAACTCTTCGTCGAGGACAGCCTGATCGGCCTCCCCGGCGAACGCCTCGGTTGCTGTTGCGAGCTCTCCTGGCCGCTCGATCGTCTCCATATGCCGATCCTACGAACACATGTTCGATCTGTCAAGCTCGATCTACCGAATTCGATCTCACGAATTGACAAGACCCCCGGCTCTTCCGGCTCGAAGGAGCAGTAGCGTCGCTCGAGTGCACGGCACCGACGCCGCCGATCGCTGCGTGGGGGCCCACCGAGTCCGGTGGGGCGACCCTGAGGTCGTCTCCCGGGCGCCTGGCCGTGTGAACCTGATCGGTGAGCACACCGACTACAACGACGGCTTCACGCTGCCGATGGCGTTGCCGAGCGCGACGGTCGTCGCCACCACATCAGAGGGTGATCGGGTGGACGGACCCGTCGGGGTCGCCTCCGAGCAGTTCGGTGAGGCGACCATCGAACCGACAGGCGATCCGGCTGCGGTCGAGCCGTGGGCACGACACATCGCCGGTGTGCTCACGCTTCTCGCACAACGCGGCGTCCCTTCCGGCGGCTGGCGAGCGACGATCGCGTCCGACGTTCCTGCCGGCGCCGGGCTCTCGTCGTCGGCGGCGGTCGAGGTTGCGACGATCTCGCTGCTCCTCGCCAGGGCCGGCCGGATCTGGTCGCCGCTTGAAATTGCCCTGCTCGCGCAGCGCGTCGAGAACGAGATCATCGGGCTCCCGAGCGGGATCATGGATCAGCTCATTTCCGCCGGCGCCGTGAGCGGTTGCGCCGGATTGATCGACTGCCGCGCCCTGACGATCACACCTGTACCACTCCCCGACAACGTCATTGTCGCGGTGCTCGACAAAGGGACCCGTCGGTCGCTCGCCGACGGCGCGTATGCGGATCGGCGTGCCGCATGCCGGCGTGCGGCTACCGCGATCGGTGTCGCCGAGCTCCGCGACGCGACCATCGATCAACTGGACCGAATCGCCGACCCGGTCGATCGGAAACGCGCCCGCCATGTCATCGAGGAGAACGGGCGGACGCTCGACGCTGCGAACGCAATGCGTCGTGGCGATTCGGCCGCCGTCGGCCGACTGATGATCGCCGGCCACGAGAGTCTGCGCGAGCTGTACGAGGTGTCCGGCCCCGGACTCGACGAGATCGCCGACATTGCCCTCGACGCGCCGGGGTGCCTCGGCGCGCGGATGACCGGCGGCGGGTTCGCCGGGTGTGCGGTCGCGCTGATCGACGACGCCCGCGCCGATCGCTTCACCGAGTACGTGCTCGATCGATACGGGCACGACGGACACACGGCCGACATCCGGCTGTGCACCCCGAGCGCGGGCGCATCGATCCTCGGCGGCTCGTCGGTCAGCGCCGACCGATCCGGTAGGCGAACCGGTATGTACCGGCCGCCAGGCGGAACTGCGGAAGCACGTCGGGCCCGCAGCTCGCGGTGCCGAGTCCACGATGCGCGACGTCGAGACAGACGACCAACTCGTCACGGCGCCGAAGCTCGCTGAGCTCCCGGGCCCGGAAGAGGTCGTCGGGAGTGTGATGGGTGGCCGAGAAGTGCAGTACCTGTGGTTCGACAACATCGATTCGCACGGTCTCGTCGTCGGAGCTGTCGACGAACTCGATCCAGCGGCAGTCCGTGCGCAGCCCGAAGTCCTGCGGCACGAGGTATGGAAGTTCGTCGGGCGCGGCCTCCCAGACGCCGAGCATCGCTGACCGGTTGCGATCGGGATAGTTCTCGTGCGGACCCCGCCCGAACCAGCGAATCCGATCGAAGCGGCCGGGCAGGGTGAAGGTGACGCCGATGCGAGGCAGGTCGCTGAGCCCCTCCTGCACATGTACCTCGTGGCGGTGGATCGTCCCGTTCGGGGTCTCGTCGATGTCGACGACATGGTCGACGAGTTCGTCCGCTCTGCGATCGGCAAGACCGGCATCGAGCCACCGCTGCAGTGCTCGGCCCCCCACCGCCCACCGCTGCGCGAGTTCCGGCATCAGCTTGAACCCGTCGTTGTCCACCGGGGCGCGCCAGATGTTCAGCTCGGGTACCAACGTCAGATCGGCGACGGCATGCAGGGGTGTCCCGGCGGCCGGCGCCGGCGGGCGCGCACGACCCGCTCGCCGGAGCATCACCTGATCCCACGCGACGAGATGACCGGCCGGCGCGAACCACGCTTCGTCGCGTGTCGACCAGCGGACGGTGAATGTGACCTCGTGCGAACCAGGCGGCGTCTCGCACGGTACGGGCACCGTCACCTGCTCGCCGGGGTTGACGCGGGGGAGCCGAAGCACACCTCGCTTCGCGATCTCGCCGCCGACGAGCATTTGCCATTCCGGCCGGAGTCGACTCAGGTCGGTGAACGACTGCCGGTTCTCGATCCGCAGACCACCTCGCGTTCGCTCGACCGTCACGGGGCGATGGACCCACGCGACCTCAGCGAGCGCGGGGTGTGGATCGACTTCCGGCGACACGAGTCCGTCGGCGACGAAGTTGCCATCGTTGGGTTCGTCGCCGAACTGTCCGCCATACGCGAGCCTCGAGGTGCCATCGGGAAGGTGTTGGCGCAGGCCATGATCCTTCCACTCCCAGATGAACCCGCCCTGGAGGCCATCGGTCGACGTGATGACGTCCCAGTAGTCGGCGAGCGAGCCGTTGCTGTTGCCCATCGCGTGGCTGTACTCGCACAGGATCAGCGGTCGGTTCCCGCGGGCGTCCTCTCCATAAGCGCGGATCTCATCGATCCCCGTGTACATGGGACACACTATGTCGGTCGCCGCGAGCCCACCGTCGAGCCAGCCCTCGCTGCGGATCGCGTCCTCGTAGTGGAGTGGTCGGGTCGGGTCTGTACGCCGGATCCATCCGGCCAGCGCATCGTGATGGCTCCCGTAGCCGCTCTCGTTGCCGAGGCTCCAGATGATCACCGACGGATGGTTCCGGTCGCGCTGCACCATCCGCGCCCCGCGGTCGAGCCACGTCGCCCGGTAACGGGGGTCGTCGCAGAGGCTCTGCTCGTAGGCATGGCTCTCGATGTTCGCTTCGTCGACCACGTAGAAGCCGAGTTCGTCGCAGAGGTCGTAGAACGTCGAGTCGTTCGGATAGTGGGACGTCCGGATGGCGGTGATGTTGTGCTGTCGCATCACCTCGAGATCGCGGCGCATGTCCGCGACGGTGACAGCCTTGCCACGGTCGGGATGATGCTCGTGCCGGTTGACACCGAAGACCCAGATCGGCCGGCCGTTGACGAGCAGCGCCCGATCGCGAACCTCGACCGTGCGCAGCCCGACGAGTTGCCGCTCGGTCTGTCTGAGCCGACCACGAGGATCGATCAGATCGACCGTCACCTCGTACCGCTCCGGCGACTCGGCACTCCACGGGCGGGCGCGTCGCAGTGCGAACCGTTCGGTGACGGTGAATCCGGTGAACTCGTTGAACGCCTGATGCCGGTGCGGGATCGGTGTGCCATCGCGCACCGCGACCTCGTCGCCCGCCGGGTCGCGCACCGTCGTGCGCCCGGTCCAGCCACGCTCCGGAGCGCCGCCGAAGTCGACCGACGGCGCGACCTCGATCCATCCGCGCCCGCCGGTCGCGTCGTAACCGGTTGCGATCGGCAGGTCGCAGAGGTGAATCAGCGGTCGGGACTCGACCCAGACCGATCGGTGCAGGCCGGCCATCCACCACTGGTCCTGATCTTCGACGTAGCTCTGCGCGCTGAAGCGCACGACGACGATCGCCAACTCGTTGGTACCTGCGTGGAGATGGTGGCCGACGTCGTACTCGCTCGGCAGTCGGCTGTCGGTGCCGTACCCGATGAACGCCTTGTTGACGTAGACGGCGTGCACGCTGTCGGCGCCTGCGACGTGGAGGACGGTCCGTCGTGGCAGCCACGATTGCGGTACGTCGAACGACCGCCGATAGATGCCGGTCGGGTTGCGTTCCGGAAGGGCCGGCGGCGGTCCGGGGAATGGCATCCGCACATTCGTGTACTGCGGCAGGTCGACGAAGCCGCCGAGATCCTGCATCGTCCAATTGCCCGGCACATCGACGTCGACCGCTCGCCTCCGTCGACCGCCGAGCGCGCCGGCCGGGACGCGGTCCGGGTTCTCGAACATCTCAAGCGCCCACGTGCCGTCGAGCGACCGCCGAGTGGAGCCCGACAGGGGAACGTGCGTCGGCAATCGATTGAGCTGGACGATCTCCGGGTCTGCCCACGGCGCGAGCGGCCCGATCACCGGGAGCATCGGCGCATCCCTGGGCTGTGCACGGTCACGCGAGGTCCCGCAGCCGTTCGGCCAGCTCTTCGGGGACGACCGGATTGAAGTACTCCTCGCCGGCCACCTCTGCCGCAGCGATGAAGCGCGGCACACCGGCTGCCCGCCAGGGCGAGACGATCTCGACGTTGAACCACGCGTCGCCCCACTCTCCGGCGCTCGGCTGCTGGTTGAGCGACATCATGTAGGGCAGCGGCGTGTCGTACAGGCGGTCGAGTCGACCGAGGACGTCGACGAGCAACGCAGCGAATTCCCCGCGATCGGCGTCCGACATCGTCGAGAGATCCGCGATCCGGTCGCGCGGGGCGATGTCGACCGAGATCGGGAAAACGGGAGCATGCGGTACCCATGCGTGCCACCGGTCGCCGGCTGCGATCGAGCGTTCTCCCGGTCGGTCGTCTGGTGTCCAACCCGACTCGAGTCTCGTCGCCTGCCGGCGGGGTACGTGGTCGTACGCGTAGATCTGGCCGTGAGGATGGCTGATCGTGGCACCGACCTCGGCGCCACGATTCTCGAATATGAGTACGTATTCGACATCGTCTCGGGCGCCGAGTCGGGCGGTTCGCTCGGCCCACAGATCGATGACCTGTCGAGCTCCGCCGCTGCGGAGCGAGGCGAACGCCGCGTCGTGTCGGGCGGTGTAGAGCACGACCTCGCAGCGGTCGCCGTCCATTGCCGGCCAGCGGTTCGGGATCCAGCGGACGTCGTACGGATCGGGCGCCTCGATGCCACCGACACAGAACGGACAGCCGCCCGTCGGCAGGTTCGGCCGGGTCTGGCGCGTGCCGACGACGTGGACGATCGTGCCGGTCACCGGGTCGACGCGCACCTCCGACATCGGACTCAGTATCGCCGACGGTGTGCGACGCCGTTGGTACACGATCCACGGATGGGCTGAGGTGGGAAGCGCTCACGGTGGATGCGCTTAGGTTGGTGGGCGTGCACGGACCCCAGGCTCACGATCGATACTCGTTCACCGCGCAGGCGGCGGACCCGCCGACGATCGTGCGCGCCGACGGTGTGCGCCTGTACACCGACGACGGACGGGAGATCATCGACGCGGCAGGCGGCGCCGTGGTCTGCAACATCGGGCATGGGCGTCCCGAGGTGGTCGACGCGGTCGCCGCCGCAATGCGCGAGCTCGGCTACGTGCCGCCGATCTGGCCGACTCCGAACAGGCTCGCGCTCGCCGACCGACTGGTCGACGACTGGTTGCCGAGCGGCTTCGAACACGTCTTCTTCGCGGGTGGCGGCAGTGAGGCCAACGACACCGCTGTGCGTCTCGCCCGACTCCACCATCTCGCTCGCGGGGAGGAGCGACGACACAAGGTGATCGGCCGCGTCCCGAGCTATCACGGCGCAACGATCGCAACGTTGGCGATCGGCGGTCACGAGCGTCGGCGCAGCGGCTTCGAGCCCTTGCTGCACGAGTACCCGAAGGTCCCTTGGGACGACGCCGATGCACTGGCCGGTGCCATCGAGGCGGCCGGTCCCGACACGGTCGCGGCCTTCATCGCCGAACCCGTGATCGGCGCCGCGGGTGCCGCTCTGATCGCGCCACCCGACTACTGGGTGCAGGTCGCCGAGGTGTGTCGCGAGTACGGCGTGCTCACCATCGCCGATGAGGTGATGACCGGCTTCGGACGGACCGGTCGCCGATGGGGCCACGAGCACGACGGCTGGGTGCCCGACGTGCTCGTCTCGGCGAAGGGTGTCGGCGGGGGATACGTGCCACTGTCGCTCGTCAGTGCGTCGAACGACGTCGTCGACCCGGTCACCGAGGCGGGCGGCAACGTCATGTTCTTCACGTACTCGGCGCACGACTCGACCTGCGCGGGAGCGCTCGCCGTGCTCGACATCATCGAGCGTGAGCAGCTCGTCGATCGGGCGGCCACGCAGGGCGCGAAGCTGTTCACCGCACTCGACCAAGCGGTCGGCGACCATCCGCAGGTCGTCGAGGTCCGCGGCCGCGGCCTGATGGTCGGTGTCGAACTCGATGGGTTCCCGTCCTTACGGGTTGTGGCCGAGGCACTCGATCGCGGTGTGTGGATCTATCCCGGCGGCTCCGGACCGACGGTCAACGACGGCCTCCTGTTCGCGCCGCCGATGATCATCGACGACGAGGACATCGCTCGCATCGCCGACGTCACCGCCCGGTCGATCGACGCAGTCGCCACCCGCTGATCACGTCGGCGCGTCGGCCGGCCATTCAGCGGCGCGTCGAACTTGCGCCGTTCCATCGCCGGGCATTGTCCTGCCCGGCGAGCACTTCTACTGCTTGGACATCGCGTGGCGGGCTTCGGCCTCGGCGTCCTTGATCGCGTCGCCGGACAGATCGAAGGTGACCTTCTTGACGGTGCCGGTGAAGGGGAACGTCGGCATGTAGTTGGCGTGGTCGACGCTGTCGCCGTAGTCGTG
>JASJHI010000413.1:0-19391 GCA_033791105.1 Acidimicrobiia bacterium | reverse complement strand
CCACAAGGAGCCGGCCGAGGAGAGTGACACCCGCTCGTTGGAGAGGGTGACCTTGGCCAATCTCCAACCCTCGCCCTCATCGCCCACCAGCATGTCGGCGGGCAGGCGCATGTCGTCGAAGAAGACCTGGTTGAACGAGTGGGCCGTGGTCATGTCGATGATCGGCTGCATCGTCAGCCCGGGCTGGTCCATGGGGCAGATGAAGTAGGAGATGCCCTTGTGTTTGGGCTGGTCGGGGTCTGTGCGGGCGATGAGGATCCCGAACTTCGAGTGATGCGCGCCGCTCGACCAGATCTTGGAGCCGTTGACGACGTACTCGTCGCCGTCGCGCACCGCCCGTGTCGCGAGGTTGGCGAGATCGGAGCCGGCGTCCGGCTCGGAGAACAGTTGACACCAGAACTCCTCACCGCTGAAGATCCCCGGCAGGTACCGCTCCTTCTGCTCGTCGGTGCCGGCGAGCAGGATCGTCGGGGCCGCCCAGCCGATACCGATCGCGTTCGACGGACGCCGGATACCTGCGGCGGCGAGTTCCTCGTCGATGACCAACTGATCGAGCGGTCCCGCCTCGAGGCCCCACGGGCGCGGCCAGTGCGGCACGACGTAGCCGGAGTCGGCCATCTCTGCGCCGGACGGGCGGGGGTTCGCCGCGATCCACTCGCGCACGGCGGCCCGTGCTGGGTGATCCTCGGGCGGCATGTCGAAGTCCATCGCGTCCAAGTCTGCCCGGCTCGTGAGCCCTCGACCCAAGTGTGCCGACGAGCGACCGGGCGCCGCTCGCGAACATTACGGAAACGGGTCGGATGGGTCGGACTCCAGTGGTCACCGTCGGTAGGCTCGCGCGCCAATGGCTGGGTCTCCGACACTTCCCCCGCCGGGTATGGGCATACCCGTGCACGAGCCGCCGCGCGATAGCCGACGACCGGTTGTGCTGGGCGCCGTCAGCGCCATCGTCCGCGGTGGCGCCGCAGTCGCTGCGCTGCTGACCGCCGGGCCCTCCAGCACATCGAACGACCAGATCGTCGTCGAGGACGCAGCGCCCGTCGTCACGGACGGGACGATCGAAGTTGTCCAAGTCGGTGCCGAACTCCCCGACCTCGAAGGTGAGCTCGGCCAGAACGCCGCCGAGTCCGAGAGTTCGGTCGATCCCGAGCGTGCCGATGGCGGCTGTACGATCGAAGCACTGTCGGTACGGCTCGGCTCGTCCGGGGATGGTGTCGCCTGCCTCCAGGACGCACTGCGCGCCGAGGGCTACTTCGATGGCGACGTCAACGGCGACTTCGGCGATTCCACGTTGACCGCCGTCCGCTCCTATCAGACCGATCAGGATCTGTTCGTCGATGGTGTCGTCGGACGCGAGAGCGCGATCGAACTGGCGGTCTGGCCCGATGAGGAGTCGCTCGTCACGCACACGCCCGCACCGGCGCCCGGCGCCGTCGACCTCTGGGGTGTCAAGCTCTCCCCGGTCGCCTCAGCCGGCGACGACGCTCCTCCGCTCCCCGACAACTCCGGGAGCGGCCGCCGGGTCGTCTACGACCGAGCTGGTCAGCGCACATGGGCAGTGGCCGAGGACGGATCGATCATCCGGTCGTGGCTGGTCGCGGGCAGCAAGTACAGCAACGAACAGCCCGGGACGCACACGGTGTACAGCCGCTCGGAGATGTCGACCGCCTGGAACGGTAAGGCGTGGCTGCCGAACATGATCCGCTACCAGAAGACCGATATCGGACACATCGGCTTCCACGGGATCCCACTTCATGTCGCCGACAACTCGCCGTACATGACAACCGACGAACTGGGTACCCGACTCTCCGGAGGTTGCCAGCGTCAGCACAACACCGACGCGCAGTTCATGTGGGGTTTCGCCACCGTCGGCACAACCGTCGTCGTCACCTGAGTTCGACGATTCGTCCCTGTCGGTCACGAGTACCGCTCGCCGCGCGACCACTGCGCATGAATCGCCCGGCGCAGGCCCGCGCGAGCATGGTGAAATGATCGAGTCCCACGACAACGCCGGCGAGACCCGTCCCGGCTTTCGAACGCGTGCGGTACACGCCGGCGGGCGTCCCGACCCGGCCACGGGCGCGCGAGCAGTGCCGATCTACCAGACCTCGGCGTATGTCTTCGGCGACACCGACGAAGCGGCCAACCTGTTCGCCCTGCAGACGTACGGCCATATCTACAGCCGCATCTCCAATCCGACGGTCGCGGCGTTCGAAGAGCGGATGGCGTCGCTCGAGGGCGGACTCGGTGCGATCGGCACGGCGAGCGGGCAGTCCGCGGAGTTCCTCGCGCTCGCATCACTCGTCGGTGCGGGCGATCACATCGTGTCGAGCGCGCAGCTCTACGGCGGAACGCGCACCCTGATGGAGGTCACCCTCGCCCGATTCGGGGTCGAGACGACATTTCTGGCGCATCCCGAACCCGACGTGGTGGCCGCGGCGATCACGCCCAAGACCCGTGCGGTCTACGCCGAGATCGTTGCCAACCCGTCCGGCATGATCCCCGACCTCGAAGGCCTCGCCGACGTCGCGCACGCCAACGACATTCCGCTCATCATCGACTCGACGATGGCCACTCCGTACCTCTGCCGACCGATCGAGTTCGGGGCCGACATCGTGCTGCACTCGGTCACCAAGTTCATCGGCGGCCACGGCACCTCGCTCGGCGGCGCGATCGTCGAGTCGGGTCGGTTTCCGTGGGACAACGGACGCTTCCCCTTGATGACCGAGCCGATCCCGAGCTACGGCGGCATCAGCTGGTGGGGGAACTTCGCCGAGTACGGATACCTCACCCGGGTTCGTTCCGAACAGCTCCGCGATGTCGGCGCGACGATGACACCGTTCAATGCGTTCTTGTTCCTGATGGGTCTCGAGACGCTCGCCCTGCGGATGCGCCAGCACGCCGAGAACGCCCACGCCGTCGCCCGCTACCTCGAAGCGCACGACGCGGTCGAGTGGGTGGCGTTCAGCGGACTGCCGGACTCCCCCTGGTACGACCGGGCACAGCGCTACATGCCGGAAGGGCCTGGCGCCGTCTTCGCATTCGGAGTCCGTGGCGGGCGGGAGGCCGGCGCACTGTTCATCGAATCGGTCCGGCTGGCGAGCCATCTGGCAAACATCGGCGACACGCGAACACTCGTCATCCATCCGGCCTCCACGACCCATCAACAGCTCGACGACGAAGCCCTGACCGCCGGCGGTATCGCGCCTGATCTCGTACGCATCTCGGTTGGGCTCGAAGATGTCGACGACATCTGCGCCGACCTCGATCAGGCGCTGGCGGCGGCCCTACGAGGAGGCGACCGATGACCATCCTCGAGGTCGCACCACAGCGCCTCGCGCTCCTGCAACGCACCCGGAATGTCGCGATCGTCGGCATGTCCGACAACCCGGCGCGGGCGAGTCATTTCGTCGCCACCTACCTGCTCGGTGCGACCGATTACGACGTGAGTTTCGTCAACCCGCGGCTCGACGAGATACTCGGCAGGCCCGTGTACCCGTCGCTCGACGCGCTGCCGTCGGTGCCCGGCATCGTCGACGTGTTCCGCCGCCAGGACGACCTCGGACAGGTGACCGACGAGGCGATCGCCGTCGGTGCAGCAGCGGTCTGGTTCCAACTCGGCCTGCGCGACGACGATGCGGCGATCGCGGCCGCGGCCGCAGGCCTCGACGTCGTACAGGATCGGTGCCTGAAGATCGAGCACGCACGCTTCCGCGGCGGGCTCCACACGGTCGGCTTCGACACCGGGGTCATCGACAGCCGCCCCGCCCGCCTCGTCTGATCGCCGCAGCGCGCCGCAATCGCGCCCGATCCGCACTCTCGGCGTCACAACCGGCGATTTCCGCAGCGATCGACGCCGAGAGTTGGTCCGGTGACGAAGGGTCAGAGGCGATATGCGCCGATGGTCGGCTTGAGCGGGCGCGCGTACCACAACGGTCGTCGCAGCCCGTCGGGTCCGGGCGCAGGTCTTGTCATCGCCAACCATTCGAGATAGGCCTCACGCGACTTGGTCGTGTCGACCACGACATCGCCGTAACGGTCGCCGTCAGCCGCGGCCGTGACACGAACGCGCTGATGCCAGCACTGCATTCCAGAGATCGGATCCGGCTGCACTGAGAACGTCAGGTTCTGGTGGACACCGGTGTCGTTCCACCAGATCCGGCTGGTGTCGGGATCGTCACTCTCGTATGCGGTCATCCCCTCGGTGCGCGTGAGCCGCCACGACGAGCCCTCGTTGTCGAGCACCGCGCGCCCGGTTCCCCACGACCGCGCCTCGTCCTCCTCGATACGCCAACGGCCCATGTGATGCGACGCGGCGACCACGCCAGGCCGGATGCCCTCCGTGCGCCAGGCCTGGATCACGAAGTGACCGATGCGGGTCGTGATGCGCACGAGCCCGTTCTCTTCGATTCCGAGTTTCTCGGCATCGGAAGGATGAATCCACAGCGGGTGACGGTGGCTGATCTCGTTGAGCCACTTGCTGTTCGCCGACCGGGTGTGAATCAACGTCGGGATGCGGAATGTCGGCAGCAGAATGCGCTCGTCGCCGGCGAGATCGAGATCCTCCCAGTGCACATGGGACGGAATCCACTGCGGCGTGGCGTACTCGGGCCAGCCCCACTCGTGCAGCGTGGTCGAGAACAGCTCGAGCTTCTTGGACGGCGTCGGGAAGCCCTCCATCACCTCGCCGTCGATCTCCACGGCAGGTGATCCATCGCCGAGCTTGGCCAACTCGGTCGTATCGAAGCTGGCGTCCGAGCCGTCGAACATCCCGATCGTGCCGGGCTTGCGGAACACGCCTGCGCCGTCCTGCACACAGTCGTCGACCGCCGAACGGGCGACCGGGCGCTCGTAGGGCTTGTACGGGTCGGTCGGCACCGCGAAGGCACCGCGGTCGCGCATGAACTCGAGGGGCGATTGGCCCGCCTCGGCAGCAGCGTCGGCGAGACCAGGCACCTCGTCACGGAACATCGTGCCGTAGTACTCGTCGACCGAGATCGGCTGGCCGGGACGCTCGTTGCTCTCGAACCACTGCCGGATGCCCATGGAGCCATCGGGATCGATGCGCCACGAGAGATCGATCCAGAACTCGTTCTCCTCCCAGACCTCACCGGGATTGAACTCGTGCGTCCGTGTCGTCGCATCGAGTTCCTCGCCGCGGAGCTCGGCGTAGCGCCGCATGACGGGCTGGCGGAAACCGATCCAGCGTCCGGCATGCGTCTCGAAGCTGGCCAGATCGTGCCGCTCCGACGCGACGCCCATCGGCAGGACGTAGTCGGCAAACCACGCCGTCTCCGACCACGTCGGGGTGAGTGCGACGTGGCAGCCCACCTTGTCGGTGTCGGTGAGCGCCTCGAGCCAACTGAACCCATCGGGGTTGGTCCAGATCGGGTTGTAGACACGGCTGAAGTACGTGTCGAGCCGCCCACGCCCCTCATTGAGGAAGTGCGGCAGCAGAATCGACATCTCGTGATGTGAGAGCGGGTACTCCCGCGGCCAGTTCAGCTCGTTCCATCGGTCGAGCGGTGGTGCACCCACGGGTGGATGCGGCACGAACTTGTTCCAGCCGTTGCCGCTCGTGCCACCTTCGGTGCCGACCGAGCCGGTGAGCACATTCAGGAAGAAGAGACACCGCGCGACCTGCCAGCCCCCGAGGTTCCCGGCACCTGCCGCACGCCAGTTGTGCGACGCGAACTTCGTCGGGTGGGCGCCGATGACCGTCGCGATCTCACGGATCTGCGTGGCGGGTATGCCGGTGATGTGTTCCGCGCGTTCTGGGGTGTATTCGGCGTAGTGCGCCTTCAACGCCGGCTCGACCGACTGGAACTCGACTGGCAGATCGGGGTGTTCCTCGGCGAGGAACGTCTCCCAGTTCACCCATCGGCGAACGAAGTCGCGCTCCCACGTGCCGTTCTCGAGCAGTTGGTGGGCGATCGCGAGGCACAGGAACGCCTCGGTGCCCGGCCAGGTCGGCAACCAATGGTCGGCCTTCGAGCCGGTGTTCGACAGACGCGGGTCGACACAGATGACCGTCGCCCCGCGTTGTTGGGCGTCGATGATGCGCTGGGCGTGCGGATTGAAGTAATGGCCCGCCTCGAGATGCGAGGAGATGAGGAAGATCACCTCTGCGTTGGCGAAGTCGGACGACGGTCGGTCGTGGCCCATCCACGACTGGTAGCCGATACGGGCGTTCGACGAGCAGATGTTGGTGTGGCTGTTGTGCCCATCGACCCCCCATGCCTTGAGCACTCGCTCCGCATAGCCGTCCTCACCGGGGCGGCCGACGTGATACATGATCTCGTCGTGACGCTCCTCGGTGATCGCGGTCCGGATCCTCGAACCGATCTCGTCGAGCGCCTCGTCCCAGGAGATGCGTTCCCACTCCCCTCCCCCGCGTTCGCCGACGCGTCGCATGGGATGGAGGATCCGCTCGGGATCGTCGACCTGGTTGATCGTGGCCGGTCCCTTCGCGCAGTTGCGGCCACGGCTCGCTGGGTGTTCGGGGTTGCCCTCGAACTTGGTGACCTCACCGCTCTCGTGGTCGACGTAGGCGAGGAGCCCGCACGCGGCCTCGCAGTTGAAGCAGGTCGTCGGCACGAGCGTGTAGTTGCGCTCGACTCGATCCGGCCACGACGCCGCGTCGAGTTCGGTCCAGTCGTGCCAGCGGTCGTGTGGCGGGTATTTGCGGAGGTCGGTCATCGAGGTTTCCTCACGAGAGCGGCACTGCCTGGCCGGCGCGAACGAATGCGGTCTCCGCGGCGAACACGCCCGCGATGGCCGGGATCGCCATCGCCAGCAGGAGCGCCGGAGCGGTCGAGTCGGCGGCGAGTGCCACGATCGCCAGCGCCGCCGGTACGACGACTCCGAGTGCGACGCCGACCGCGAACCAGTGGCGTTGCCCACCGCGAACCATCGAGCGCACGGCAAGTTCGACGTGCCGGCTGCCGTGCGCGGCGAGTTCGACAACGGTGAGCAACCCGACCGCCGCGACGCCACCGAGCAAGCACCACATGATCGCCCGCTCGGAGGGAACAGTCATCACCGCGGCGAGGACGAGGTAGGCCGCCGCGCCTGCCACTACGGCCCGGGCGAGAAGCAGTGGCAACAACAGCGGTGTCTGCCAGAGATCGCGTCCCTCGCATTGGGCGAACAGGAAGGCCGTGTACCCGGCCGTGGCAGCGCCGAGCAGTGCTGTCGGAAGCGCGAGGACTGTCACCGTGGCCGTCGAGTCGGCAACCCCGGCGATGAACCAGGCCGCACAGAATGCGGCGAAGCTGCCGAGGACATACGCACCCTTGACCAACCAGGACGACCAGTTCGACCTGGTCAACAAGTAGATGAAACGTCCCGGCTGCTTGAGATCGCCGACGAGCAGGACCCCGGTCACCGCCAGGAAGACGCCTGCGACCACGGGTGGCGCGATGCCGACGGCCGCCTGCTCCTGGGCGTGGCCGAGCAGGACGAGCAGTGCGGCGACGAGCATGATCCCGCCCGCTACCGCCTTGGTGGTGAGGTAACCCGACACCATCAGATCCCATGTCGGTTTGTGGCTCGTGGTGTACGCGGTGCGGGCGACGACCTCGGGGTCGAGCCGTGCCTCCGTCGCCGGGACCGTGGGATGGTGCGGCGTCGTGTCGGCCCAGATCATCCCGTCCGCTGCGATCGCGGTTCGCGTGGGGTCGAGTGACGCCTGATCAGCGCCGCGGTAGAACACCTTCGGCTTCGTGTTCTGCTCGGGTGCCCGCACGGCGACGTCTTCGCGGGCGATGATCGCGTTGACCGGGTCGGTCGAGTCGTCGAGGTCGACGACCTTGATCGCCTCGGTCGGACACACGACGACGCACGACGGTTCGAGGCCGATCTCGAGCCGGTGGTTGCAGAAGTTGCACTTGTTGGCGGTGTTCGTCGTCGGGTTGATGTAGAGCGCGTCGTAGGGGCAGGCGTTCATGCACGCCTTACACCCGATGCAGTCGTCGTCCTGGAAGTCGACGACGCCATTGTCGGTGCGGTGGAGTGCAGATGTCGGACAGATCGTCATACAGGGCGCGTCGTCACAATGGTTGCAGCGCATCACCGAGAAGTGACGGCCGACGTTGGGAAACGATCCGGTCTCGATGTACTTCACCCACGTGCGGTTCACGCCGAGCGGGACGTCGTGCTCGCTCTTGCACGCCACCGTGCACGCGTGACAACCGATGCACGACTCACTGTCGAGGAGGAATCCCAGTCGCGTCACTGGACGGGCACCATACTGCGGACCGACCAGCTGCCCGGTTGTCAGCCGAGACCGGTGTGGATCGAGCCCTCGATCAACCCTGCAATGGCCGCATCGGCGGCCGCCCGCACCGGTTCGGGCAACTCGTATGCGTCGTTGAATTCGATGGTCAATCCACCGTTGGCGAGCGTCAGCGGCTCGAGCGCCACGCCGTTCCCGCCCTCCTCGATCACGGAGAACATCTCCTCGAGCGCGATCTCCCAGTGGTACAACTGCGCGGCGACGACCACCGTCGAGGCGGCATCGATCGCCGATGCCTGAGTGCCGAGGAACGGAAGACCGAGTGATTCCGCGTGTGTCAGCACCCCTCCACTGATCTGCGACGTACTGCTCAGTACGTCGGCCCCGAAGGCGGTCATCACCGCCGCTGCCTCCCCGGCGAGCGCCGCGTCAGTGTACGAATCGAGGAACGAAACGTTCACGGTCACACTCGGATCGGTCGCCACCGCGCCGGCCTGGAAGCCGTCGACATACAGCGCGGCGTCACCGATCTGGATCGGCCCGATCACACCGATCGCGCGGCTCACCGACAGTCCTGCACCGATCACGCCGTTGACGTAGCCGCCCTCGTCGGCGGCCGCCGCGTACGAGAAGACGTTGGGGAGGCCGACGTCGTCCGCCTCGGTGCCCCAGGCGAACGCCACATCGGGGTGGTCGCCGGCGACCTGCTCGATGACGCGACGGTATTGCGACCCGTGCACGATCACGATGTCGGCTCCATCGGCAGCGAACGCTTCCGCAGCGGGGACAGCATCGTCGGGTGAAGGCAAGTCGGCCGCGACGTCGATCTCGATCGGGCGATCTGCGGCGAGACGCGCGAGCGAGTCGACCATGCTCTGGGTGAACGATGCATCGTCGACGGCGCTCGGCGTGACGAGTCCGATGATGACGGGACTGACGGCGACGGTCGTGGAGGTCTCGGCAGTCTTCTGCTCCACCGTGCTCGTCGGTCGTGGCGCAGCGGAGGTGCTCGGTGAAGCGGCCGAATCCGAGCCGCCGCAGGCCGCCGCCGCAAGCAGGCCGGCCGCGATTGCGGCTACGCGAACCGAGGTCGACTGCACGGTCGGCAGAGTACGCGAGTGGCATCGCAGCTCGAGGTCACGTCCGGGAGATCGCGCCCAGGACGGTCGACGAACCGCCGCCGCGTCCGACACCCGATCGGCCATGCGGCTTGCTGACACACTGGACCAACGATGGCGACCGATCATGATCTCCTCCAGAATCTTCGTTCGCGTCTCGGCACCGGCGCAGTCATGTCGGGCGCCGACGCGGAGGCCCACCTCACCGACTGGCGCGGTGTCTTCACCGGATCGGCGCTGGCCGTGGTTCGACCGGCCTCGACCGCTGAGGTGGCCGAGGCCGTCCTGGCGTGTGCGGACGCCGGCGTCGCGCTCGTCCCGCAGGGCGGTAACACGGGCCTGTCCGGAGGTGCGACGCCCGTCGCCGAACGCCCCTGCGTGGTGCTCTCCCTCTCGAGGCTTCGTGCCATCGAACGGATCGATCGAGACGGTCGGACGATGATGGTGCAGGCCGGAACAACCGTCGGCGCGGTGCAGGATGCGGCGCGCGCAGCCGGCCTCGCGTTCGCCCCCGACTGGGGCGCGCGTGGCACGGCGACGGTCGGCGGGGCGATCGCTACCGACGCGGGTGGCGTCAACGTGCTTCGGCACGGGAACATGCGCGCACACGTGCTCGGTCTGGAGGTCGTTCTCGCCGACGGCCGGGTGTGGAACGGGCTACGGGAGCTGCGCAAGGACTCGTCGGGCTACGACCTGAAGCAACTCTTCATCGGATCGGAGGGCACGCTGGGTGTTGTCACCCGCGCCGTGCTCTCGCTCGAAGCTGCCCGGTCCACCGCAGCGACCGGTCTCGCCGCGCTGCGCGATCTCGACGCGCTCGGCCCACTCCTGACGCTGGCGCGGCGAGCCGCTGCCGACTCGCTGGTCGCATTCGAGTTGATCCCCCGGCTCGGCGTCGAACGCGTTGCCGAGCGGTTCGAGATCCCGATCCCACTGACGCTCACTACCGAGTACGCCGTACTCATCAAGCTGGCCGCCAACGAATCGGTGGACGAGCGGCTCGCCCGGATAGTGGCCGACGCGGTCGACGCGGGAATCGCGATCGACGGCGTCGTTGCAGCGACCGCCGAGCAGGAGGACCGATTGTGGACGATCCGAGATGAGCTGCCGATCTACCGGCTCTTCGAGCACCAGGCGATCGCACTCAAGAACGACACGGCCGTGCCCGTCGGACGAATCGCCGAGTTCCTGGAGCAGGTGACCTCGCTCGTCGACCGGACCGCTCCAGGCGCGTTGACGTATGCGTTCGGTCATGCCGGCGACGGCAACCTCCACGTGGCCGTGCTGCCAGACGACGGATCACCGGTCGACGACTTTCTCGCGGCCCGAGACGAACTCCGAGCTGCGATCGACGAGCTGACCTTCGAGTTCGGCGGGACACTGAGCGCCGAGCACGGCATCGGCCGCGACCTGCGCGAACGAATCGTGCCCCAGAAGCCGGTGGTCGAGTGGGAACTCATGCGCACGATCAAATCAGCCCTCGATCCGACCGGGGTGATGAACCCGGGTGCGATCTTCCGCGAGGATGGTCACCGATGACGGAGCCGACGATCGACACATCCGACCCGAGCGTTGCGCAGCACGTGGTCAGCGCGCTACGGGCGTGCGGGATCGACACGTTGTACTGCGTCCCCGGCGTCCAGAACGACGACTTCTTCGACGCGCTCGTCGATGCGCCCGACATTCGCCCCGTCGTCGCCCGACACGAACAGGGTGCGGCATACATGGCGATGGGCGCCGCACAAGTCACCGGTGACCCGGCCGCATTCTGCGTCGTACCCGGCCCAGGGATGCTCAACGCGTCCGCGGCGCTCACCAGCGCGTACTGGGCCTACGCCCGCGTGCTGGCGATCGTCGGCCAGATCGCGACGACACATCAGGGACGCCACTTCGGCGCGCTCCACGATCTTCCCGACCAGCACATCATCCTCCGTCAACTGACCAAGGAATCCGTCGAAGTCCACGACGAACAAACCGCGACAGCAACGATCCAGCGAGCGATCGATTCCGTCGTCTCTGGGATGCCGCGGCCGGTGAGCATCGAGGTCCCCGCCGACGTCTGGGGTCGCCCAGCACCCGGGGCCGTGGCATCGGCGACAGCATCCCGCCCGGCGCTCGATCCGAACGATGTCGAACGTGCGGCGGCGTCGCTCGCCGGAGCGAAGCGGCCGATCATCGTGGTCGGCTCGGGTGCATCCGAAGCAGGGCCCGAGGTGACCGCACTCGCCGAACGACTCGGCGCAGCCGTGACGACGAGACGGATGGGCCACGGGGTCGTGCCGACCAGCCATCCGCTCTTCGTCCCGATCTCTGTCGCCCACGAACTGTGGGCGGACGCGGACGTCGTCCTCGGGATCGGCACCCGCCTCGAATGGCCGCTCGGTACGTGGGGAGTCGACGACGACCTGACCCTGATTCAGATCAACCTCGACGCAGATGAGCTCGACCGACATGGCGTGACAGACATCGCGCTCCATGCCGATGCGGCCGACGCGGCACAGGCCCTCGTCGACGCGTTGGGCTCCGGCCCACCACTCGACCGGGCGCACGAGCTGGACGGGTTACGGAGCCGGTTCGCCGAACGCACGGCCCACCTCACACCGCAACGCTCGTACACGGCAGCGATCCGCACCGCGCTCCCCGACGACGCGGTACTCGTCGAGGACGTCACCCAGATCGGGTTCGCGGCTCACCTGTTCTACGACCACCTCGCTCCGCGATCATTCCTCTCGTCGGGCGCAGCGGGCACGCTCGGGGCTGGCGCTGCCGTCGCGATCGGTGCGTCCAATGCCACCGACCGGCCCGTCGTGGGCATCGTCGGCGACGGCGGGTTCCTGTTCACCGCCACCGAACTCGCCACCGCGGTACAGCACGACATCGCGTGCAACATCTTGTTGTTCAACGACGGAGCCTTCGGCAACGTGCGACGTATCCAGCGCACGCGATTCGGCGACGACCGGACGATCGCCAGCAAGCTCGAGAATCCGGACTTCGCCACGCTCGCGGACAGCTTCGGTGTGACCTACGAACGCGCAGATTCGCCGGAGGCGCTCGTGCCGGCGCTCCGACGGTCGATCGAGAACGACGGTCCGAACCTCATCGAGGTGCCCGTCGGCGAGATGCCGGATCCCTGGCCGCACCTGCGCCTGCCGGCCGTGCGCGGGCCACACAAGCCCGCCCGCTGACGTGTGAGACTGCCGCATGCGAGCAGTGAAGAACACCGCGGACGGCATCGCAGTCGTCCACGTACCCGAGCCCGATGGTCCAGGCGTCCTCGTCGAACCAGCGGCGATCGGGATCTGCGGCTCCGACCTCCACATCGCCTCGATGGGCCCGAGCCCGGTGACGATCGGACACGAGATCGCCGGGCACCTCGACGGTCGGGCGGTGGCGATCCAGCCGTTCGAGTTCTGCGGCGTATGCGAGCAGTGCGAGTCGGGCCGTCACCAGACGTGCGCGGTCGGTAACCGGCGGCTCCAGGGAGTCCATGTCGACGGCGGCATGGCCGACCTCGTACTCATCGACGAGCGGTGCATCGTCGAACTGCCTCCCGCCGTCGGCGTGGCCGACGCGTTCCTCGTCGAACCCATCGCGGTCGCTTTACACGCCGGCAACCTCGCCGGGCTCGCGTCGGGGATGCGCATCGCGGTGGTGGGCGCCGGATCGATCGGCCTGCTCCAAGGCGCCGTCGTTCGCGAACGTGGCCTCGAGGTCGACATCGTGGCGCGCCATGATGCGCAACGTGCGGTCGCCGAACGCCTCGGCCTTCATCCGGGCGCCGTCGGCCGCTACGACGTGGTGTTCGATGCCGCGGGAACCGAGCGTTCACTGGTGGAGGCGGTCGACCTGGTCGCGCCGGGCGGCACGGTCGTCGCCCCTGCGATCTACTGGGATCCGGTACGGCTCCCCGGGCTCGCCCTGTCGCTGAAGGAGGCGACCCTCCAGCCGACCGCCTACTGGGGGTGCCACGAGGGCCGGCGAGAGACCGACCTCGCCGCGGAGATGCTCGCGAGGACGCCAGACCTCGCCGACGCGCTGATCACCCACCGCTTCCCGCTCGACAGGGCCCCCGAGGCGTTCGCCACCGCCGCCGACCGCGGCTCCGGCGCGATCAAAGTCGTCATCGAGCCGCGCGCATGACGACCGTGTTCCTGCATCCCGGCGAGATGGGCGCGGCGCTCGCCGCCACATGCGGAGGCGAGCGCCTCTGGGTCGGGGCGGGTCGCTCTCCGGGCACGAGATCCCGAGCGGACGCCGTCGGCGCGATCGATGTCGGCACGCTCGGCGCCGCCGTGGACAGAGCCGACGTGCTCGTGTCGATCTGCCCACCCGATCGCGCGTTGGCCGTCGCGGACGAGGTGGCCGGACATGGCTTCGCCGGCGTCTATCTCGACGCCAACGCGATCTCCCCGGAAACCGCCCGCTCGATCGGGGAACGTTTCGAGCACTTCGTCGACGGCGGAGTGATCGGACCACCCCCGCATGCGGCGGGCACGACCAGGCTGTACCTGTCCGGACCGGACGCCACACGGGTGGCTGCGCGCTGGAACGGATCGGTGCTCGACGTGCACGTCATCGACGGTGGACCTGGCGCCGCGTCCGCCCTGAAGATGTGCTTCGCCGGGTGGACGAAGGGCACGTCTGCACTCTTGCTCGCCGTCAATGCGCTCGCCGCTGCCGAGGGAGTCGACCAGGCACTCCGCGACGAGTGGGCGGTCTCGATCCCCGACCTGACGGCACGATCGGAGGCGACCGCGCGGGCGACATCGGTGAAGGCCTGGCGCTTTGCCGGTGAGATGGACGAAATCGCCGCAACCTTCGCCGTCGCGGGACTTCCCGACGGCTACCACCTCGCCGCGGCGGAGACCTACCGGCGCCTCGCGGCGTTCACGGACGATCCCGCCGACCTGGGGGCGGCGATCGACGCGCTGCTGACCCACAGCGCCGCCGAGTCCGGCGAGCGGACCTGAGCCGACCCACATCGGTACGGTCGCGTGGATGGAACGGATCGTTGTCGAGGGACTCGGGAGGCTGCCGCAGTTCGCGCACGCCGCTCGCGCCGGTCAGCTCTTGTTCGTATCGGGGACACTCGGGACAACCGAGGGCTTCGTGCTCGCCGACGGCATCGAGGCGCAAACGACGCAGACGTTGGCGAACATGGGGACGATCCTCGAGGCCGACGGCGCGAGCTGGGACGACGTCGCGAAGGTGAACGTGTTCATCGCGGACATGACCGATGCGGCGTCGATGAACGACGCCTACTCCGCGTACTTCGGCGACCGCCTACCTCCCGCGCGGATCACGGTCGGCGACTGCGCGTTGGCGCTCGGCGCGTTGATCGAGATGGACTGCGTCGCCGAGCTGGCGATCGCGCGGGACCAGCCACGAGGCGGCGTCGACGCAAGAGCATTGCCGAGTCGTCGCTCACTCACGGTCGAACGCGACGGAGAGAAGCTGTACGTGGAGGTCGTCGGTGAGGAACACCGACACACCGAGGTCCCATTGGTGCTCTCCCACGGCGCCGGCGGCAACCATGCGGTGTGGTTCCAGCAGGTGGCACACTTCGCTCGCGATCGCATGGTCGTCACATGGGACCACCGCGGTTTCGGGCGTTCCACCGACCGCAACGACGCGAGCGGACCCGCGGTGGCATCGGGCGACCTGCTCGCCGTGTGCGATGCCCTGCAACTCGCGCGTGCCGATCTCGTCGGGCAATCCATGGGCGGGTGGTCGGTCGTCGGCGCGGCGCTGGCGCGCCCGTCGCTTGCCCGGTCGATCGTCCTCGCCGACACGCTCGGCGGCTTCACGTCCGATGCCATCGTCGCAGCGCAGGCCACGCTCGGCGCCGAACCACCCGGCGTCGACGGCTCGGTGCTCGGGTTGCACCCCGCGATCGATCCGGCGCTGGCGGCGCGCGATCCGGCGTTGGCACATCTCTACCAATCTCTCGGCGGCTTCGGATCGATCGACGTCCGTACGCTGATCGCGAGGTTGCTCGGGTCCACCCGGTCCGCCGACGAGGCCGGCGAGATCGGCTGTCCGGTGCTGTGCCTCGTGGGAGACCGCGACCCCTTGTTCGCTCCGGCGGCCGTGCGCCTACTCGCTACGGCGCTTCCCGACGCACGGGTTGCGGAGATCCCCGGCTCGGGTCACTCCCCATACTTCGAGGACGCCGAGGCGTGGAACATGCTCGTCGGACGGTTCCTCGACGAAGGAGGCCGGTGAGTGAGTCGTGACCAGGTTCGTCGCCGATCCCGGTGTGCGATCATGAGACGAGCATCGATCCTGGAGGGAGTCAGCCGATGAGCGCGAACACATATCACCACGCGCCTGACGAGATCGCGAAGGCACCGTCGGGGTGCCCGGTCGATCACGGGTGGTCGCCGCTGGCGGCCGACTACCTCGCCGATCCGTATCCGATCGCGGCACGGCTGCGCGACGACCACCCCGTCTTCTACGCCGACGAACTCGGTCACGTCGTGGTGACGAGGATGGAGGATCTCGAGACGGTGTTCACCAACCCCGACGTGTATGCGTCGACAAACGTCCAGGATCCGATCTTTCCCCTCGCGCCCGAGGCGGCCACGGTGCTGTCGGCCGACGATTTCGACCCGATCGCGGTGATGTCGAACCGCCCTGAACCCGACCACGCGCGGATTCGGGTCTACACGCGCAGCGGGTTCGGCAACCGCCGTCTGAAGTCGCTGGAGCAGTACATGCGGGAACGAGCGACCGACGTACTCGACTCGATGATCGCGGCCGGCTCACCGGCCGAGTACGTGTCCTCGCTCGCCTTCCCGCTGCCAGCCGAGATCGTGTTCCGTTTCATCGGATTCCCGCCCGAGGATGACACGTTGATCAAGTCCTGGTGCGTCAACAGACGTGCATTCTCATGGGGCAAACCGACGGCGGCCGAACAGGTCGAGATCGCCGAGGGCATGCTCGACTACTGGCGCTACTGCCGGGATTTCGTCGCACAACGCCGAGCCGAACGCGCCGACGACTTCTGCTCCGAACTGCTCGATGCACACGACGCCGATTCCGATCCCGCCAACGGAACCGGCATCAGCTACCAGGAGGTCGAATCGGTCGTCTACGGGATCAGCTTCGCGGGCCACGATCCGGTCACCGCCCTGCTGTGCAACACGCTTCGTTGTCTCCTGCCCCGCCGAGAGCAGTGGGATCAACTCGTCGCGGAACCGTCGTTGGCGCAGAACGCCGTCGAGGAGACCCTGCGGTACGAGTCGAGCCAGGTCTCCTGGCGTCGCGTCACCACCCAGCCGACGACGCTGGCAGGTGTCGAGCTTCCGGCCGGTACACGGTTGTTCCTCAACTTCGCGGCCGCCAACCGCCAGCCCGACCTGTTCGACGACCCCGACACATTCGACATTCACCGTGCGGCCGCGAACCGCCACATCAGCTTTGGCAAGGGCATCCACTTCTGTCTCGGATCAGGGCTCGCACGAATGGAGGCGCGGATCGTGCTCGAGCTGGTCTCGCAGCGCCTGCCCTCGCTGCGGCTGGTCGAAGATCAGGCGCTCACGTACTTCCCGAACATCACATTCCGGGGCCCCGACATGCTGCACGTCGAGTGGGACAGCTGACGCTGCGGTATGTCCGACGACGTCATCCGGATGCCATGGCGGCGTGTGCCGGCACTCGTCCAGATCGAACGCCGGCTGCTGATCGCGTCGTCACTGGTCGCGTTCATCGCGGTGATCGTCCTGATCCAGCGCAACGGCTACGTCGACGGAGCCGATGGCAAGGTCGGCGTGACCGATGCGATCTACTACGCGGCTGTTTCGATCACGACGACCGGGTTCGGCGACATCACCCCGGTCAGTACGTCCGCCCGGCTCGTCGACGTTCTGCTCGTCACGCCGGCCCGGATCGCCTTCCTCGTCGTCCTCGTCGGAACGACGATGGAGGTGCTCACCGACCAGACACGCCACGCATTGGCAGCCCGACGCTGGAGGAAGAACGTGCACGATCACTACGTCATCTGCGGCTACGGCTCGACCGGATCGAGCGCCGCGCGGGCCCTGCAGGCACAAGGCATCGAGCCTCGCCTGCTCGTCGTCATCGAACCGGACCCGAAGGTGGCCGCGCAGGCCGCGGCGGACGGCCTCGTCGTCGTCGACGGTGATGCCACCCGACAGGACTCACTCGCCGAGGCGCAGGTCCCGCTGGCGAAGGCGGTGATCGTGACGCCGAACCGAGACGACACCGCTGTCCTCATCACCTTGACCGCGCGGGAAGCCAACCCCGAGGCCACGATCGTCACCGGCGTCCGCAATGAGGAGAACCTGCATCTGCTTCGACAGAGTGGCGCCGACTCGGTCATCCACTCGGCGGACGCGGTCGGCCGACTCCTCGGCCTGGCGACGACATCCCACTCGGTGGCGACCGTCATGGACGACCTGCTGTTGCCCGGCAGTGGCTTCGACGTCGTCGAATGCGATCCGGTCTCCCAGGCCGACGGCTCGATCGGGTCGCCCGACCGGTCGACCGTGCTCGCAGTCATCCGTGATGGCAGCCACTACCACCCCGAGCAGCTCCCGACCGGCATCACCACCGGTGATCGACTCGTCGTGCTGCGCTCAGAAGCGTCGCGGGCGGGCTGAGCGCGCGCGGCGCGGCGCGGCGTGCCGGCACCATCTCGTGCCTCACCTACCCTGACGCGACTGACACGGGTGATCGTTGGCCGTCGGTGACCGACGACTGGATCGGCGGCAAGTTCTTCCGTGACGGGATGAACATGTGGCGCGACACGCTGCCGATCGCGGGGTCCTACACCAAGGGCATGGGACAGCTCGCCGACATGTTCGGCTTCACGCCCTCGGCGATGCTGCGCGAGGTCGTTTCGACCGCGCGCCGTCAGCTCATCGGCAAGCCGGTCGAGTTCGACATCGGCACCGACAGGGTGGGGCTCGTCCTCGAGGACCTGGGCGTCGACTCGACGTCGATGGGCCCTGCACTCGGGCAGCTCGGCGACGTCGAATTGCTAGCCGGCGACCTGCGCTGGAACGACATCGAGGTCGAACGAGTCGTCGCCAGACTGCGCAACGTCCACGTCCAACCAGGGACGACGCCGGTGCTCGTCGCCGCTCCGATCGAGTTCGAGATCACACTCGTCGAGGATGCTGTCCGCGGGCTGCTGCGGTCGAGCCGCGTCGGGCAGAAGGTAGAGGTCGAGCTCGGCGACGACGCGGCCTACGTCCGCCCGCTCCGCGGTCGCCGGCTCGGACACATCGACGTGGCGCTCGAGCCCGCGCCGCGCCACGTCAACCTCATCGTGACCGATCTCCATGCCGCAGATCGCGTCAGGATCAGGCGTGGGCTGGGCGCCGTGCCGCGACTGCGGGTCGATCTTCCCGAGGCGTTGCACAACCGGGTGCACGCGATCGACGTCGAGAACGGCAAGGTCGTCCTGCGCGGCCACGTCGCCGAATGGCGCGAGCCGATCGGTGTCGCCGAGGTCGAGCAGCTCGTCGACCGGCTCGGATCGTTCCGCGGAGGCGTCCTCGAAGTCCCGCGCGCCGCCGATGCGTTCGAAGGCGTCGTCGACCGCGCTCGGAATGCGGAGTTGTCAACTGTCGATCCAGGGCCCGACGCCGCTGATCCGATCGATGGTGACGCGGACGACGACACTGGTCGGTGAGTCGCGCAACGCGAGCGGATGATGGCCGAGTTCGGTGTATTTACGAGCGAGATCGTCCATCAACTCCGGCGCCGGGCCCGACTCGACTGCCGCGGTTCCGCGGACCACGAGGTGACGCTGGTAGCCACGCTCGTTCCGTTCGGTGTCCTCCAGCGACAGCACGATGCGCGGATCGCGGTGGATGTTCTTGGCCTTCCGGCTCTCGGCATCGGTTCCGAACAGGATCTCGTCGCCGTGGGCGATGAGCCAGACGACCGACACCTGCGGGCTGCCGTCGGCGTTACATGTCCAGACGTGCGCGACGGCGTCCGACCCGAACAGAGCCTGTGCCTCGGCAGAGATGCTGACCATCGCGATCCCCTCCTTCGCTACCGGC
>JASJHI010000412.1:0-12647 GCA_033791105.1 Acidimicrobiia bacterium | reverse complement strand
CGCCGCGGAGATCGCCGGATCCGCGCCACTCGCTGTCGAGTCGATTCGTGAGACGCTGCGCGGGGATCTCGCCGATCGGGTGGCCGCCGCAACGGTCCGCGAGGCTGCCGAGCAGGCGCGCCTCCGGCAGACGCCCGACTTCATCGAGGGGACGCGGGCGATGGCCGAACGTCGCCCGCCGGAGTTCACAGGGGATCCGTCATGACCGCGTCGAGTGCTGCCGCGGGGTCCGGCGTCTCCGGGGTGATCGTCCCCGCCGATCTGATGTCGCCGGACGCCCTCGTCGAGTACGTGCAGCGACTCGAGGCGCTCGGGTACGACTCGGTGTGGATCCCCGACATGTTCGGCCGCGAGATCTATGTGGCCGCCGGCCACCTGCTCGCGAACACAACGTCGTTGCGGGTCGGCTCCGGCATCGCGCACATCTACGGCCGCGATGCGATCGAGACGGCACAGGCCGGCGCCACCCTGACCGAGCTGTCGGGTGGTCGGTTCATTCACGGGCTCGGTGTGTCGCACCCGCCCGCGGCGGAGATCCGGGGCCTGCAATGGGAGAATCCGGTCGCCAAGATGCGCGCGTACCTGGCGGCGATGAAGGCATCGCCGATCGCCAACCCGAACCGTCCGTCACCGCCCGTGTACATCGCCGCCCATGGGCCGAAGATGATGCAGGTCGCGGCAGACGCCGCCGACGGCGCGTACACCTACATGCAGCCGTCGTCGCACACCGCCGAGTCGAGGGCGACACTCGGTCCGGACAAAGGGCTCAGCGTCGTGCTGCCCGTCTGCATGACCACCGATCCGGTGGCCGCCCGCACCGCAGGGCGCCGTGCGATTTCGATCTACCTCCCGCTGCCCGCCTATCACCGCCAGTGGCGGAGGTTCGGCTTCGACGAGTCCGACTGGAGTGGCGAGGGCAGCGACCGGCTGGTCGATGCCTCCGTCGCATGGGGTGACGAGGACGCGATCCGTGTCCGCATCGCCGAGCACCTCGACGCCGGCGCGACGCAGGTGCAGTTGGGGGTCAACAACCCGCACGGGTCTGGTCCGCCCTGGGACCTGCTCGAAGCGCTGTCGCCGCGCTGATCTCAGCTCAACCGGGGAGCAGGTCGACGAGTTCGCGAATCGCCGCGGCGGGGTCGGTGACGTGGATCGTCGTCCAGCCGAGCGCCTCCGGCGGCTCGAGGTTCTGGTCGAAGTCGTCGAGATAGACGATCCGGTCGTGGGCGACGCCGAGCGCATCCGCGGTCGCCTCATAGATGAAGTGTTCAGGCTTGCGCGACCCGACCGCGTACGACTCGATCACCACGTCGAACAGCGCGAGGTCGAGGTCGCGCTCCAGCGTCGGCCGGAACTCGGCGAACGTGTTGGTGAGGAGGCCGGTCGCGTGGCCTGCGCGACGGACATCGTCGACGCACGCGACCATCTCGTCGACGACCGTGTACTCGCCGGCGGCGAGCATGCGATCGATCTCGTCGCCATGCAACGGCACGTCGAGGCGCTCGGCCCAAGGTCGCAGCAGGTCCTGGATTTCGGCAACCGCGATCTCGCCGCGCTCGGCGCGGTGCCACGGATGGCCGGCACCGCTCTCGCGCGGTCCGAGCAACACCTCCCGCATCGCCGCCGCGGTGGCGCCGTTCGTGCCCGCGATCTTGTCGATCTGGTTGGTGATGGGTGTGATCAGCACCCCACCGAAGTCGAACACGACCGCCCGCGGTGACCATGTCGGCGGATGCCCGCGTTCCGTCTCGGCGTCGGTGAGTGGCATCGGGCTGAAGTATGACAAGGTGCGACCGAACGAGGGCGAGCCGGAGGGTCGACATGCACGCAGCACTGATCACGGGGAAGGAACGACTCGAGTTCGTGGAGTTCCCCGACCCCACGCCCGCACCGGCCGGCGTGGTCGTCGACATCGCGTTCTGTGGCGTCTGCGGTACCGACATCCATGCATATCAGTCGGGAGAGCGTTACAACCCAGCGATCTGCGGTCACGAGTGGTCCGGCACGGTCTCGGCGACGGGGGGTGACGTCACGTCGTTGAGCGAGGGAGATCGCGTCGTGGTTGCGGTGGCCCCTTCATGCGGCCGGTGCGCGGCCTGTCGTCGCGGTCAGGCAGAGCGTTGCCAGGTCGCATTCATGTCGGTTGTCGGAGCAGATGAACTCGCCCCACCACACGGCGGATTCGCGCCGCGGATCCCGGTCGCCGCGAGCCGTGTCATCAAGACCGATCCCGGTCTCACCGACGAGCAGGCGGCTCAGGTCGAGCCGATGACCGTCGCGTTCCATGCAGTTCGCTACAGCCCACCGCGACTCGGCGACACGGCCGTCGTTCAGGGCGCCGGACCGATCGGTCTGGCGACGATGCAATGGGTGCGCGCTGCGGGTGCGGGACAGCTGGTCGTGGTCGAGCCGAACCCAGAACGACGCGCGCTTGCGCTCGCACTGGGTGCCGATCATGCGGTCGAGCCGGGCGCGGCGACCGATGTGCTGCTGTCCGAGATCACTCACGGGCTGGGTGCGGACATCGTCTACGAGTGCGTCGGGCGTCCGTTTGCGGTTCAGACCGCGGTTGATCTCGCCCGGCGTGGCGGGGCGATGTGCCTGATCGGCCTCGCCGACGGTGATGTCCCCATCTCCCCATCCGCATGGCTGGTCAAGGAGATCTCGGTGACCTCGTCGCTCGCCTACTTCCACGATGATTTCGAGATGTCGATGGGCATGATCGCCGACGGCCACGTCGCGGTCGAGCCGTTGCACACCTCGACCAGCAGCTTCCGCGGGCTGGCGGGTGTGCTCGCCGACCTCGCGAGCGGATCGAGCGACCAGACGAAGGTGCTCGTCAACCCCAACTGGTGAACCGCCCGATCGCATCACGCGATCGGCGCTCGGCTAGACCATTGCTGATCGTTTTCTGATCATTCCGACCACATCGACCACGGAGTAGAGATGTACGACTTCACCGGCAAGACAGTGCTCATCACGGGCGCATCGATGGGCCTCGGGGAGGGGTTCGCGCACGGCTTCGCCGACGCAGGCGCGGACCTGATCCTCACGGCCCGATCCGAGGACCTCCTCGAGGGGGTGGCCGAAGTGTGCCGCGGGAAGGGCAGCACGGTCACCGTCGTGCCCGGCGATGTCTCGATCGAGGAGGACGTGGCCCGCGTGGTCGCGAAGGGTGTCGAGGCGCACGGACGGATCGATGCGCTGATCAACAACGCGGGTGTCAGCGACATGCGCGGCGTCTCGCCCGAGTCGTTCGACATGGAGACCTGGAACTGGATCATGTCGATCGACCTCAACGGCGCCTTCATGTACATGCGCGATGTCGGCAAGCACATGCTCGGGACGGGTGGCGGTTCGATCGTCAACATCTGCTCGATCATGGGACACGGCGCGAACGAACTGAACATCATCGCCTACACCGCCGCGAAGGGAGCGTTGCGCAACCTGTCGCTCCAGCTCGGCTGTGAATGGGCCGACCGCGGCGTGCGCGTCAACTCGGTGTCCCCGGGCTTCATCATCACCGAAATGGTCCGTCCTGCGCTCGAGGGGATGGGGATGGACAAGTGGATCGCATCGCGGACGCCGATGCGCCGGATCGGTGAGCTGCCCGAGATCGTTGCGCCGGTCATGTTCCTCGCCTCCGACGAGGCCAGCTACATCACCGGTCACGATCTCAACGTCGACGGCGGCACCAACGCCGCCAACGGCTACTTCCAGATTCCGCCGATCCATCACGAGTGGAACGCGGACACAGCACCGCGCATCGGCGACGGTTATCCCGGAATTCAGCCCCGGCCCGACTGGTACGAAGCGATGAGCGCGGGCATTCCCGGGCTCCACTACCCGCTCCCCGAGGAGGCCTGATCCCGATGGGTATCGCACAGGATCTGGATGACATGACCGGCCGCGCAGCGGTCTAGGCGCTCGCGCAGGCGGCGGTCGACGAGTTCGGCTCGCTCAACGCGTGGGTCAACAATGCCGGCGGGATCGAACATCAACATCACGTCGATGGCCTCGTTCGTCGGGGTGCCAGGCAGCGGTCACTACGCCGCGGCGAAGCGGGCGGTCAACTCGCTGACGGAGACGTTTGCGCTCGAGCTCGCGCCGAACATCCGCGTCAACGGCATCGCACCCGGCGCGGTTCCGACTCTCGGTGTCAGATGCCGCGGATCCCGCAGGTTGTGACGCCGAGAGCGGGATTCACGGCTCGGCGCGATGGCCGGGCGGCGGGGTCCACTCGATGTTGAGCCGGTCGAGGGCGCGGAGGACGAACCCGGGCGCGTGCGAATAGTCGTTGTCGGCCGACAGCCGGAGGTCGGGCAGACGGTCGAGCACCGTGTCGAGGGCCATGCGCTGCTCCAGCCGCGACAACCCCTCGCCGGGGCAATGGTGCTCGCCGAGGGAGAACGCCATGTGTCGACGCATGTTGGCGCGGTCGAGATCGACCGCGTCGGGATCGGGGAACATCTCGCCGTCGCGGTTGGCGGCGGCGTAGCGGATGTGGACCGTCGAGCCTTCGGCGAGCGGAACGCCGGCCAGTTCGGTGTCGGCGGCGACTCGACGGTAGAGACCCTGGGTCGGCGATTCGAGGCGTAGCGCTTCCTCGACGAAGGGCGTCACGAGCGTCCGGTCGTCGCGAACTCGCTCGTAGAGGCCCGGCTCGCGCAAGAGGATCCACAATGCCGAGGCCAGCGCGAATGTGGTCGTCTCGTTCCCGCCGATGTAGAGGTGGTCGATGATCGAGATGATCTCCGGATCGGTGAGCGGCCGCTCACCGTCGTATCGCGCGACCGCGAGCGCGGAGAGCACGTCGTCGCTCGGATCGGCGCGCTTCTCGTCGAGCCGGTCCTGAATGTAGTCCTGGAACTCGACGACCTGTTCGGCGACCCAGACGTGTTGCTCTTCGGTCAACCCGCCGGCGAACGGTAGGACCCAGGCGGCGGACCATTCCTTGAGCTGTGGGATGTCCTCGACCGGAAAGCCGAGAATCTCGGTGATCATCCGGACCGGCAG
Organism: Acidimicrobiia bacterium; assembly: GCA_033791105.1. Lineage (GTDB taxonomy): Bacteria > Actinomycetota > Acidimicrobiia > Acidimicrobiales > Ilumatobacteraceae > JASJHI01. The sequence goes on along the minus strand of JASJHI010000412.1, from coordinate 7,631 downwards.
CGGCAGCGCGAACGAGGCGACGTAATCGGTGGCGCCGTCACCGACGAAGTCGTCGATCAGATCGTGGATCACCGACTGGATCCGATCGCGGTAGCCCTCGCTTCCGTTCGCATCGAAGTAGTGGTCGACGAGCGCCCGGAACTTGCGGTGCTCGGGCGGATTGACACTCAACGGCGCCAACCGGTCCCAGCCGCGCCGTGCATAGACCGCGTGCGTCGCCTCGTGCCGGCTCGTCAACCCGGTGCCGCTCGGGAAGGTGTCCTGATGGCGCAACACGTGCATCACGTCGGCATACCGCGTCACGACGTATGTGTCGGTGCCGGGTATCCGGAACACGGGTGCCTCCTCACGCAACCGGCGATACGTGGGAAACCAGTCCTCCTGCGTCGTGGAGTCGAAGAGGTCGATGTCACTTGCGGTCATGGTCTGCGGTTCCTCCGATGGGTCGTCCCGAGGGACCGGCGGCATACGATCGGTCGATGGCGACGATCTTGGCGCACATCACGATCCGTGCCGGTGGCGAGGAGCGTTTCGAGGCGATCGCGCGCGACCTGTATGCGCGCACCCACCGCGACGAGACAGGAGTGCGGCGTTACGAGTACTGGCGGGGTGCCGACCCGCGCACCTATTACACACTGTTGTCGTTCGACGATCATCGGACGTTCATCGCCCATCAGACCAGTGCGCATCACGAGGACGCCTCGCCCGCACTCGGCGAGGTGATCGAGGGCATGCGGCTGGAGTGGATCGATCCGATCGTCGGTGCGTCCGACCTGCCTCCGACCGAGGTGCAGGAGGCGCTGGAAGGTGCCGACGAGCTGACGTTGGCGTACACCGATCGGTTCGCCGCCGCGGTGGCCGACTGGTGGCGCGAGCTGCGCTGAATCACTCGCCGACTGGAGGCGTCGGTTCCCGGCTCCACAACACGTCGAAGTCGCGGGCGATGTCGAGCACCTGGAATGCGCGGCCGATACCCACGCAGAAGCCGCAGGTGATCGTCAGTTCGAGCAGTTCCTCCTCGGAGAACTGCTCGCGCATCCGCTCCCACATCGCGTCATCGATGCCGCGGTGGTCGATCGCGAACTGCTCGGCGAACTCGGCGGCCAGCCGCTCCCGCGGTGTGAAGTCCGGGTGGTCGTGGTACCGGTGGACGTGCTCGTACAGTTCGTCGGTCATCCCTTGCTGCATCGCCGATGCAGCGCGAGTGTTCAGTCAAACGTGGCACTCGTTGAGCTGGGCGATCCGCATCCGGGCCACCTCGCGCTCGCGGACCGGCAAGCTCGACCGCTCGTAGACAGCCTCGCTCATCGCGCCGAGACCGGCGCCGAGATGTGGAGCCCGCTTCCAGATGCGCGAGGCCTCGAGCCCCTCGCCCTCGGGGACGTCGACTCGTGCCATCAGCTGATTCCTTCCGTTGTTGCCTTCTGCACCGCGACCGGAATCGCACTCGATACAACCATTCCGGTCACCGGATCGTGTGCCGCGTCGACCGACACGAGACGGCTGGTCGGAGTGCCGATGTCGCGTACCTTCTCGTCGGTCAGCGAGGTTCCGCCCCACGAGTGGGCCATCGAAACCACGCCCCGCTTGACGTCCTCGGCAGCCTCGACCACGCCGTGGACCGCGGCCCGCAGAGAGCGGATCTCGACGATGTCGCCACTCTCGAGGCCCAGGTCGGCAACGTCGTCGGGATGCATGTAGGCGGGGTTCGTCGTACCCTTCCGAGCGAGCCCGGGCAGCTCGGTGCCGGTCGAGTTCAGGACGTGCTTGAGCCGCCGACTGACGAGGCGGAACGGGAATTCGGACACGTCCTCGCCGCCGAACGTCGAGGCGGGGGAGTCGAGCATCGACGTCAACTCCTGCATGAAGTCGTCGGGCGCCGGGGTGAACTTGGCGGTCGCGCCGTCGTCGGCGGGTTGCGCGTACATGGTCATCTCCATGTGCACCTCGCCGCGGCTCGCGCGCACTTCGTCGAGCGGCATCCTGGACCCGTGGTACGCGCGGTCGATGATCTCGTCGTCGGTCGGCCGCAGCGTCATGTCGGGCGAGCCACCGGGGAGCGGCAGCTCGTAGCCGAGTCGCGAGGCCAACTCCCAGAACACTTCCCACTCGTTGAGCACATCCCCGTCGCGCTCCACCACCGGAGGTGTGTAGTTGGTGTACGGCTTGCGGAACCCGCGATCCATCAGGTGCGGCACATCGGCGCGCTCGAGCGACAACGTCGGAGCGATCACATAGTCGGCGAACTCCGCGGTCGGCGTCATCCGATGATCGACGACGACGAGCAGCTCGAGGTCGTCGAGTGCGCGCAACGTGAGTTCCTGGTCGGGGAACGCGACCGCCGGATTGCCGCCGCTGACGATCAGCGCCCGCACCCGACCCTCGCCGGGGGTGACGATCTCCTCGGCGAGTGTGGCCGCCGGCATCTCGCCGCGATAGCCGCGTAGGCCGCGGAACCTGGCGGGCGGGCCGTTGGTCGGCTTCCTCGGCGGAGTGACCTGCGCACGGTGTGGCATCTCCGGGTAGAGCAGCAGCCCGCTCTCGATCGGGTCACCCTCGCGGTTGACGCGCCCGAGGACCGTGTTGAGCGTCATCGTCAGATGCTCGGTGAGGCTCGAACGTGCCGCCATGTTCGGTCCGGTGCCCGTGCCCGCGGTGCCGCGCGGCCCGGCGGCGAACATGCGTGTCGCGGCGACGACGTCGTCGGGGTCGAGCTCGCAGCGTTCGGCGACGACGTCGAGCGTGAACCCCTCGACGGCGGCGGCGAGTTCGTCCATCTGGCTCACCCAGCGCTCGCAGAACTCGTGATCGTGGAGACCCTCCTCGAGCACGATGCGAATCATTCCCGCGAGAAGCGTCGGATCCTCGCCCGGTCGGATCTGGAGGTGGATGTCGGCGAACGTCGCGAGTTCGGTGCGCCGCGGATCGATGACGACGAGCTTCATCCCCTCGGCCTTGCGCCGGCGCATGACGACGAACGGGTTGGTGCCCTGTAATCCGCCGACCGGCCCGTAGGAGGAGACCATCGGGTTGTACCCGATCGCCAGCAGGACGTCGGCGTCGCGGAAGTTGTGGTAGCCGGCCTCCCAGCCGCCGAGGCGGAACATGGCGAGACCCTTGGCCGGCTGGTCGATCGTGACGGAGGTGTAGAACGACACCGAGTCGAAGCCCTGGTGGAAGGCACGCGCGGCAGGCACGGCGACAGAGTTCTGGTACCCGCCGGTGCCCGTGTACGAGGCGACGGCGCGGGGTCCGTAGGTGTCGATGATCCGACGCAGCTCGGCAGCGATCTCGTCGAGTGCCTCGTCGCTGGTCGTCTGCTCGAACGTGCCGTCGGGACGGCGCCGCAACGGAGCGCGCAGCCGGTTGGGATCGGCCATCTGGTCGGGGAGCTGGCGGCCCTTGATGCAGGTGTAGCCCTCGAACAGCGGGTCGTCCATCACGCCACGGACCGCGATGACGCGGTTGTCGGCGACATCGACTTCCATCGGACAGCTCGCATGACACACGCGACAGAACGTCGATTCGGTGCGCACGTCGATCGTTGAGTCACCCACTGCTGCGGCCTCCATAGCGATACCCCAAAGTTTCCCACGACCGTACCCAACGCGGGCCGGCGACGTTGGACGGAGCGCGAACGGGTGTCGGCATGCCTGACCTAACATCCGACGGACTCACCGCAATGACAGGGGAATGATCGTGAAAGCTGCCGTACTCAACTCAGCGCCCGGCGTACTCGACATCGAGGAGGTCGAGATCGGCGAACCCGGCCCGCGTGAGGTGCTGATCCGCACCGCGGCCGCCGGCGTGTGCCACAGCGACCTGCACTTCATGGAGGGGAAGTACCCGTTCCCGTGCCCGGCGGTACTCGGCCACGAATCGGCCGGCGTCGTCGAGGCCGTCGGGTCGATGGTCCAGTACGTCGAGCCCGGCGACCACGTCATCACGTGCCTGTCCGCTTTCTGCGGCCATTGCTCGCAGTGCACCGACGGGCACCTCACTCTCTGTGAGAACAAGAACACCGAACTCGTCCGTCGGCCCGGCGAGCCACCGCGCCTCAGCCGGAACGGTGAGGTTGTCAACCAATTCATCCACCTGTCCTCGTTCGCCGAACAGATGCTGATTCACGAGCACGCCCTCGTGAAGATCGATTCGGACATGCCGCTCGACCGGGCCGCGCTCATCGGCTGTGGCGTCACCACCGGTCTTGGCGCGGTGTTCCGCACGGCGACGGTTGCCCCCGGTGAGACGGTCGCCGTCATCGGCTGTGGCGGCATTGGGCTCGCCGCGATCCAAGGCGCGCGGATCGCCGGTGCGAACAAGGTGATCGCCGTCGACATGGTCGAGTCCAAACTCGAACTCGCCCAGCAGCTCGGGGCCACCCACATGATCGACGCGTCCTCCGGCGACGCCGTCTCGGCGGTCAAGGAGATCGCCGGAGGCGGCGTTCATCACGCGTTCGAGGCGGTCGGCATGAAGCAGACCGCGGAGCAGGCCTTCCAGATGCTGCGCCCCGGCGGGCAGGCAACCGTCATCGGCATGATCCCGGTGGGGACGACGGTCGAGATCCACGGGCCCGAGTTGTTGTCCGAGAAGACGCTGACCGGTTCCAACATGGGTTCGAACCAGTTCCGCACCGACATGCCCCGGTACATCGAGATGTACCTCGACGGTCGTCTCCTACTCGACGAGATGATCTCCAAGACGATTCCGCTCGAGCAGATCAACGACGGCTTCGACGAGATGAAGGCGGGCAACGTCGCCCGCAGCGTCGTTGTCTTCGACTGATCAGAGCGTGCGGATCGGGTTGCTTCCGTTCCACCCGATCGATGCATCGCGCACCATGTCGTAGAACCCGCCGAGTGCATCCGAGCGTTCGTAGATCTCGATGAGATGCGAGCGCTCGTCGGTCGCATCGTGGAAGGCGAAGCGTGTCGCTCCCGCCTCGGCGTAGAGCACCTCCGCATACCCGGCGCTGGTGAGTGTGTCTGTAGCGATCGAGAAGTCGTCGACGAAGTGAGCCATGTGGTGAACCCCCGAGCTTCCGACGATTGGCTCTGGACCGCCGTCGTGCTGATGGATCAGTTCGACCATCACGTCGCCCCACCAGGCGAAGGCGCTCGAGTGATCGAACGTCGCCGGGACACCGCGGAGACGGACGTTGGCCACCGTGATGTGTTCACGGACGAAAAACGGTCCGATCCCTTGCGCCGCCCACCGATCGGCGGCCGCTCGGACATTCGCGACCGCGTACGCCACTTGCACCGGTCCTCCGAACACGAGGTCGACCGTAGCGCTTCGGTACTGTCCGGTCGCATGACCGAGATGGCCAATCCGACACCCACCATCGACGAACTGCTCGCGCTCGAGGCGTGTCGCGAGGCCGCCCGCCGTTACTCGTACGGCGTCGATCGGCTCGACCGTGACGTGATGCGCTCGGCCTATTGGCCCGACGGCACCGACGACCATGGCGTCTTCGTCGGCAACGCATGGGAGTTCGTCGACCTCTGCATGCGATCGCACGATCGGTGGGCGTGGACGATGCACACCATCTTCAACCACCGCGTCGATCTCGACGTCGACGGTGAGCATGCAAATGGTGAGGTGTACAACGTGAGCTACCTGTTCGCGGCTGATGAGCGACGGCTCGACACCTGGTACGGCCGTTATCTCGACCGGTACGAACGTCGTGGCGACGAGTGGCGCATTCTGAATCGCGTTTGTGTGCATCACGATGACACGAGCGAGGCGGTCCCCGATGGCATGGCGATCGACGCCTCCAAGTTCCGCCAGGCCGCATTCGATCGACCGGCTGCGGGCCGCCGGATCGGCCCCTGATGCCCGCCTTCGCGAAACGGCGCGCTGCCGAGGACCCGTCCGGGTTCGCACTCGTCGACGACGGCTTCGAACTCACCTGGGCCGATGTCGATGATGCGCTCAACCGCTGCGCAAACCTCCTGCTGACGCTGGATCGGGCCGGTGGACTGGGGCCGTCCCACCGCGTCGCAGTGTTCGCAGAGAACGCCGCCGAGACGGCGCTGGCGCACCTCGGCGGCCTGCTCGCAGGCGCGTCGACCGTGCCGGTCAACTTCCATCTCACCGCATCGGAGGCGGCATACATCCTGGACGACTCCGACAGCCGTGTCCTGTTCGTCGGACCCGAGACGGCCGAGCGCGGTGTCGAGGCTGCCCGCCAGGCGGGGATCGCCACTGTGATCGGCTGGGACTGTGCAGGGCTCGAGGGCGTTGCCGATGAGATTCTCGACTGGTCGCAATGGTTGGCGACCGGTGACGATGCCGACCCGCCACTCGACGTCGTACCGCACCCCAACTTGCTCTACACGTCGGGGACGACGGGCCGTCCGAAGGGCACCGAATTGCCGCCGACGATGTTCGCCGGCGGAGTCGACATGGCCGAACATCTCGAGCGGCTGGCCAAGAACCCGTTCGCGCTCTTCGGCAATCACCTCGTCGTCGGGCCGATGTACCACACCGGCCCACTCTCGGGGATGCGTCTGTTGTGTGCCGGCAAGTCGTCGGTCATCCTGCGCAAATTCGATGCCGAGGCGACGCTCGCCGCGATCGACCGCTACGAGACCGAGACGAGCGTGATGGTGCCGACGCACTTCGTACGGATGCTCGCGCTACCCGACGAGGTGAAGGCCAGATACGACGTGTCGTCGATGAAGCTGCTGTCGCACACCGGTGCGAAGTGCCCGATCGAGGTCACAGCAGCGATGATCGACTGGTTCGGCCCGGTCTTCCGCGATGCGTACGGCGCCACCGAGGTCGGCACGGTCTGCACGATCTCGAGCGAGGAGTGGATGGAGCACAAGGGTTCGGTCGGGCGCACGATTCCACCGTTCACCGTTCTGGTCCTCGACGCCGACATGAACGAGCTGTCGACGAACACCGAGGGCCGCCTCTTCTTCCGCGACGCAACCGGCCGCGGCATCGTGTATCCGAACGACCCGGAGAAGACGGCGGCGTCGAATCCCGAACCCGGTCTCTTCACGCTCGGTGAGATCGGCTACATCGACGATGACGGCTACGTGTACATCACCGACCGGTTCAGCGACATGGTCGTGACCGGCGGTGTCAACATCTATCCGGCCGAGGCCGAACAGTTGCTCATCGACCACCCCGCCGTCGCCGACGTCGGGTGTATCGGGGTCCCTCACGACGAGATGGGGGAGATGCTCGTCGGCCTCGTCATCGCCGAGGATCCGACGTCCCCACCCGATCGAGCCGAGCTGGCTTCGTGGCTCGAGTCCCGTCTGAGCCGCTACAAGTGCCCGCGGGAGTACCACGTGGTCACCGATCTGCGGCGCAACACGATGGGCAAGATCAACAAGCGCAGCCTGCGCGACGCTTGGCTCGCCGGCGACGTTCCGGTGCTCCCGAGCGGAGCCTGACCGATCGTTCGGCCGCCGATCGAACTCTCGGCGTCACAGGCTGCGGAATTCGCAGCATCCGACGCCGAGATGATGGCGACGGATGTTCGGCGCCCGACGGGGTCAGTAGGGCATCGTGCCGCCGTCGACGGGGAACATGCAGGCCGTCATGTTCCGCGCCGCGTCGGACGCGAGGAACGCCGCAACGGCGGCGACCTCCTCGACCCTGTTCGGACG
>JASJHI010000411.1:0-27009 GCA_033791105.1 Acidimicrobiia bacterium | reverse complement strand
AAAGTGGGTGACTGGTGTTAAGACGTTTGCTCTCCCGATCTTAAAACCTACATCGTCGCTCTACACGATCACTTTCTACCCGCCCTTTGTATCCGTTTTCGGACACTAGGTGGGGGCGGGGTTGGCCCCCGACGCCGGGGTCGATCCGGCAGGCACGGGGTTCAGGGGTGTTTCCTGTGCGCTCAACTGCTCGTCCACCGACGAAGTCGACGAGGTGTTCGCTGCGTGGGTGGCCGCCGGTGCCACCCCGATGGAGCAGCCGCACGAGGCATTCTGGGGTGGTTACTCCTCATATGTTGCCGACCCCGATGGGCACCTGTGGGAGATCGCGCACAACCCATACACCTCCATCGGACCTGATGGACGCCTGCAGATCGGTGACCCCGTCGACTGACGACCGCTGCGTCCGTTCCTGTCAGAGTCCGTACACCCGGCCGGCAGTGCCGGAGAACATGGCGTCCTGTTCGTCGTTGCTGTATCGGCCGGCGATCTTCTTCAGGGCATTCCACAGCACCACGTAGGAGATCGAAAGCCGGTCGACCGGGAAGTTGCTCTCGAACATGCAGCGAGCCGGCCCGAAGGCTTCGATCGTGTGGTGGTAGTGGCGCTCTTGTGCATCGACGAACTCATCCGACGTCGGCGGCCGCAGCGCTGTGTGCCAGTCGAAGCCATTGTCGGGCATGGCCAACCCGCCGATCTTGGCGACCACGTTCGGGCAGCTCGCGAGCTCGGTGATGCCGGCGCGCCACTCTTCGAAGACCTCGTCTCGCCGACCGGCAAAACTCCCGACGCCCACAGGTGTGCTGAAGTGGTCGAGCACGATCACCGTTTCGGGTGCAGCCCGCGCGAGTTCGGTCAGCTCGCGCAGTTGGTAGTGGTACTGCCACGTGTCGTACGTGAGCCCACGCGCCCCGAGGAACTGCACCCCGGCGCGGAAGGCGGGATCGGCGGCGAGCGCCTCGGGCGCACGGCCGGCGATCATCATCGAGTCTGGTTCGGTGGCGTGTGATGTCGAGTGGCGGATCCCACGGAAGAGCCCGGCCGCCGCATCAGCGTGTGCGTCGAGGACCTCGGGCAGCTCATGCCCCAGCCTGAGGTCGGCGCGGGCGACGATCCCGGCGATCGGCGACGCATCGGGATAGCGGTGGTCGAGCTCCGCCGCGCTCGCGGCGACGAACTCGGTCTCACCGACCGGTCGCAGATGTTGCGGACCATCGGTGCGGTAAGCGGCACCACACTCGACGAACACGGTCGCCACCACGTCGTGGCCGCTGGATGTGTCGGCGACGAGAGCGTCGACGTCGTACCGCATGCCGGTTCGCGTTGGCCAGAGGTGGTGGTGCGGATCGACGATGCGTCGACCCGGGTCGATGATCGGCTCGACGACCTGGTCGAGCCATGCCTGGGTACCCGGTTCCATCGGGGAATCATCTCAGATCCGTCGACAGGGGACGGGACCCGCTGCGGCCTGCTGCGAGCGCGACAGTGAGCGGTCTACTGGAAGACGGTGTCGCCCGGCTGGAAGACCATCAGCCACAGCGCCACGATCAAGAGGATGTGCGTGACACCGATGCCGGCCGCCATCTTCTTGCGCGCACCCTCGGACGGATCGCCGATGGCGGGCCGGACGAGGAACCAGCTCACGGCGAGGGTGACGAGCCAGACGACGATCGAGATGGGCATCCATGTGGTGTTCGCCATGTCGTACTCACCGACGCCTGCAAGGCCCATGCCGAGAACCCAGACGAGCACGAGGGCAGGGAGTACGAGCCATGTGTGGAGCTTTGCGATCGTGTCTGTCTCACCGGCTCGCTGCAGGCCCGGATAGAGGAACAGCGGGCCGAAGGCCACGATGGCGGCAAGGATGTGCAGCAGTCCGAGGATCTGATAGCCGGTATTGATGTCGAGGATCGCAAGCATTCCGGGCGACGATATCGGCCTGGGACGCCGCACCGTTAGCCTTCGCGTGATGTCTCGGAGCTATGTCGTGCGCACCTACGGATGCCAGATGAACGAACACGACTCCGAGCGCATCTCCGGGCTGCTCGAGGCGGACGGCCTCGTCGTGGCCGCCTCCGAGGACGATGCGGATGTTGTCGTGCTCAACACGTGCTGTATCCGGGAGAACGCCGACAACAAGCTCTACGGCAACCTGGGACACCTCAAGACGTGGAAGGCGAAACGGGACGGCCGTCAGATCGTCGTGTCGGGCTGTCTCGCGCAGAAGGACCGGGACGAGGTCGCCCGCCGCGCAGGCCACGTCGACGTCGTCATGGGTACGCACAACGTGCACCGGGCGGCGGAACTGCTCGCCGAGTCCGATTCGCTGTCCAGCCCGCTGACCGAGATCCTCGACCAGGCCGTCGTCGACGACCACGCCATGTTCCCGTCAGCGCTTCCGGCACGGCGGGTGACGTCGTACAACGCCTGGGTCACGATCCAGATCGGCTGTGACAACAGCTGTGCATTCTGCATCGTGCCGGCCGTACGCGGCGCCGAGATGAGCCGACCGTACGACGACATCGTCGCCGAAGTCGAGCAGTTGGCGTCAGAGGGCGTCACCGAGGTCACGCTGCTCGGTCAGAACGTGAACAGCTACGGACGAGACCTGCAGCTCGCTGCACGCCGCGCAGGCGAGCACACCGGGGATCTCGGCCCGCTGTTCGGCCAGCTGCTGCGCAGCGTCGGCGCGGTCGAGGGCATCCGCCGGGTGCGCTACACAAGTCCGCATCCCAAGGACATGCGCCCGGACACGTTTGCCGCGATGGCCGAGACCAGCGCCGTGTGTGAACACCTGCACTACCCGCTCCAATCGGGCAGCGACCGGATCCTTGCGGCGATGCACCGCGGCTACAGCGCCGACCGCTATCTCGCGCGCCTCCGCGATGCGCGGCGGATCGTCGATGATCTCGCGGTGTCGACCGACATCATCGTCGGCTTTCCCGGCGAGACCGACGATGACTTCGAGCGCACGCTCGAGGTGGCCGCCGCGGCCGAGTACGACTACGCCTACACATTCATCTTCTCGCCGCGGCCGGGCACTGAGGCGGCCGCGATGGAGGGTGACTTCGTCGATGCTGTGGTCGCGGGCGACCGGTTCCAACGGCTACGCATCGTCGTCGAACGGTCCGCGCTGCGACGCCACGAGGCGCGGGCCGGTCGCGTCGAGGAGGTGCTTGTCGAGGGTCCGAGCAAGAAGGACGCCGATGTCACGAGTGGTCGGACACGTCAGAACAAGCTCGTCCACTTCAGGGCGCCGGTACCGATCCGAACCGGCAGTTACGCAACCGTCGAGATCACTCGTGGGGCGCCACACCATCTCGTCGGCGACTTCCGCGAGCTTCTGTCCGAACCTGCCCATCGGGTCCGCATCCCGGTAGCCGCACTGTGACCGCGGACGACCCGCACCGCTAGGTTCGTCGCCGATGTCCGAGACCGATTCCCGACTCGTCGAATACCGGCGCAGCATCGACAACATCGACGCAGCGCTCGTCCATCTGCTCGCGGAGCGGTTCAAGATCACCAAGGCCGTCGGTGCGTACAAGGCGGCAGCCGATCTGCCGCCGGCGGATCCTGCCCGCGAGGCCGCGCAGCTCGAACGGCTCCGAACGCTCGCGGTCGAGGCCGGCCGCGACCCGGCGGTCAGTGAGCAGTTCCTGCGCTTCATCGTCGCCGAGGTCATCCAGCACCACCAGCGCATCGCGGAGGGCGAGCAGCTCTGAGCGGGACCGCGGTGCCCGCCGTCGCCCGTGTGGCGCTGGTCGGGTCGACCGCGAGCGGCAAGTCAACGCTGGCGATGGCCGTCGCTGGTCAACTCGCCGAGGTCCACATCATTTCGGTCGACAGCATGCAGGTGTACCGCGGTATGGACATCGGCACGGCCAAGCCAACTCCGGCCGAACGAGCGCTCGTCCCGCACCATTGCCTCGATCTCGTCGATCCCTCAGCCGCCTTCACGGTGGCCGACTTCCGCGATGCTCACGATGCGGCGCTCCGCGAGATCGCCTCGCGCGGCGGCCGCGCCCTGCTCGTCGGTGGCACCGGGCTGTACCACCGCGTGATCGTCGACGATTTCGAACTGCCGGGGGAGTGGCCAGAGCTTCGCTCGGAGCTGATCGCCGAGGCCGAGACAACCGGTCCAGAGGACCTCCACAAGAGGCTCGCACTGCTCGATCCGACCGCTGCAGCCAAGATCGAACCGTCGAACGCGCGGCGCCTCGTTCGTGCACTGGAGGTCTGCGTCGGCAGTGGACGCCAGTTCAGCAGCTTCGGTCCCGGTGTCGATTCATACCCGGACACCGCGGTGGTGCAGATCGGCCTCCGGCGACCGCGCGAGGTGATCGCGCGCCGCGTCGCCGACCGGGTCCACCGCATGATCGAGCTCGGACTCGTCGAGGAGGTCCGTACATTGGTCGAGCGCGGCCTCTCCCGAACTGCCGCCCAGGCGCTCGGCTACAAGGAAATCGTCGAGCATCTGGAGGGGGCCGTCGACGAGAATGAGGCGATCGAGACGATCATCACCAGAACGCGCCGGTTCGCCGTCCGGCAGGACCGCTGGTTCCGCCGCGATCCCCGCGTACGCTGGATCGACGTGGACGATGATCCGGTGGTCGAAGCCGCACCCGCCCTCGTCGCCGCCTTCGAATCCCTCACATGAACGCACTCACGCTCACGAAGCACCACGGACTCGGCAACGACTTTCTCGTCACGTTCGATCCGGTCGACAATCCCGCCGACCTCGCACGGCGACTGTGCGACCGACGCAGGGGGATCGGCGCCGACGGGCTGCTGATCGGTGAGCCCGCTGACGGGTACGCAGCCCGCATGACGCTCTTCAACGCGGACGGAACATCTGCGGAGATGAGCGGAAACGGCATCCGCTGCTTCGCGCAGGCCCTGGCAGCCCGCGTCGGAACACTCGCCGATCAGCTCATCCTCACCGACGCAGGTGACCGGCTGGTCGTCCTGTCCGGCACCGACGACCCCGCGACGATCGAAGCCAGCGTCGAGATGGGTGTCGTCGGCGGTCTCCCCGAACCGGAGGGCTGGCCAGAACTGGGCTGCCATCCGGATCGACCGGTGATCCATCTCGATCTGGGGAACCCACACTCGGTCGTCGGCGTCGACGAGGTTGCCGTGGTCGACCTCGCCGAACTCGGAGCGAAGATTCCCCACGTCAACCTCGAGATCATCGAACCGGGCCCCGAGCCGACCGCTGTGACGATGCGCGTCCACGAGCGTGGGGCGGGCATCACCGAGGCCTGTGGTACCGGTGCCTGCGCGTCGGCTCACGCCGCCCGCAGTTGGGGCCTTGTCGCCGCCAACACGAGCGAAGTGCTGGTGCACATGGACGGGGGTACCGCCCGGGTCGTGTTCGACGACGAGGGACGGGTTCGCCTCACCGGCCCGGCCTCGGCGATCGGTACGGTCTCGATCCCCGCCGTTCCAGCGGACGCCGCGCGATGAACACCCCCTACGACGAGGCGCTCGCGGGCACACTCATCGACCGGACGATTCGCGAGCGGATCGTGCTCGTCTCGGTCGCGCTCGCAGGTGACGACGACGACGAGATCGCGGCGAGCATCGACGAACTCGAACTGCTCGTCGACACAGCAGGAGCTGACGTCGTCGACCACCTCAGCCAGCGTCGTGAGGCGCCCGACCACACCTGGTACATCGGGAAGGGCAAGGCCGAGGAGCTGAAGCAGCTCTGCATTGCGCTCGACGTCGACACCGTGGTCTTCGACAACGAGTTGAAACCGGCACAGCAATTCAACCTCGAGAAGCTGCTCGGGCGCACCGCCATCGACCGCACCGCCGTCATTCTCGACATCTTCGGGCAGAACGCCCACACGCTCGAGGGTAAGGCGCAGGTCGAGCTGGCGCTGCTCCGCTATCGCTTGCCCCGTCTCCGACGAGGTGCGAAGGCCAAGCTCTCCCAGCAACGCGGCGGGGTCGGCGCGCGCTTCGGTGGCGGCGAGACCAAGATCGAGACCGACCGGCGGCAGATCATGCGGCGGATCAACAAGCTCGAGCGCGACCTTGCGGCCCTCGCCGAAACCCGGTCGCTCCAGCGCAAGGGGCGCGGCCGCAGCGGCCTCGCGTCCGTCGCCGTCGTCGGCTACACCAATGCCGGAAAGTCCACCCTCCTCAACAGGCTCACCGACTCCGGCGTGCTCGTCGAGGACCGGCTGTTCGCCACCCTCGACCCGACCACGCGCCGCCTTGCGTTGCCCGGTGGCGAACCTGTGCTGCTCACCGACACCGTCGGATTCATCAGCCGCCTCCCGCACGGCCTCGTCGAGTCGTTCAAAGGCACCCTCGAGGTCGCCGCCCGCGCCGACTACCTCGTGCACGTCGTCGATGTGGGGGCCGCAGATCCACAGCGCCAGATCGACGCGGTCCGGGGCGTACTCGGCGAGATCGATGCCGGTGCGGTGCCCGAGCTGCTCGTCTTCAACAAGTCCGACCTCGCTCCCGGCCTCGCGAAGGAGCTCGTGCTCGACCATCCCGGCGCGGTCGCCGTCAGTGCCACCACGGGCGCTGGGATCGACGGGTTGTTGCAGACCCTCGGAGACCGCCTCCGCTCGTACAGCTCGCGCTATGAGCTCCGTGTTCCCTACGACCGTGGCGATGTACTTGCGGCGGTCCACCGTGAGGGTGAAGTGGTCGACGTCGTCGACGAAGACCTGTCCTGGCGGATCATCGCCCGCTTGTCCGATGCGTCGGTCGGCCGCCTCGCCGAGTTCCTCGTTGCCGGGGACACGGTGGCATCACAGCCGTCCGACCGTCAGGCATGATGGCGTCGATGCCCGCAGCATGGGTCCCGCCGCCCTACCCGTACGACCGTCTGGATGCATTCCGCGAGATCGCCGACGCGTTGCCGGGTGGCGTCGTCGACCTCTCGATCGGTACGCCGTACGATCCGCCACCCGCGTCGGTCGTCGCAGCGCTGGGGGCGAGCGATACCGAGCGTTCGTACCCGGCGAGCAAGGGGTCTCAGCCCCTGCGCGACGCGGCTGGCCGCTGGATGCAGCGCCGGTTCGGGATCGACGTGCCGGCGGATGCGATCGGTGCATCGATCGGCACGAAGGAATTCGTCGCGGGACTCCCCGGCTATCTCCGACTCCGAGCGCCCGATCGCGACACGATTCTCTCACCGTCGGTGGCCTACCCGAGCTACTCGATGGGTGCAACGCTGGCCGGATGCCGCTCGGTCACCGTCCCTCCCAGGCCGGACGGCACCCTCGATCTGGAAGCAATCGACCCCCTCGACGCCGACCGCGCGCTCGCGCTCTGGGTCAACAGCCCGAGCAACCCGACGGGCGAGCTGGACGACCTCGAGGCCGCCGCCGGATGGGGTCGGGCTCACGATGTGCCGGTGTTCTCCGACGAGTGCTACGTCGAGTTCACCTGGAGCTCACGCGGCCGCACGATCCTCGAGCACGGCGTCGACGGCGTGGTGGCCGTCCACTCGCTGTCGAAGCGGTCCAATCTCGCCGGGCTTCGGGTCGGGTTCTATGCAGGCGACCCGGAACTGGTGGCATTCCTTCAGCTCGTGCGCCAACACGCCGGGATGATGGTGCCGGGCCCCGCCCAGGCGGCGGGCGTAGTGGCGCTGGACGATGATGTGCACGTCAGCGAGCAGCGCGAGCTCTACTGGGGTCGTCTCGAACTGCTGTCGGGTGTGCTCGCCGACTGGTCCGGGGTGCCCGTGCCGACCCCTGCCGGTGGGTTCTACCTGTGGATTCCTGTGTCCGACGGCTGGGAATTCGCCGAGCGTCTGGCACGCGACGGGGGTGCAATCGTGAGTCCTGGCGAGTTCTACGGTGACGACGGTGCCGGCTTCGTGAGGGTCGCCGTCGTGCAGCCCGACGACCGAATCGCACTGGTCGCGGAGCGCCTCCGCGGTGGGTGAGGACTGGTGGGAACACGAGCCCGAACGGACTGCGCCGGCGGTGGTGCCGCGCCGCCTCGCGCCGCCCGCCACGTTCGCCCCACCGCCGGCCGCCGGCCCGGCTACTGCGCGACCGTCAGCGTCGACGCCGAGCAGGTCGCCGCGCCGCCGACCTTCGGTCGCGATCGGTGGGATCGCAATCATGCTCGCCGGAGTGCTCGGCGCGGCTGCCTTGTGGTCCGCCGCGGAGGGTCGACAGGACGGCACGATCGCCGACTTCGCTCGTGCGCCGGCCGGATGTGACACGACGCTGACGTTCGAAGAGTCGGGTCGGTTCCTGATCTATGTCGAGACCGCCGGTCGCGTCGACGACGTTGCCGGGGACTGCGATGTCGAGGGTGCGTTCGTGAGGCGGGGCGATGCGATGCCGCCGTTCGAGCTCGTGGTGATCGACACCGAGGGTGGTCAGCTGGCCATTGGCAGCCATCCCGGCGTCGCTTACGACAGCGACGGATTCGTCGGATCCTCGATCGGTGCGCTCGAGATCGACGGACCCGGGGACTACGTGATGCGCGTCGCGTCGCCGGCTGACGACTTCGTCGTGGCGGTCGGAATCGACCCCGACGACGACGCGGCAATGCTTCGGCTCGGAGCGCTCAGCGTGCTGATCGGTGGGCTCGTCGTCGGCGGCACCGCTGTGGTGCTCGCCGCACGTCGAGGGCGCGAGCCCGAGGTGGTCGGTGCCGTCTGGACGGTCGATCAGCGGACAACGACACCTGAACCGCCGATGTCGGTGCGACCGATCGTTCCGGGCGAGGCGCTCCATCCGCCCTCCGATTCCGATCGTGCCACTGCAGCGCCGTGGCGGGCGCCCGATCAGCCCGACATGTGACGGCGGTCGTGGTACCGGTGGTCAGTATCGCCGCATGACGGTGACCACTTTGCCGTAGAGCTCGATCTCTTCGGCGTTGAATGTCATGTCGGTCAGGGAGGCGTTGGCGGGGCTCAGCGTGACATCGGCCCCCATGCGCGAATACCGCTTCACCGTGGCCTCGCCGCCGGGAATGCCGGCCACGACGATGTCGCCGTTGTTGGGGTGGGAGATCTGCGTGGCGACGACGTAGTCGCCGTCCAGGATGCCCGCCTCGATCATCGAGTCGCCGCGCACGCGCAGCATGAAGACTTCACCTTCGCCGACGAAATCGACGGGGATCGGGAGCAGTTCTTCGACGTTCTCCTCCGCGAGGACGTCGGTGCCGGCAGCGACATCACCGACGAGCGGGACGTGCCGTGCCGGACGGCGCTCCATGACAGCACCACTGTTGGGGTCGAAGCGGACCTCGATCGCACGCGGCTTGCTGGGATCGCGGCGGAGGTAGCCGAGGCGCTGGAGGGTGTTGAGGTGGCTGTGGACGGTGGAGGGTGAGGTGAGCCCGACCGCGTCGCCGATCTCGCGCACGGAGGGCGGGAACCCGCGGTCGCGCATCTGCTGCTCGATGAAGTCGAGAATGTCTCGCTGGCGTGCGCTGATCTTGGGGGCCATACGAACAGCTTAAGGTGCCGCCGGCCCGAGGTCAAACACCTGTACCGCAAACGGTTGTTCCGGTTTTTCACTCCACCGAGTTGACAACCGCCCGATGAGCTGCTTCACTGTCGAACACCTGTTGCCCGAACAGTTGTTCTAGCGAGGTGTTTCGGAGTGATCCGGACGCTTCGCCCACGATCCGCTGGCCGGCTCCGGGGGCGTACCTGCCTCCGCCACCGGAGCCGAGCCGGCGAGACCCCGTCGGTGTCGCGGGAGTACCCTCGGAACATGAACTGTCCGTCCTGCGGCAGCGGTGAGACGAAGGTCGTCGATTCGCGCGTCGCCGAGGAGCACACGGCGATCCGTCGGCGCCGGCAGTGTTTGGCGTGCGGGTCTCGTTTCACGACGTACGAGCGCGTCGACCACGTCCCGCTCGTCGTGATCAAGTCGCACGGCGGACGTGAACCGTTCGATCGGGCCAAGGTGGTCGCAGGTCTGCTCTCGGCGAGCAAGGGCCGCGGTGTGCCGCGCGAAACCCTCGACGACGTGGCGCTCCGTGTCGAGGACACGCTCCGGCTCGGCGGATCGGAAGTCTCGAGCGCCACGGTCGGTCTCGTAGTGCTCGAGCAGCTCCGCTCGATCGACGATGTGTCCTACCTGCGCTTCGCGAGCGTCTACAAGAACTTCGATGCGGCGGCCGACTTCCACCGGGAGCTGGAGTTGCTCGACAAGTCCGTTCCGGCCGGCTGACGCTCAGGTCCGATCACGTCGCACCCAGCGGCCGAACACGTAGCCGTCCTCGTCGATGGCCAACTGCGCGAGATCGAAGCGCAGGCGGATATCTGCACCGGCCGCAAGGCGCGGCCCCTGCCCGGCGATCACGAGGGGGGCGGTCGTCACGTTGATCTCATCGATCAGATCCGACTCGAGCAGGGCGCCATTCAGCGTCGAGCCGCCCTCGGCCTGCACGGTGCTGACACCGTCGTGGATCTGGTCGAGTCGTCCGAGCGCCGTGCGGAGATCGACAACGTCGACGCCAGCTCGCAGCACATCGATGCCATCGTTCCCGTTCAGTGTCGTGCGCTCGGTTGTGATGACGAAACCGCTCCCGCTGGTGAACAACTCCGAGGTGAGATCCAGCCGCCCGCTGGCTGTGACGACACCGACGCGTTGCCCCGGCTTGGACGGAGGGCCGTATTCCTCGGCACGCGCGGTGCCGGAACCGACGATGATCACATCGGCGAGCGAGCGCAGCTGTCGGAATACGGCTGCGTCGTTCGCGTTGCCGAGTCCGCCGGACTGGCCGTCGACCACCGTCGAGCCGTCGAGCGACGTGGCCATCGACAGGCCGACCCATGGGCGGTCGAGGCGGGTGCCGAGCGGCGCGGCGTAGGCCTCGGCGATCGTCGTGTCCTGAGGGGATGGGGGGTGCACTCGGCGCATCGGCATCGTTCTCTGGCGGTGAACGCTCGAGCCAGAGATCCCCGGACGTTAGGTCGCCCGCACCGCAGCAGCAAGCACGGGGGCCCTCCCTCGCTGCCTCGGCGGGGTTCGACTCCGAT
The DNA here is from genome assembly GCA_033791105.1 of Acidimicrobiia bacterium. Taxonomy (GTDB): domain Bacteria; phylum Actinomycetota; class Acidimicrobiia; order Acidimicrobiales; family Ilumatobacteraceae; genus JASJHI01. The sequence continues at coordinate 16,025 of JASJHI010000411.1, read as the reverse complement.
TGTCCACAGGAACCACGCTGTACCCACACCACAATTCACAGGTTTGTTCCCCTTTCTGCTCACAGGTTCCAGTGCGTATGGTCTGATCCGTACCGTCCGCGGTGCGGCACACGGACAAGACGGCGGTCGCCGGATCTCACCAGGGTTCACCGGCTAGCTCGCTTGGGGGACCTCCCTGTACCTGTGCAGCCGCATCGCAGACGGGACCTCATTGCGATCGAACATGTGTGCGGGTCAGCGTTAGGATCAAAGGATGGCGATCTCGTGTGCGTACTGCGGTGGTACACACGAACGCGCTGCCCAGGTGCGCCAGTGCTGGGTCGATGGTGGCCAGCCTGAACTCGAGCTCGACGTGTCCGACTCCGACCCCGGTCTCGACCGACAATCCGGTGTGCCGTCCGATCTCGGGCAGGCGACCGACCTGGGTCCCGACGTTCAACTTCGCCGGTCGCGCGAGCCCGCCCCGACTCGTCGTGCCGCCTCCGGTCTCGAACGCGGCGCCGCGCCCGGCCGCGCAGGGCCTGACGCCCTCGGTCGCCACACGGTGGTCGAGCCCGGTGCAGAGGTGCCGCCGCCGTGGACCGGCTGCACGCGTCTGCTCATCGACGATTCAGTGATCGCCCTGCCTGCGGTGGCGCTCGGTCTCCTCCGCGCCGCGTCCATCGAACGCCGCCGGCTCATCATCGAGCTGGCGTCCGACTTCGAGCCCGAGCCGATGCAAATCGCGACCGACGAGCCGTTCGTGCTCGGTACCCGGTTCACGTTCGACCTCGACATGCTCCATCACTACGTGTGGGCCAATTCGATCGACCTGCGCGGCGCACCCACGTGGCTGACGCTCGACCGGGCCATCGCGGCCGGCTGGGACGCAGCGCCGGCTGATGTCCCGGGCGACGTCGTGGCCGCCGACGGCGAGACGATGTGGCTCGACGGGGGACCCATCACCTATTTCGAGGCGATCGACGGCCGCCCGGTCATTCATTCCGTGGTCGTCGACCACCGGGGCACCGAGGCGCCGCGGTCCAACGAGAGCAGGGCTGAGCTCGCACCTGATCAGTTGGCGGCGGTCACCCACGACGGGGGAGCCGCGCGGATCGTTGCGCCCGCGGGGTCGGGCAAGACCCGTGTCCTCACCGAGCGCGCCCGCCACCTCGTTCGCGAATGGCGGCTCCCACCCGGTGCGGTCACGCTCGTCGCGTTCAACAAGCGGGCGCAGGAGGAGATGCGCGAGCGGCTCTCCGACATCGGTGGGCTCCAGGTGCGCACCCTCAACTCGTTGGCGCTGGCCATCGTCAACGGCACTGCACCGTTCGAGGCGCAGCCCCGTCGATGGAAGACAATCGATGAACCCGACGTGCGACGGATACTCGGCGACCTCGTCAAGTTCCCGCGTCGCCGCAACAGCGACCCGGTGGCGCCGTGGATCGAGGCGTTGAGTCTCGTCCGGCTCGGCTTGCTGTCACCGAGCGATGCCGAGGCGCGATATGACGGTGATGTTGCCGGTCTCATCGAGGTCTGGCCCGCCTTTCGCCAGCACCTCGAGCGTCGGGGCGAGGTCGACTTCGACGACCAGATCCACCGCGCGCTACTCGTGCTGCTCACCGATCCGGTCGCCAGGCACACGGCGCAGCACGTCTGCCGACTGATGCTCGTCGACGAATTCCAAGACCTCACCCCGGCCCACGTGCTGCTCATCAGGCTGCTCTCCTCGCCCGCAGGCGCCGTTTTCGGTGTCGGCGACGACGACCAGACGATCTACGGGTACAACGGGGCCGACCCCGCCTGGCTGATCGACTTCGCCGATCTGTTTCACGGTGCAGGCGACCACCCACTCGAGGTCAACTACCGCTGTCCGTCCGGCATCGTCGACGCGGTCGACCGTCTCCTGCGACACAACAAGCGCCGCGTGCGCAAGACGATCCGCGCTGTCGACCTTCCACCGAGCCGTCACCAGTGGACCGTCAAAGGGGCGGTCGACAACTCGGTCGATCCGGTAGCAGCGACCGTTGCAGCAGTCCGCGCGGCGTTCGCCTCGGGAGCCGAGTCGAGCGACATCGCTGTACTCACGCGAGTCAACGCGCTCCTGGCGCCGGTGCAGGTGGCCCTCGTCGGCGACGGAGTCGCCGTCAATGGAGGAGTCGGCCGGGAGTTTCTCGACCGCACCGCGGTGCGCGCGGCGCTGTCCTGGCTGCGGCTCGGCAGCTTGGCGGTCGACGAGCGCAGCCGATTCGATCCGACCGACCTGCGCGAGGCTCTGCGGCGGCCGTCGCGCTCGTTCCACCCGCGGATCGGTGACTGGATCGCCGAGCAGGGTTCGATCGTCGATCTCCACCGGCTCGCCGGCAGGCTCAACAACGAGCGCGATGCCGAGCGATTGGGCGACTTCGCCGATGACATCCAATCGATGGCGACGTTGATCCGAGAAGATGCGGCCACGTCCGACATCGTCCTCGCGCTGATCGAGGAGATCGGCCTCGGTGGTTCGGTCGCCACACTCGATGCAACACGGCACGGCATGAACCGCGGCGCTCAGGGCGACGACCTGACCGCCATCGCGCAGTTGGCTGCACTGCACGACGATGCGCACACATTCGAGCCGTGGCTTCGCGAACAGCTCGACACCCGTCGTGATGCGACAGGCGTCACCCTGGCCACGGTGCATCGCGTGAAAGGTCAGGAGTGGCCCCATGTCATCGTGCATCTCGCCGACGCCGACCAGTATCCCCACCGGCTTGCCGAGGACGTCGAGGAGGAACGCCGACTCTTCCATGTTGCGCTCACCCGAGCGTCACTCGACGCGACGATCGTCACCGGCTCGAATCCGAGCCCGTTCGTCGACGACCTGACCACCGAGCCGAGCCCCGAACGGGTTGTCGCGACCCATGGCCCAACCGAGGTTGCGCGACGCCGCGGCGCCGCGCAACACAGCGACCCGACCGCCGATCTCGGTGCCGATGAGTCGGCCCGGTTCGAGGCGCTGCGGACGCTGCGCAATGAACTGCGCGACGGCAAACCCGCCTATGTCGTGTTCGACAACAAGACGCTCGCAGCCATCGCGAAACAGGCGCCGACCACACCGTCCGAGCTGGCCCGTATCTCCGGCGTCGGCCCGGCGAAGCTCGAACGCTACGGCGATGCCGTCACCGAGCTGATGAGCAAGCTCCTCGGCTGAGCGCCGACAGTCGTTGTCGGCCCTCAGGTATCCTGGGCTGGTGTTGGCGACGGCCACAGATCCAACAGTCCTGACGCCACGTTGGCGCGGGCTCTTGCACACGTGGTGGTTCGTGCTCGCGATCCCCTCTGGAGCATTGCTCATCCTGTCGTCCGAGCAGGCCGAGGCGCGAGCCGCGGCCTCGATCTATGCCGCGACGCTGCTCCTCGTCTTCGGCACCTCGGCTTCCTACCACCGCCTGGCGCGCTCGCCCCGTGCCCGCCACGTGATGCAGCGTCTCGACCATTCGATGATCTACCTGCTGATCGCCGGCACGTACACGCCGATCTGTCTCGTCGCGCTGCCACACTCGTGGGGCATCCCGATCCTCGCGACGGTCGGCGCCTGTGCCATCGTCGGCATCGCCCTCAAGCTCACCGCCTTCGATCGAGGACAGGTGTTGTCGTTCGCCCTGTACCCGATCATGGGCTGGGCGCTGATCGCGGCACTCCCCGTGCTGGCGGACCATCTCTCGGTCGGCCAACTCGCGCTCATCGTGGTCGGCGGGGTCGCCTACACGATCGGCTTTCCGATCCTGCTCGTGAAGCGGCCGAACCCGTGGCCGCGCACCTTCGGCTACCACGAGATCTGGCACCTGTTCACGGTCCACGCGGGGACGCTGCACTTCGCCGCTGTCGCGAGCGTTGTGGTCTGACGCTGTTCCGTCGAACCATCGACGCCGACGATGATTCAGTCGACCGGCCAGGTGCCGTTCGACCGTAGGAGAGTGCCCAGGTCGCCCGGCCCACTCGCTTCGCTCGCCGCCATCACCTGATCGGCGACCGCCGAGCTGTACTCGGCTCGATCGACATCGCGGAAGATCCCGAACGGAGTCGGGGATTCGTCGTCGGTGTTCAACCTCGACAGAGCGAACGCCAGCGACGGGAACGGATGGTGCTTGTCGTGCACGAGGATCCGATCGAGCCCGACGTCGGCCACGTCGACCAGGTGCAGGAACCCGTCATCACCCATCTGGACGCCGCGTTGGCGGTCGGCGCCGAACACGATCGGCTCGCCGTGCACGAGATTGATCATCTTCTCGTCGCGCTGCTGCTTCTTGGTGATGCCGTCGAACTGGCCGTCGTTGAACACGTTGCAGTTCTGATAGATCTCGACGAACGACGCGCCACGGTGTTCATGTGCGGCCTTGAACGTCTCCATCATGTGCTTGCGGTCCAGGTCATGTGTTCGCGCGACGAAGGTGGCCTCGGCGCCCAGTGCGACCGACAATGGGTTGAACGGTGCGTCGACCGATCCCATCGGCGTCGACTTGGTGACCTTGCCGACTTCTGAAGTCGGCGAGTACTGGCCCTTCGTGAGTCCGTAGATCCGGTTGTTGAACAACAAGATGTTGAGGTTGACGTTGCGGCGGAGCGCATGGATGAGGTGGTTGCCGCCGATCGACAGCCCGTCGCCGTCGCCGGTGACGACCCACACGTCGAGGTCGGGGCGAGCGACGGCCACGCCGGTGGCGATGGCCGGCCCGCGGCCATGAATCGAGTGCATCCCATACGTATTCATGTAGTACGGAAAGCGGCTCGAGCAGCCGATACCGGAGATGAAGACCGTGTTCTCGGGGCTCACGCCGAGCTCGGGCATGACCTGTTGGGCGGCGAGGAGGATTCCGTAGTCGCCACACCCAGGGCACCAGCGAACCTCTTGATCGCTGCTCCAGTCCTTCTTCGTGGTGACCGCGACCTGCGCAGTACTCATGACGTCGCTCCCTTGGCGCTCGTAGTTGATGCGATGGCGGCGGCGATCGCATCCTCGATTTCTCGCGACTTGAACGGCAGGCCCTGGATCTTCGAAATCGACTTCGCGTCGACGAGATACTTCGCTCGCAGGACATTGCAGAGTTGCCCCGAGTTGAGTTCGGGCACGATGACCCGTTCGAATCGGGCGAGAATGTCACCGAGATCGGGCGGCAGTGGACTGAGGTGGACGAGATGGACCGACGCCACCTTCTGGCCTGCCCTGCGGGAGCGTTGGACGGCGGAGTCGATCGCCGCCCATGTGGAACCCCAACCGACGACGAGCACGTCGGCGTCCTCGTCACCCACCACTTCGCTCGGTGGGATGTCGGCGGCGATCGCCTCGACCTTGGCCGCACGGAGGGCGACCATCCGCTCGTGGTTCTCCGGCGAATAGTCGATGTTGCCGGTGCCGTCGCTCTTTTCGATTCCGCCGACGCGATGCATCAAGCCGGGCGTGCCTGGGATGGCCCACGGCCGGGCGAGGGTGGTCTCGTCGCGCAGGTACGGCCAGAACTCGGGGTCGCCGTCGCCGTCCGTGTGGTTGAACTCGGTGGCGAACGGTACCGAGATGTCCGGAAGCGACTCGACGTCGGGCAGCAGCCAGGGCTCGGACCCGTTGGCCAGATAGCCGTCGGAGAGGAGGATCACCGGCGTGCGGTACTTCAGCGCGATGCGCGCCGCCTCGATCGCTGCGTGGAAGCAGTGTGCGGGGCTGTACGAGGCCACGACGGGCAGCGGTGCCTCGCCGTGCCGGCCGAACAGCGCGATGTTGAGGTCGGACGCCTCGGTCTTGGTCGGCAGCCCGGTCGAGGGGCCGCCGCGCTGGATGTCGATGATCAGCAACGGAAGTTCGATCGCGAATGCCAGCGAGATGGTCTCGCTCTTCAGCGCAAGACCCGGGCCGCTCGTTGTGGTGATTCCGAGGTGGCCCGAGAACGACGCGCCGAGCGCCATTCCGACCGCGGCGATCTCATCTTCGGCCTGCACGGTGCGCACACCGAAGTTCTTGTGCTTCGACAGTTCGTGCAGGATGTCGCTCGCCGGCGTGATCGGGTACGAGCCGAGTGTGATCGGCAGCTTGGCGAGTTGGCCGGCAGCCACGAGGCCCCACGAGAGCGCGGTGTTGCCGGTGATGCTGGTGTATTCACCGGGCGGCAAGCTGGCGGGCCGCACCTCGTAGCGGTGTCCGACCGCTTCGGTGGTCTCACCGAAGTTGAAGCCGGCGTGGAATGCGGCCCGGTTGGCCGACTGGACGAGTTCGTTCTTGGCGAACTTCTTCTCGATCCACTCGACGGTCGGCTCGGTCGGGCGGGTGAACATCCACGACACGAGGCCGAGCGCGAAGAAGTTCTTCGACCGCTCCGCATCGCGCGGCTTGACGCCGAGTTCGGCACAGACCTCTTTGGTCAACGAGGTCATCGGGACACGCAGTACCCGGTAGCCGGCGAGACTTCCGTCGTCGAGTGGGTTTTGCTCGTAGCCGGCCTTCTCGAGGTTCCGCTCCTCGAATGCGTCCTCGTTGACGATGATGGTGCCGCCGGTTTCGAGGCGATGCAGGTCGGCCATCATCGCCGCCGGGTTCATCGCGACCAGCACGTTCGGTTCGTCGCCCGGTGTCGTGATGTCGTGATCCGCAATGTTGACCTGGAACGCCGACACGCCGTTGACCGACCCTGCGGGCGCTCGGATCTCGGCCGGAAAGTCGGGCATCGTCGACAGGTCGTTGCCGAACGAGGCGCTCACGGATGTGAAGCGATCACCGGTCAACTGCATTCCGTCGCCGGAGTCGCCCGCGAAGCGGACGATGAGATGATCGAGGACTCGATCGTCGTCGGCAGCGCCAGACCGTTCGAGCGTGTCGGTCATGTTGTGTTCCTCGGAGGAGCGTCGCCCCGGCACCGTTGCCGCGGCTGGTGCTCGTCAAGATAGTTGGAACAGGTCACGAACACCGCGATCGGCCGCCCGTTTTCGACGAAGTTCCGCGCGGCGCTTCTCTCGCGGGCAGGTCCGCGGCAAGACTCTTTGACGTGGGGGTGCTGTTCGACGAACTCGCAGCTGCCTCCGAGCAAGCACGCGAGACGTCCGAACGTAACCTCAAGGTGGCCGCCTTTGCCGCTGTCCTCGGCCGTCTCGGACCCGACGAGATCGAGCCGACCGTCGCGTTCCTGACCGGCACGACTCGACTGGGTCGGATCGGGGTCGGATGGGCGACGCTCGCCGACGTCCGCCCGAGATCCGCCACCGAGCCGACGCTCACGGTGGCGGAGGTCGACCGCGCGATCGTCGAGATCGCCGCGATGGGAGGAGCCGGTGTCGTGGCGCTACGGCGTGAACGGCTGTCGGGGCTCTCGAGTGTCATGACGGCTCGCGAGCAGCGGCTGCTCTTCGCCGTGCTCGGCGGCGAGCTGCGCCAGGGCGCGCAGGAGGGTGTCATGACGACGGCTGTGGCGAAGGCGGCAGGGGTGCCGGTGGGCGCGGTTCGGCGGGGGGCGATGATGGCCGGAGATCTCGGTGTCGCGGCGAGGGTTGCGCTCGCCGACGGTCGGACCGCGCTCGATGCGATCTCGATCGCCGCTCTCCGGCCGGTGCAGCCGATGTTGGCGAGCTCCGCCGCCGATGTGGCCGAGGTGCTCGGCGGGGGCGGGCCGGCGTCGGTGGAGTGGAAGCTCGATGGTGCCCGCATCCAGGCACACCGCCAAGGGAACGAGGTCGCGCTGTTCACCCGCAATCTCAACGATGTGACCGAGCGACTGCCCGGGGTCGTTTCGGTCGTGCGGGGTCTGCCCGGGGGCGATCTCGTGCTCGACGGCGAGGCGATGGGGATGCTCGACGGCGGCTCGCCGCGCCGGTTCCAGGACACGATGGCCGACTTCGGGGCCGACGATTCGACAGGACGGGGGAGCGGGCTGCGCGCGTTCTTCTTCGACATCATGATGGCCGATGGCTCGGCTGTTCACGATCAACCGTTGTCGGTGCGCCGCGCCCTTCTCGCGGAGACCGTGCCGTCGGCGGCGCGCCTCCCGTCGATCGTGACGGCCGACCCGGCCGTCGCGGCGCGATTTCTGGAGCAGGCCGTTGCGAGCGGGCACGAGGGCGTGATGGTCAAGGGGCTCGATCAGCCGTATGCGGCGGGCCGCCGGGGTGCCGCATGGCGCAAGGTGAAGCCGGTCCACACGTTCGTCCTCGTGGTGCTCGCGGTCGAGTGGGGACACGGTCGGCGTACGGGCTGGCTGTCGAATCTCCACCTCGGCGCACGCGATCTCGACGGTGGTTTCGTGATGGTGGGCAAGACGTTCAAGGGGATGACCGACGAGATACTGCGGTGGCAGACCGAGCGATTCCTCGGCCTGGAGATCGGGCGCGAGGGGCATGTCGTACACGTCGAGCCGGTGCAGGTGGTGGAGATCGCGGTCGACGGTGTGCAGCGCTCGACGCGTTATCCCGGCGGTGTCGCGCTCCGCTTCGCCCGTGTTCGCCGCTACCGCGAAGACAAGTCAGCTGCCGCCGGCGATGACATCGACGTGGTACGCCGGCTCCTCTGACGCAGCGGCCGCGACGAACGGACCTACCATCCACCCCATGTCCCCAGCCGTGATCGTGAGGATAATGCGCACTGGCAGCGCGACGTCCTCGAGCGGTCGGCAGGGGAGCGGGTTTCCGACGCGTTGTCGGGCCGCGGTCGCCGTGGCCGCCGTGGCAATGGTGAGCCTGTCGGCGTGCTCGGCGAGTGACTCGCCGCCGCAGCTCGAACGGATCGACGGTCCGGCCGAGGTCGACGAGGACCGGCTCGATGGGGTACCCGGCGCGGTCAACCAGGGCGAAGAGCGCGGATAGGGTCGTCGATCGGCATGGCCACGCTCCAGTTCAGTTTCGGCACGATGGGCTCTGGCAAGAGCACCGTCGCCCTGCAGATCCACCACAACCTCGCCAGTCGTCAGCTGTTCGGGCTGTTACTGACCTCGCTCGACCGCGAGGGCAGCCAGGTCACGAGCCGGCTCGGTGTCGCGGCCCCGGCGATCGAGGTCGCCGACGACATGGACCTGTACACACTCGCCGTCGAGCACTGGCCGATCCACTACCTGGTGTGCGACGAGGCACAGTTCTACACGCCCAAGCAGTGCGATCAGCTCGCGCGAGCGGTCGACGACCTCGGTATCGATGTGTACGCGTTCGGCCTGCTCACCGACTTTCGCGGCAGGCTGTTCGAGGGGACGCAGCGGCTCCTCGAGATCGCCGATGAGCACCGCCCGCTGCAGGTCGAGGCGCGCTGTTGGTGTGGCGCCCGCGCGACACACAACGCCCGCGTCGTCAACGGCGCGATCGTCTACGAGGGTGACACGGTCGTCGTCGGCGATACTGCAGAGTCGGCCGAGCAGCCGTTGTTCGGCGACGCGGTGCGCTACGAGCTCTTGTGTCGCCAGCACTTCCGGCTCGGCGAGCTCGGAAGCTGACGCCGCACAGCTCGAGTCCGCCCGAGGCCGCACGGCTCGAGTCCGCCCGCCGCCGCACATCGAACTGCCCTCAGGTAGAGCTGCCCGCGCCGATCGAGGTGGCGTGCGCTTCGAGGACGGAGCGCAGCTCGGGCGGGAGTGTTGCCGCCAGCATGAAGCGCGCCGGGCCATCGGAGTTGTTGCGATAGGTGAAGGCGTGACTGGCCTTGAAGTGTGCTGTGTCGCCGGCGCGGAGCGAATGTTCCTGGCCACCGATGTCGAGTGTGATTTCGCCCCGCTCGCAGGTGATGAACACCTCTCCGTCGAATCGCAGCGGGCTTCCCGAACTGCCCATCGCCTGGAGTGTCACGCGCCAGACCTCCATCTCTGCGCCGACAAGTTCTGCGGTGAGGCGCTCGAATGTGCCCGATGGGGCGCTGGTTGTCTGCCGGTCACGAGACCGCTGAATCGAGATGGTCAGCTCTGGGGTGCCCTCGGCCATGATCTCGGTGGGTCGCCGTCCGAGTCCGTGCGCGAGTTTCAGCACGACCGCGATGCTCGGGATCATCTGCCGCGTCTCGACCTTGTGGACCGTGCTCGCGGCGACCCCGCTCAGCTCGGCGAGCTCCTGGCGGCTGATGCCGCGCTCTTCGCGCCAGAATCGGATGCGATCGCTGATCTTGTCGAGCTCGGTGTCCAGTGTTGTCATCGGTCTCGGATCGTTTCTCTCGTGTCATTCGATCGGGTCGTGTGCTGCGGTGGGAAGCTCGGACCGTGGGGTCGCCATGGTCCGTCCGTCTGAGCGGTCGCCTTGCCGATCGGCTACGATTCGTAGCCGATAGTACTCACGAGAGACTACACACAGGAGACACCATGTCCAGGCCCCGCATCCCGATGTTGTCGCTCGAGGATTCGATCGCCGCCGCCGAGGAGGTCCGCGTGCCGTCCGCGCTGGCCGAACTGAACGTATTTCGGATTCTCCTGCGGCGTCCCAAGACGGCGAAGGCGGTCAACGATCTGCTGCTGTCGCTGCTGTTCGGCGGCACGCTGGACGACCGGCTCCGTGAGCTGGTCATCATGCGGATCGGCTGGGTCACCGGGTCCGACTACGAGTGGACACAACATTGGACGGTTGCCCAGGATCCGTTCGGCTGCAGTGTCGACGATCTGCTCGCCGTGCGCGAGTGGCGCACCTCCGATGCCTTCGGCGACGTCGAGCGTGCCGTGCTCGGTGCCGTCGACGAGACGCTCGAGACCGGCACCGCCTCGGCCGCTACGATCGCCGGCTGCCGTGAGCTGCTCGGCTCGGACGACGCCGTATTCGAGCTGGTGGCGGCGATCGCCACCTGGCGATGGATCTCACAGGTTGCCCGCAGCATCGACATCCCGCTGGAGGACGGCGTCGAATCCTGGCCGCCCGACGGGAAGGCCGGTCGTGGCTTCGGCTGATCCCGCTTCGAGGATTTGGATCCGGCGCCCCGTGCGGGACGGAGGCTGAGGCGCTTGACTGTTGCGATGCTCGACTTCTCTGAGATCGAACGGGTTCTCGTCGTTATGGCCCATCCCGACGATGTCGACTTCGGCGCCGCCGGCACCGTCGCGAAGATGACCGACGCCGGAATCGACGTGGTCTACTGCCTCATCACCGACGGTCAGGCGGGCGGCTTCGACTCCACGATCTCGCGTGATGAGATTGCGTCGATCCGCCGTCAGGAGCAGACGAAGGCGGCGGCCGAGGTGGGTGTAACCGATCTTCGGTTTCTCGGGCACATGGATGGCACGGTCGAGGTCTCGATGCGGCTCCGCGAGGACATCTCGGCGGTCATCCGCTCCGTCCGCCCGCAGGTCGTCATCTCGCAGAGCCCGATCCGCGACCTCGACTCGACCTACCGTTCGCACCCCGACCACATCGCCGGCGCCGAGGCTGCGATGTGCGCGGTCTACCCCGATGCGCGCAACCAGTTCGCGTTTCCGGGCACCAGCTGTGCCGAGCTCGAGCCGTGGTCGGTCTCGGAAGTGTGGATCACGTTCGCCGGCCAAGGGGCCGAGCCGGTCGACATCACAGCGCAACTCGAGCGCAAGATCGCTGCCCTGATGATGCATCGCAGCCAGCACCGTGACCCCGAGGGCATGGAGGGGGCCGTGCGCACCTGGTGGCAGGAGATCGCGCGGCAGAACGGAATGCCCGAGGGCTCGAGCGCCGAGGCCTTCCGCGTCGTCGACACACGCTGACCGACGCCGTCAATGAGCTGCTGCGGTGAGCGCGGCGGCACCCAGCAGCGGTCCGCGTGTGCCGAGCGTTGCCTGCAGGGCGCGGGGCCCGATCGCCGGAGCGAACCGATCGAATACGACCGCCAGTCCACCCGCGATCACTGCTACCTCAGCCTGGAGTTCATCGAGGACCGGAGCGAGGAACTCGCCGAGCCGACTCCCGAAGTCGACCAGCCGTGCCGTGTTCGCCGGATCCGCGACGGCCGACTCGAGTCCGTCGGTCTCGGCACCGAGGGCGGTGGCCAGTCCGCGGGCCGAGAAAGCGTCGTCGGCACGCCGCCCCCGGCCTCGGGCGTCGCGTGCCGTGCGATCGTGAAGATCCTCGACCACGAGGCCGTCGACGGCGGAGACGACCTGGGCGTCATCGGTGAGGCAGGCGCCCATCCCGGTGCCGAGGGTGATGGTGAGTACGCGGCGGAATCCGCGTCCTGCTCCGCAGCGAGCTTCGCCGATGCCCGCCGCCTCGGCGTCGCCCACGAAGCGAATGGGTCGGTCACCGACCGCTGTGCGCAACCGGAAGATCGACGGGAGTTCGAGGCCGTGGATCGATTCGAACTTGTGTAGTCCGCGCAGCAGCGGAACTCCTCGGTCGAGGTCGAATGGGCGAGGGACGGCGATGGCAACGTCGTCGAGACCGGGTCCAGCGGCGGTGATCGCCGCGTCCAGTGCGCCGACGAGTTGCGCGAGCACGACCTCAGCGGGTCCTTGCGAGTGGGAGGGCACGATGGGCAACAAGTCGACGTGTGCGTCGCGAACGACACCGGCCTTGATCGAGGTGCCGCCGACATCGAGTGCGGCGGTGATGCGCTCGGGCTTCGACACCGTGGCGACGGTAGTCGCCGCATATCGGGTCGTGTTCGGCCGTGTCGCCGGCACGCCGTGAGGGTGATCGTCGACTGCGTCGCCTGGCGGCGGGTCGTTCAGTCGCGTTCCCAGCGGTTCGGTTCGTCGGCGTGGACGACGACCGCGTCACGACCGCTCGCGCACCGATTGGCCCGCAGCACGTAGGACGCTCCGCCGCTCGACAGCTCGGCAAGGGCGTATCCGTCCGACGAGTCGCGCACACCCGTGCCGATCGTGTTGAGCATCGCGATCTGCAGGCCTGCGGATTCGGCTTCAGCAGCCCAGAGATTGACGAGACCCTGACGCAGCGACGGATCGTCGAGTAGGTCGAAGCCCTCGAGCGTGAGTGTGACGTTGCACATGTGGACGGGTTCGACGGTGGCCTCTTCGACCACGTCGCCTTTGATCTCACCGTCGAGGATGATCATGACCGGACCACCGTTGTCGGACACCCCGCCGACGAACCCATAGCGCACCAGCGGGTAGCCGTCGTCGCCGGTCGTGGCATATCGGATGCGGTCGCCGTGATGAAAGAGCGTCACGGAGTCGCTCCTCCGAATTCGGCGAGTACCGCATCGGAGAACTGTGGCCAGGCCTCGAGCGCCCACGGGCCGAACTCGCGGTCGGTGAGTGCGATCACGGCCAGATCCGCGTCAGGATCAACCCAGAGCATCGTTCCCGCGCCGCCGAAGTGCCCGTACGTGGACGCGACGTTGTGACGCCCAGTCCAGTGAGGTTGTTTCTCACCGCGCAGCTCGAACCCCAGTCCCCAGGGGCACCGTTCGAAGCGACCCACGCCCGGAACGATACCGCTCAGCGAGGGGAACTGCGGACGGATCGCCTCGTCGCGGGTCGCCGGATCGAGCAGTGTCGGCCGCATGATTTCCTGGACGAACGCCTGGAGATCGGACGCGCACGAATGAACGCCGTGGGCCGGCGATCCGACCAGGTCGGTGCGCGACATGCCGAGTGGCTCGAAGACCGCTGCGGCCAGATAGTCGGCGAACGGCATCTCCGCGCGTCGGGCCAACTCGTCGGCGAGCAGCTGGTAGCCGGCGTTCGAATAGATCCGCGTCCGTTCGGGCCGAGCGATTGGTTCGACGCCTTCGAACGGGTAGCCGCCGGCGTGTGCCAGCAGATGGCGGAGCGTGCACCCCGGCTGGCCGATCGGTGTGTCGAGCGCGACGATGCCCTCTTCGACAGCGATCAGCGCTGCCCACGCGCTGATCGGCTTGGAGATCGACGCGAGGCGGAATCGGTGGTGCGGGTCGCCCGCGCGACCGACGGCCGATCCCCCGTGGAGGATCGAGACGGCGACATTCGGAACAGGCCAGTTGGACGGCAGTTCGAGTGCGGTCACGGCGTTCCGCCGACCTGCCATCGGCCCAGCATCGATCAGGTGAATTCGCTGATCAGCTCCGCGACGCGGAATGCGAGGTCGACGCTCTGGCGGGCGTTGAGCCGGGGGTCGCACATCGTTTCGTAGCGGTGATCGAGGTCGGCGTCGGACAGCGCGTCTGCGCCGCCGAGGCACTCGGTGACGTTCTCACCCGTCAGTTCGATGTGGATGCCACCCGGCCATGTGCCCTCTGACCGATGGGCGCGGACGAATCCGCCGATCTCGCGCACGATGTCGTCGAAGTGGCGGGTCTTGTGGCCGGTCGGGGCCGTGAATGTGTTGGCGTGCATCGGGTCGCAGGCCCACACGACCGGATGACCGGCGTCGGTGACGATCCGCAGCAGCGGCTGCAGGCCGTCTTCGATCTTGTCGGCGCCCATCCGGGTGATGAGCGTCAGGCGTCCGGGGATCCGGGAGGGGTTGAGCGCCGCACAGAGTTCGAGCACGTACTCGGGCGCTGTGTCGGGGCCGATCTTGCAGCCAAGCGGGTTGCCGACGCCGCGTAGGAACTCGACGTGGGCGCCGTCGAGGTCGCGGGTGCGTTCGCCGACCCACAACATGTGCGCCGAGCAATCGAACCATCCGCCGGTGAGGGAGTCTTGGCGGGTGAGAGCCTCTTCGTAGCCGAGGATCAGCGCTTCGTGCGACGTATAGACGTCGACCTCGGAGAGCTTCGGATGCGACTCGGTGTCGATGCCGCAGGCGCGCATGAAAGCGAGACCCCGGCTGATCTCGGCGGCGAGTTGTTCGTAGCGGCGGCCCTCGGGGCTCGACCCGACGAATTCCTGGGTCCAGGCGTGGACGCGGGAGAGGTCGGCGAATCCCCCCTTGGTGAAGGCTCGCAGCAGGTTGAGCGTGGATGCCGATTGGTGGTACGCCTGGACAAGGCGCTGCGGGTCGGGGGTGCGAGCGGCCTCCGATGCCGTGGGCTCGTTGACGATGTGGCCGCGGAACGAAGGGATGTCGATGTCGCCCACGCGTTCGAAGTCGGACGAACGGGGCTTCGCGAACTGGCCCGCGATGCGGCCGACCTTGATCACCGGGACGCCCACCGAGTACGTGAGGATGATCGCCATCTGGAGAATGACGCGCAGCTTCTCTCGGATGTTGTCGGCGGAGAAGTCCTCGAAGCTCTCGGCGCAGTCGCCGGCCTGGAGGAGGAACGCGTTGCCTGATGCGACCTGCGCGAGGTCGGTCTGCAGCGACCGGGCCTCACCGGCGAAGACGAGTGGTGGGAGCGTGCCGATCTGCTTGAGTGCGGACTCGAGGGCCGCGGGGTCGGGCCACGCCGGCTGCTGGCGAGCGGTGTGTTCCTGCCATGTCGTCGGCGACCACGTTCCTCGTGCTACGGCCATCCCCGAAGGCTACCGGCGCGCCCCCGCCACGCTCCGAGCGATTCCCGTGCAGGCCCTCCCGGACGCGCCCCGCAGTCTGTGTAACCGACTACCGCATTCCGAGCGGTTCTCGCTCACACAAGTTCTCGTGGTCGGCGGTATCGAAGTCTGTGTAACCGATTACCGCATTCCAAGCGATTTCCGCTCACACAGGTTCCGGTATGCCCGATCGAGGGTGGCCCTGAACGCGCAGGAGCGGCCCGGATGATCCGAGCCGCTCCCAAACAATTCATGGTCTCGATCTGATTCGTGCGCTCACTCGGCGCCTGGCGACGACGCCGGCTCGGGGCCGGCGAGGAGCGCGGGCAACGCGGCGAGCGTGCGAATCAGACGGCGAGGATGCGTTCCGCGTCGTCGCGGAGGCCGGCGACCGCGCGGCTGACGAGTCGGCGCGCGGCTTCGGCGGTGACACCGAGTTGCTCGCCGACCTCGCGGAAGCTCTTCCGCTCGCCGTCGGCGAGGCCGAATCGGGCCTCGACCGCGAACCGTGCACGCGGCTCGAGGGTGTCGAGCAGTTCATCGAGCAGGTCGCTCTCGACGAGGGTCATCACGTGATCTTCGGGTGTGCCGTCGCCGTTGGCCATCAGGTCGCCGAGGGTCGCATCGCCGTCGTCGCCGACCGTCTTGTCGAGGCTGACCGGCGTGGTGAGCCGGTGCAGTTCGGCATTGGCTTGATCGAGGGTCTCGCCGTCGCCGGACGCCTGGCGCAACGCGGCGCGGAGG
>JASJHI010000410.1:0-2638 GCA_033791105.1 Acidimicrobiia bacterium | reverse complement strand
GCGCTCAAGAACATTGACTGAGAACACCCGAGCGCGATGAGGACGCCGTCTGATGCGGGTGTGGTGACGCTCACGCTCAATCGGCCGGACACGATAATTACGTTCAGCTCGCGTCGGGCGGGTTGGCGATGCGCCGCGAGCCGCGCAGACTGGTGCTGTGAGACCGAAGCGGGCCGGCCGCACCTTTCGTCGCGAGCGGACATACGCGCTGCTCGCAGCATCAGTGCTTGTGGCCTCTGCGTGCGGGGATTCGTTGGAGGACGACAGCCGAGGTGAACCGCAGCCCTCGACGACTGCTACGTCCGGCACGACTCCGGCGGCGGCCGGCGTGGTGACGGGCGCCCCGAGTCAGCCGACCTCGACCGCTGCGGTGACCGAGTCCTCGGAGACCACATCGATTCCTGCGGGCGCGGCGGTCCCGTTGACCGAGTTCATCGACTTCCGAGACGCAGGTTTCTCAGAGGATCAGATCGGGGAGGCGAGCGACGTTGCCGAACGGGCGAACTCCAACTGCCTGCTGATCGTCCGTGACGGCCGGATCGTGCACGAGGAGTACAACCGGGGCACGAACACTGCGACGAACCAGGAAGTCTTCAGCGCGACGAAGACTGTGACTGCCCTCCTGGTGGGAATCGCCCAGGACCGAGGGCTGTTGAGCATCGGCGATCCTGTCAGCGCCTACATCGACGAGTGGGTCGGTACGCCGAGCGAGGACGTGACGATCCGCGATCTGTTGACCAACGCGTCCGGCCGCTATCACGACATCCCATCCGACTACATCTCGTTGATCGACGCGGCCGACCGTTCGGATTTTGCGATGTCCCTGGACCAGCAGCATGAACCCGGCACCGTATGGGCGTACAACAACGCGGCAATCCAGAACCTCGAGACGGTCCTCCAACGTGCGACCGGTACAGACGTTGGCGGCTTCGCCAACGAGGCGCTGTTCAGTCGGCTCGGGATGGATGCGGTGTTCGGTCGAGACGAGGTCGGCAATCCGACCAGGTTCTTCGGTCTCGACGCGGGCTGTCGCGACATGGCCGCTTTCGGTCAGTTGTTGCTCGACGACGGACTCTGGGGGGACGAGCGGATCGTGTCGGGAGACTTCGTCGACGAGATGACGACGCCGGGCACGTCGCTCAATGCGGTGTACGGCTATCTCACGTGGCTGAACGCCGCGGACGGATGGACGCATCCTTCGCCGAGCGTCGACACGTCCGGTGCCGCCTGGCCATCGGCGCCGCCTGATGCGTTTGCGGCGATGGGCTTCGGCCAGCAAGTTGTCCTCGTCATGCCGAGCTCGGACACCGTGGTGGTGCGGTTGGGGCCGCTCGACGAGCTTCCGCCCGAATTTGCCTCGAACTTCAGCATCGTCGACAAGTTGGCCGGCGCCCTGCACTGACAGCGTCGCCGCGGGCGACGCCGGAGCGGCCCGCACAGGGTGCGCTTCGCCCTCACGGGTCGGGCTGGAGTGTCAGGTGGCAATGCGGACGGGAAGCTCGCGCGGTCCGCGGATCTGGCCGGCGGACCAGCGGACGGCATCGGGGTCGGCGAGTTCGAAGTCCGGGAACCGCTCCATCCACGTTTCGATTGCGATGGTCAGCTCGAGCCGGGCGAGGTTGGAGCCGACGCAGCGGTGGATTCCGAGACCGAACGCACCGTGACGGTTCTCCTCGCGGTCGATGACGAACTCGTCGGCCCGATCGAACGCCTCGGGGTCGCGATTGGCTGCCGGGAACGGCAAGAGCACCCAGTCACCCTCCTTCATCGGGCACCCGCGCAGGTCGATGTCCTCTGCGACGACGCGTGCCATCGTGACCGGCGCGTAGAAACGGAGGAACTCCTCGATGGCGAAGGGACGCACCGCGGGGTCGTCGACCCAACGGCGGCGGTGCTCTGGATGCTGCGCGAGATGCCAGAGGCTGGCACCGATCGCGGACCATGTCGTATCGATTCCAGCGAGCAGCAGTAGCGCCACGGTGCCCTGCACATGGTCGGGGGTCAGCGGCTCACCATCGATCTCAGAGTTGATCATCTCGGTGATGAGATCGTCGGCCGGCTCCCTCCGGCGCGCCTGAATCATCCGGTCGAGGTAGGCCGCCAACGTGTCCTCAGGGTCGACACCGTGCGCGACGCCGGGGGTCTCGAGGATGCGGTGGATGAATCCGCGGAACTTGTCGCCGTCCTCTTCAGGCACACCGAGCATCTTGGCGATCACGCGAACCGGGATGTGCCGGGT
Source organism: Acidimicrobiia bacterium (assembly GCA_033791105.1). GTDB lineage: Bacteria > Actinomycetota > Acidimicrobiia > Acidimicrobiales > Ilumatobacteraceae > JASJHI01. The sequence continues at coordinate 399 of JASJHI010000410.1, read as the reverse complement.
GTAGTGCAACGACGCGTCGACGACAGGTGAGTCGGCGCCGTCGAAACTCGCCTCGATCTCGTCGATCAGTCCCCCGCACAATGCGCGTGTCGTCTCCTCGAGCCTCGCGATCGTTTTTGGCGCGAACGCCGGCAGGAGGACGCGGCGCGCGATCTGATGGAACGGCGGATCGGAGGTGATCGGGGGAGCAAACCCGGCCGGCGCCTCGGAAGGATCTGGCCGATAGTCGCCGACCAGAACGCCCACCGAACTGAAGTGGTCCGTGTCCTTGGAGATCGCGGTGACATCGTCGTGGCGCAGCGGCAACCATGTGCCGCCGTAGCGGTCGCTGTGTGCGATCGGGCACGACTCGCGCAGTTCGTCCCAGATCTCGGGCGCACGGGCTGCATAGTCGGGGTG
>JASJHI010000409.1:0-8714 GCA_033791105.1 Acidimicrobiia bacterium | reverse complement strand
CAACACGCTGAAGCGCGACGGCAAGCTCATCCTCGATGAGTCCGACAGCTATGGCGTCGAAATGGCGCTCCAGCTCGTCGATGCTGCGGGCGGCGGCGAGGTCAGCCTGGTCTCGATGGCCCCGAACGACGAGGTGTCCGGTCTCCGCACCGCCCTCGCGATGGGTGCTGCGAAGGCTGTGCTGGTCTCCGACCCGAGCCTCGCCGGCGCTGACGCGCTGACGACGGCCAAGGTGCTCGCGGCAGCGACGAAGCAGGTCGGCGATGCCGACCTCATCATCGCCGGCACCGAGTCGTCCGACGGCTACACGGGCACCGTGCCCGAGCAGATGGCCGAGGTGCTCGGTCTCCCGTCGGTCACGTTCGCCAAGACGATCGCCGTCGAGGACGGCACACTCAAGGTCGACCGTCAGACCGAGGAGGGCTACGACGAAGTGACCTGCTCGCTGCCGGCCGTCGTGTCGGTCACCGCCGGCGTCGTCGAGCCGCGCTACCCGAGCTTCAAGGGCATCATGGCCGCCAAGTCGAAGCCGGTCGAGAATGCCACCGCCGCCGATCTCGGCGTCGAGGTCGGCTCCTGGGGCCAGCAGATCTCCGCCGTCGAGGATGCGCCTGCCCGCGAGGCCGGCGAGGTCATCGAGGACGACGGCGAATCGTTCAACCGGATCGTCGAGTTCCTCGACGAGCTGAAGGTCATCTGAGGAGGCCACCATGGGTATCGACAACATCTGGGTCTTCGCGCAGGCCATCGACGGCGAGCCGACCACCGGCACACTTGAACTGCTCACCAAGGCACGTGAACTCGGCGGATCCGTCGCCGCGTTCGTCGGTGGTGACGCCGCGGGTGCCGAGGCTGCCCTCGGCGACCACGGCGCCGCCACGGTCTTCGCCACCGGCGATCTCGCCGGCAAGCTTCCCGGCGTCGCCGTCTCTGCTGCGATGCAGGCCACGATCGACGGAGGCGAGAGCCCCGACCTCATCATGTTCCCGCAGAACTACGAGGGCCGCGATGTGATGAGCCGCCTGTCGGTCAAACTCGACCGCACCGTGCTCACCAACTCGACCGAGATCGCCGTCGACGGCGACGCTGTGGTCGTCACCACGCCGGTCTTCGGCGGTGTCACCAACGTCAGCACCACGTTCACCGGCGAGCAGCCGTACCTCGCGGCGTTCCGCCCCAAGAGCTTCGCTGCCGAGGGTGGTGCAGGTGCGGCCGGCCAGGTCGTCGCCGCTCCCGTGCCCGAGCTCGGCGCCGCCGGCGGCGCGACGGTCACCGCCGTCCACGTCGAGGAACTGTCCGGCCCGAAGCTCGATGAGGCGGCCGTGGTCGTCTCCGGTGGCCGCGGCCTCGGTGAGTCCGAGAAATTCGAGATGATCGAGACGCTCGCCAAGGCGCTCAAGGGCGCCCCTGGTGCGTCCCGTGCCATCGTCGACGCCGGCTGGGTTCCCTACAGCTACCAGGTCGGTCAGACCGGCAAGGTCGTCAAGCCCACCGTGTACATCGCTGCCGGCATCTCCGGTGCGACGCAGCACATGGTCGGCATGAAGGGCGCGAAGAACATCATCGCGATCAACAAGGACAAGGAAGCACCGATCTTCGGCGTCGCCGACCTCGGCATCGTGGGCGACGTCCACAAGGTGCTGCCGCAGCTCATCGCTGCACTCCAAGCGCGCGGCTGACCGACTCGGTCTCCATCGCACCCCGAACAACCAGACTCGAACAACCGAACGAGACGCGACGGCTGCCCGTCGCGTCTCGTTCGCGTTTTCGGCCGCGGTGCCGCTGTGGCGGTTCGGTTGACATCCGAACCTGTCGATGTCATGATATCCGAACAATGTCAGGACAACCGAAGAGCGACAGGAGAACAGCGCGGCGGCAGGCGACGATCGACGAGATCGTTGCGGCGGCCTGGGAGCTGAGTCGACAAAACGGTCTCGGCAACTTCTCGATGCGCGACCTCGGCGCCGAGGTCGGGATGCGAGCCCAGTCGTTGTATGGCTATTTCGCGTCGAAGCACGAGATCTACGACGCCATGTTCTGCGAGGGAAATCGTGCCCTCGTCGCCGAAATCCGCGGGGTCATCGATCAACGTGTGGCCGATGATCCTGACGGGCGTTCTGACGGCGTGGTCGAGCACGTCCTCGCCACCGGTCGATGCTTCTTCACGTTCTGCACGCGCGAGCCGGTGCGCTATCAACTGTTGTTTCAGCGCACGATCCCGGGGTTCGAACCGTCGCACGAGAGCTACGCGGTCGCACAGGAGGCGTATGAGGTCGCCGTCGAACCGTTGCGCGCTTTGGGCCTCAGCCAACCCGACGTCGATCTCCATGTCGCCGTGATGGCGGGCGTGGTCGCCCAACAGATCGCCAACGAGCCCGGCGGCGACCGATGGGCGCAGTTGCTCGACAGGGCGCTCACGATCTCGATCCACGCACTCGCACCCGACTTGACACCCGATCACGAGAAGCCGTCAACCATGAGGAGTTCACGATGAACACGATCTCGGAACCGACCGCCGAACCGCTGAGTCATGCGGTCGCGATGGATCTGCAGGCCCACGAGTTCGAACGAACGAACGCGATGCTGGCTTCGTTGGACGACGGCGACTGGTCGGCGCAGACCGACTGGTCGGCGCAGACCGACTGTCCGGCATGGGACGTCCGCCGGATGTATCTCCACGTGCTGGGGGCCTCAGAAGCCGGTGCCTCGATGCTCGAGAACCTGAAGCAACTCCGAGCGGGTTACGCAGACCGCAAACGCACCGGCGACCCGCTCGAGGCGGCGATCTCGTCCGCGCAGATCCGTGAGCGTGAGGAACTCAGCGCATCGGAGATCGTGACCCGGATGCAAGCCATCGCCCCCAAGACGGTGCGCGGCCGCCGACGCGTCCCGTCGATGGTGCGGAATCACGCCAAGATGGCGATCGACGGTCCCGTTCACGAATCGTGGAGGCTCGGGTATCTGATCGACACCATCTACCTCCGCGACATGTGGATGCACCGTGTCGATGCCGGCCGCGCAACCGATCGGCCGCTCGAACTCGACGAGCGACACGACGGCCGGATCGTTGCCGACGTGGTCGCCGAGTGGGCACGCCGACATGGCCGACCGTTCACACTCGAACTCGCCGGACCGGCGGGAGGCACGTTCGCCCACGAGCCCGAATCGACCGACGTCGAGCAGCTCACCTTCGACGCCGTCGAATTCTGCCGCATCCTGGCAGGCCGAGATCCCGACTCGGCAACCGGGCTGATGGCCACCGTCGTCCCGTTCTGAACCGATCGACAACAAGAGAGGAATTTTCATGGACACCACAATCGAAGCAATCGAGGACGAGGTCTACCGGATCTCCACCTTCGTCCCCGACGTCGGACTGTCGTTCAACCAGATCCTCGTCGTCGCCGACGAACCGTTGCTGTTCCACCTCGGGATGCGCGGGATGTTCCCCGCGGTCGCTGAGGCGGTTGCACGCGTGCTCCCGCTCGACCAGCTCCGCTGGTTGAGTTTCGGGCACGTCGAGGCCGACGAATGCGGCGCGATGAACAGTTGGCTCGACGCCGCGCCCAACGCGCGCGTCACCTTCGGTGGACTCGGCTGCATGGTGTCGGTCGACGATCTCGCCGACCGCGCACCGGTACCACTCGAGGATCAGCAGGTCATCGACCTCGGGGGGAAGAGGGTTCGATACATCGCGACGCCCCACGTACCGCACGGCTGGGATGCCGGAGTGTTCTTCGAGGAGTCGACGTCCACCTTGCTGTGCGGCGACCTGTTCACCCAGGGCGGTGACGGCCCGGCGACCCTGAGCGACTCACCAATGGAGGGCGCCATCGCCGCCGAGGAGCAGTTCGGCTACACCAGCGGCGCACCGCACACGTCGGCCACGCTCGAGTCGCTCGCGGCGCTCGCACCGACCACACTCGCCCTCATGCACGGATCCGCTCATCGGGGGACTGGTGATATCTGGCTCCGCGAGTTGGCGGCGTACCACCGCACCGAGGTAGCGGCGTAGCGAGCCGCGGCACGGCCTCGACCGCAGTTTTCCTACGGCGGCGGTCAGACCGCGTCGGCAGCACTTATTGCCCAGGCGACCGACTCGGCGGGATCGTGGACCGCGACCTGGAGCGTCCAGCCGACGGCCGGCTCGAACGCATCCCACCGATACCACTCCATGGCGTTTGCGATCTCACCGATGGCATCCGCGGTGAGTGGCCACTCGTCGAGCCGGTCGTCCAGCGCGGCGAGTAGCCACCACGCGGAGAATCGTCCGGAGGCGGCGCCGCGTCGACGCCCATGCGCCCCGCCGCTCGCGCCCGCCCACGCGATCCACGCGATCGCTTCGCGTGGATCGAGTTCGGCCAGTCGCGCACGCCGCACACCCAGGGCGCCGAGGGCCTCGCCGATGCCGCCTTCGACACAGGCCGTGTCGAGCCGTCCATTCGACCCAACCGTCCACGGTTCGACGAGTTGACGTGCGGCGAGTTCGACATCGTCGTCCAATCGCTCGGCGCCCGCGACCGTCGAGATCTCGGACCACCGACCGGGAAGATCGGGCATCGGAAACTCGGCGCCATTGTCGGAGTACGTGGCGAGTGCATACTGCGGCTCCCAGTCGGCGAGTTGTCCGGGGATCTCGAGGACCGGCGCGAGATCGACCGTTGCGCGCTCGGCGCCGACACGTTCTCCGCGTACCACCCGCTCGTGTGCCACGAATGCGGCACGAGGCCCCCGGTCGAGCACGGGCGCGAGTTCCGCCCACGTGTGGTGCTGCGCTGCAACCTCGGTGAGGGGTCCGATCGTGAACCTGCCCGACAATCCATCGGACTCGTCCAGGACCGCGGCCACGAACTCGGGTGGGCCGAGCAGCGCGAGGCGATATTCGGCCAGCGTCGCCGCGGGCCAGAGCTGGCGGCCGGTCTCGACGGCGTGCCGCGACCGGTCCCGAGTGCGCAACAGCCCGGCCCAATCACGCGTCGAGCAGCGATCGTCGATCATTCGCACCAGGCCGTCGAGGTCGCCTCGGTGGACGAGGCCGTCTAGGTCCTCGTCGGCATCGCCATCCGGCAGTGCGGCGATCACACGAGCGGCCAGGGATAGCGCCGTCCGGTGGGATCGGTCGGGAACCGGCGCTCCTTCACACACCATGCCGCGCGCCCCTGGATTGCCTCGACCTCGTCGTCGGCGAGCAGTGCGGCGATGTCGAGCGGGACACGCTCAGACAGCCGCGAGGCGGCGTCGAGGAACCACTGCGGCAGCGGCTCGTCGCCGAACTCCCAGATCACGGTGCGCAGTTTGAACTCCGGGGCGAAACACAGCCCGTGGTCGATCGCCCAGACTTGATCGTCCCCGGCCTCCGATCCGTCGTCGGCGCCAGGCGCGAGCAGACAGTGCCCGCTCTTGCGGTCGGTGTTGTTGGCGAGGATGTCGAGCGCGGCGATCGCCCGTAGTTGGTCGTGCGTGTCGGGCCGCGACTCGTGGATTGTGAAGTAGTGCTCGCTGTGGTCACCGACGACGAACCACTGCAACGAGCCCTCGCCGAGGGGCCCGTCGCGCAACACGGTGGGCGGGACGACGTGCGCGCCGATGGCCTCGCTCAGGAGGTACGCCGCGACCTCTCGGCGGTGGAGCCCAGGTTCGAAGTCCCACAGCGGCCGCTCGCCGCGCAACGGTTTGTAGATCGCGGGATGCCGGGCGCCGTCATGTTCGACATGGACGAGGAACGTGGCGTTGCTGCTGTACGGCATCCGACCCTCGACCTCGACGTCGCCGCGCAGCAGATGCGCGACCGGATCATCGACCGCATCGACATCGAGGCGGACGCCGACGTCCGCACCTTCCGTCATCGCATCCTCAGTTCATGCGCGGGCATGGGTGGCCGTCGGGATCGATCGGGTTGCCACACCACTGGCATGGCGGTCGTCCGGCGCCGACGATCGCGTCGGCCCGATCGCAGAACGCTGCAGCCTGTCCCCGGCTGACGAGCAGGCGGACGTGGCCGCGGTCGTCTGTCTCGACCTCGTCACCGTCATCGTCGTACTCGCCGACCTCCTCGAGCTGGATGAGCACGCGGTCGGCGCCGGGGTCGTAGCCGAGACCGATCGGCCCGAGTGTGAACGACGCCTCGACCGGCTCGTTGAGTTCGAGCGCACCCGGCATCGGGCGGTCCTCCGGAGGCGGCAGGTCGGACAGAACCTTCTGGACGTGTTCTGAGATCGCCGTGGCCTGCTGTTTTTCACACTTGACCGTCACCGACCGGCCGTCGGCGCGGACCTGGACGTAGAACGTACGGCTGCCCGGCTGTCCCACCGTGCCGACGGTGAATGCGTCGACCTCGTCGAACTCGTAGAACGTGGTCATCAGGCGGGCTTCAGTTCACCGAGGGCGGTCGAGTTGACGCCGAGCACGATCGGACCACCGATCGTGTAGGCGATCGTGCTGATCGACGCCGGGTTGACGACGATGCGCTGGAAGAGGTCGAGTGGGGTGCCGATGGCGTGGGCGACCGCCGCCTTGATCGTGTCGGCGTGGGACACGCAGACGATGGTGCCACCCGGGTGTTTCGCGCGGAGGGCGTCGAGGCACGTCACCATGCGTGCCTGCATCTCGGTGAAACTCTCGCCGCCCGGGAATCGGAACGTCGATGGCGCGCGCTGCACGGTCTGCCACTCGGGCAGTTTCATCAGCGCTTTCAGCTGCTTGCCGGTCCACTCGCCGAAGTCGCACTCGTACAGCCCCCGCTCGGTGCGGGTACGGAGGCCGCACGCTCGTGCGATCGGCGCAGCGGTTTCCTTTGCCCGTTCGAGCGGCGATGAGTACACGGCGTCGACCTGCTCGAGCTCGGCGATGCGGGCGGCGGTGCGTTCGGCCTGCTCACGGCCGGAGTCGGCGAGGTGGAGTCCTTTCGCACGGCCCGGCAGCACCTTGCCGGTCGTGGGGGTCTGCCCGTGCCGGACGAGCAGGATCGTCGTCGCAGCTGGAGGAGCCGACTTCGACTTGGTTCGTGTTGTGCTCTTCGTCTTGGCCATGTGTGCGGACCAACCTACTGTCGCTCCACGTGAGTGCACTCAGCAGGTTGGAGCATGAGGTCGTTACTTGCAGGGCGTGCCCCCGGCTCGTCGAGTGGCGCGAGCACGTGGCGGTCGAGAAACGGGCCGCGTACCGCAATGAGGTGTACTGGGGCCGTCCGATCCCGGGATTCGGCGACCCCGACGCTCGGATCGTCGTGCTCGGTCTGGCACCGGCTGCGCACGGCGCCAACCGAACCGGACGCGTCTTCACCGGTGACCGCAGCGGCGATTGGCTGTTCCGCTCGATGTTTCGCGCCGGACTCGCGAATCAGCCCGATTCCGTGTCCATCAGCGACGGTCTCGAGCTGTCCGATGCCTGGGTGACCGCGGCGGTGAAGTGTGCACCGCCCGCCAACAAGCCGCTCCCGATCGAGCGCGACGCATGTGCGCCGTTCCTCGAGCGTGAGCTGGCCGCGTTGCCTTCGATGCGCGTCGTTGTCTGCCTCGGCGGGTTCGGCTATCAGGCCGCGACCGCCCACTTCGGCGTCCGCCCACGTCCGAAGTTCGGTCATGGCGTCGAGGTCGATGTCGACGGTGGGGATGGCCCGACGCTGCTGTGCTCCTTCCATCCCAGCCAACAGAACACGTTCACCAAGAGATTGACCGAACCAATGCTCGACGGAGTGTTCGAACGCGCCGTCGAGATGGCCGAGGCGCGCGACGGCTGAACGTCAGGTCGAGACCGGCGCGTCCGCGGTGGCTTCACCCAGACGGCCGCCGATCGCCCTACACATCGCTGCAGCACATCCCGACGGCACACTCCGGCGGACACCGCTGTCAGCTGCCGGCGGGTGCGAACGCCTCCGACAGCGCCTGAGCGGCGAGCGCATTGGCGGAGCGAGCGTCGGCGATGAGGGCGATCTGGGTGAAGAAGCCGTGCATCTGATCGGCGAACTGCACGTGACCGACCGGTACACCTTCGTCGGCGAGCCGCGTGGCGTAGGCGGTGCCCTCGTCGCGCAGCGGGTCGAACCCCGCCGTGAGCACGGTGGCAGGGGGGCACTGGCGGAGGGTCTCGGCCGACGTGAGGAGGGGCGAGACGCGCGGGTCGTCGATCGATCCCTGCGTACCGGAGAGGTAGTGGCCGGTGAACCACCGCATCGCGGCGGCGGTGAGGAAGTACCCCTCGGCGTTGTCCGTGTACGAGTCCGAGCCCATTCTGGAGTCGGTGACCGGGTAGACGAGCAGTTGGTGGACGAGTGGTACGGGCGCGATGTTCGCGACGACCGCGGCGAGGTTGCCCCCGGCCGAGTCGCCGCCGACAGCCATCCGCGCGGGATCGATGTCGAGTTCGCCAGCGTGGTCGTGGGCCCAGCGGGTGGCCTCGAGGCAGTCCATGAGCGGGGCGGGGAACGGGTGCTCGGGAGCCAGCCGGTACTCGATGCTGAGCACACAGTGTCCGCTGCGGTTGGCGAGGGAGCGGCACACGTCTTCGGTGCTGTCGATGTCGCCGATCACCCAGCCACCACCGTGGAACCAGACGAGCAGTCCGGTCGTGCCGTCGACCGGCCGGTAGAGACGTGCGTCGATCCCTCCGGCGTCGATGTCGCGGACGTCGCGACAGTCGACGGTCGGCGGGCGAGGGAGTGATCCGAAGTGTTCACGGGCGCCCGTCGGATCCATCGACTCGAACGCCGGCACGTCCAT
>JASJHI010000408.1:0-3316 GCA_033791105.1 Acidimicrobiia bacterium | reverse complement strand
GCGACGCCACCCTCACCGGGCGAGCTTAACATGTACTGCGTGAGCTGCCCCGACAGCATAATCGACTCGAGGACCTGTTCCTCGGTCATCGGCTTGCGCCGCCACGCCATGGGGTTCATGGCACCGTTGCGGAACGCCTTGGCGGACACGCGTGCGAGCGCGTCCTGGGTGATGCCGTGATCGTGCATGTAGCGGGTGATCTTCATCCCGAAGAACTGCGTGGTGAGCGCCAGTCCGGATCCGCCGTACCAGTCCTTGCCCTTCTTGCCCTCGATCCGAAACGCGCCGCGCTCGTGTTTGTCGAACCCGATCGCCATGCCGAGGTCGGCAGCTCCCGACTGGATCGTGTTGACCGCTTGGGACAGCGCTGTGCCGCCGGTTGCACAGCCGTTGAGCACATTGGCGAACGGGATGCCGGTGAGACCGATCCGTCCGACCATGGTGTCGGCAGCTCCGGCAGCCATCGAGCCGCCGACTGCGAATTGCACGTCGGACCACTGCAAACCGCAGTCGGCCAACGCGCGGCGCACGGCGACGACGCCCTGGTCCATGCCGGACATCCCCTCGGTGCGGCCGAATTCGTGCATTCCGATTCCGACGATCGCTACGTCGCTCATCCTTTGTCCTCCTGCGTGCGGTGTTCGCTGGTGCTGGTCGTTGTTGTGGCTGGTGCCGGCTGGCTATCCAACGGGGGTAAACGCGTACGTGACGATGTCGTTGCCCTCGTCGTCGGTGCAGAGGGTGTCGAGCACGAGTTTCATCGGCATGCCGATCTCGAGCTTGTCGGGATCGGCCTCGGTGAGACGGGTCTCGACACGAACTTGACCCGGCAGTTCGACGTAGCCGACTCCGAACGGGACGAAGTCGTCACCGACGGGGCCGAGATAGGGCGGCGCCTTCGGCGGAAACGCCTGCACGGTCCAGGTCCACAGTGTCCCCTCCCTGCCGAGCTCCACGTCGACCTGTTCGTCGGACATGCACTTCGGGCATCCGCGCTGACGGGGGAACATGTGGTTGCCGCAGTTCGTGCAGCGGCTGCCGATCAACGTCGGCTCACCATCGGTGATCGTGAAGACGCCGTCTGCAACGGGGACGATGGTGCTCATGGGACTCCTGGAACTGGCGCCGCCGCGAGGGGCGAAATTGATCGAACGGTTCAATTGAGAATAGCAGCGGAACGGCGGCCGGCTCGTAGCGGAGCCGGCCGTGTCGCTCGTCTGATCAGAGTCCGTCGTCGCCGATCCAGCCGTCGATCAGGTCGTCGATCTCGTGTCGCATCGCATCGCTGTCGACGGAGAGCGCGTCGATCGTGTCGAGATGGCCAATCCCCATGAGCAACAGGTAGAACATCGTGATCTGCGGTGTCGTGAGGCCTCGAACACGCAGCTTCTCCGCATTGGTCGTCTGCCAGTCGCGCAGCAACTCGGCGACCTCGCGCTGACGGTTCGCAGCAGCATGGAGTTCGATCAGGAGGATGCGCGTGTCCGAGAAGTCGGGTCGCAGCCAGAAGTGGGCCACCTCGCGGAGGCCGGCCGTACCCGGCAGCAGACCGGTGTCGAGCTTCTCGAGTTCGTGTTTGCTCGCCTCCACCAGCAGTGCGGCCTTACCGGGGAAATGGCTGTACACCGCGGGCGTCGACACGCCTGCGCGGCGGGCGATCTCGGCCAGCGTCACACCGTCGTAGCCGAACTCGACGCACGCGTCGACAGCCGCGCGCAACAGCCGATCGCGGGTCGGTGTTCCGTGTTCGTCGACCTTCGGTGGTCGCCCCAGTCGAGGTTGGGAGATGGCGTCGGTCTCCAACATCGTCCTGAACTCAGCTGTTGGCGCCTCGCGCCCACCGGAGAGACCGCCGCAGGAGTTCGTGGTAGCCGGGCTGTTCCCAAGAGCAGCGCTCGACCATCGGGTAGTAGTCGGTCAACGGGATCATGTCGTAATGCCCGCGGCAGTGGCCGAGGGTGTTGTACAGCACGGCACCTGCACCGAGTTCGCGGAGGTACATCACGAGGTGCTCATCGGGGCCATCGGTCCAGTCGTGCTCGACGAAACCCGTCGCGTCGCCGGTCCACTTCGTATGGAGCAGCGGCACGAGCGCATCGCGGTCGGCGTGTTCGGACAGGTACAACTCGTCGTCGGTGTCGAACGGCTCGATGCCTGCGACGAGCCAGTGCTCGGGGTCGCTGACCTCGACCGTGTAGGGGGCGATCGGCGGGTGCGCCACGAACTGCGATCCGAGTGTGTCGGCCCACACGGGAAACACGCGAGGCGCGTCGACACCGTTCGGCGTGCCGACATCGAGCGCCGCGTTCGTGCCATGGAGGGCCAACCAGCGTCCGCCCTGTTCGACCCAGTCCCGGATCGCCCGCTGTGCCCCCTCGCTCGGGCGGAGGTTGCACGTGTAGCTCACGAGGATCGATCCGGCGGCGATCGCATCGCTGTCCTCGTAGTCGGGCTGGACCCGTACGCGGAACTCGTCGTGTTCCGCGAGCAGCTTCAGGAGCTCGAGCCGCGCGTAGTCGATGTCGTGGAACATGCCTCCGGCGACGAGGGTGACGTCGATCCTGCTACCGGGTGTGTCGGCCGCGCTCATCCCGCCGGCCCGATCAGTAGTCGACGCGCTTGAGGAAGCCGCCGTCGACGGTGAGGTTGACCCCGTTGACGTGCTGTGCACGCTCGCTGGAGAGGAACGTGACGGCGTCGGCGACGTCCTGCGCGCTGCCGAGCGACCCCTGCGGGTGCGTCTTTTCGGTCGCCGAGTAGAAGTCGGCCATCGCACCCTTGATCATGTCCCAGTCGCCGCCCTCGATGAAGATCGGACCAGGTGAGACGACGTTGCACCGCACGCCCATCGAGCCGAGCACCTGGGCCTGGCCGAGCGTCCAGTTGGTGACGGCTGCTTTGAAGGCGCTGTAGCTGTTGGAACCGCCACCGAAGTGCTCGGCGGTCGCGGTGGTGCCGATGCTGACCACCGAACCACCACCGTCGGCGAGGGCCTCGGTTGCCGCGCCGACGCCGACCACCAATGCCATCAAGTCGATGTTGAAGTTGTTGATCCACGCCTCGAGCTTGCGCGCCGGCTTGCCGGACGTGTTGTGGACGTAGATGTCGATGCCGCCGAGTGCCTCTGCCGATGACGCCACCCAAGCGGTCATAGCGTCGGTATCTCCCGCATCGACGGTCGAGCCGACGACGGTGCCGAGTTGTGACAGGTCGGCGACCGCCGCGTCGACGTCGTCGGCGGTGCGTGCGCAGATCGCGACCGATGCGCCCTCGGCGAGCAGCGTCTCCGCGACGGCCCTGCCGATTCCCTTCGTGG
>JASJHI010000407.1:0-8143 GCA_033791105.1 Acidimicrobiia bacterium | reverse complement strand
CCCCCGACGGCCGCGACGCGACCCGCGAATGCGCCGACCTGCGCGACGCCGCCGAGCCCCTCGCGCGACTGCGCGACGAGTTCGAGATCCCCGGAGAAGCGGCCGGTGGGGAGAAGATCTACCTCGTCGGCAACTCGCTCGGCGCACTCCCCCGCAGGACCCGCGAGTACATCGGGACCGAGCTCGACCGCTGGTCGATGCTCGGCGTCGAAGGACACTTCACCGGCGAACTCGAGTGGCAGGCGTACCACGAACTGCTGGCCGAGCCGATGGCGCGGATCGTCGGGGGCCACTCCGACGAGGTGATCGTGATGAATTCGCTCACGGTCAACCTGCACCTTCTCTTCGTCAGCTTCTACGAGCCGACGCCGCAGCGGCACAAGGTGATCATCGAGGAACACGCCTTCCCGTCGGACCACTTCGCGGTCGAATCACAGATCCGCCAGCGGGGCTTCGACCCGGCGACCTCACTCGTCCTGGTGCGACCGAGAGATGGTGCCCAGACGCTGGAGCCCGCGGACATCCTCGCCGCGATCGACGAATGCGGCGACGAGTTGGCCGTCGTCTGGCTCCCTGGCGTGCAGTACTACACCGGTCAGGTGCTGCCCATGGCGGAGATCGTCGCCGCCGGCCACGCGGTCGGCGCCCTCGTCGGCTTCGATCTCGCACACGCGGCGGGGAACGTCCCGGTGCGGCTCCACGACTGGGACGTCGACTTTGCCGTGTGGTGCACGTACAAGTACCTCAACAGCGGACCGGGCGGCGTGGGCGCGGCGTTCGTGCACCGCCGCCACGTCGCGAATCCCCTCCTCCCCAAGCTCACCGGCTGGTGGGGAACACGCAAGGACACTCGGTTCGAGATGACGACCGTCTTCGAACCGATCCCGACCGCCGAGTCGTGGCAGGTGTCGAACGCCCCGATTCTCCCGATGGCTGCGCTCCGGGCGAGCCTCGACCTGTTCGACGAGGCGGGTGGGATCGGAGCGCTGCGAGCCAAGTCGGAGCTCCAGATCCGATACCTCGACTTTCTGCTCGACGAGGTGCTCGGCGGCCGCGTCGAGAGCATCACACCGCGCGCGATGGCCGAACGGGGCGCGCAGTTCGCCTTGACGATCACCGACCCGGATACCGATGGCCGGACCGTCTTCGAACGACTCGGCGAGGCCGGCGTGTCGTGCGATTGGCGCTACCCCGATGTGATCCGCGCGGCCGCCGTGCCGCTGTACAACTCGTTCGCCGACATCCACCGCTTCGTCGCGATCCTCGACGAACTCCTCCCCGCTCGAACGGAGACCTGACCGCGGTGCGTGCATCCGTCGATGGCTGGGTGTGCCCGGAGTGCGACCGGATGTTTGCTCGATCTGGTCAATCGCACGACTGCGCCCCCGGGATGTCGATCGACGAATACTTCGAGACGGGCCCCACTCACGAACGTCCGGTGTACGACGCGCTCTTGGCGCACCTCGAGACGCTCGGACCGGTACACGCAGACGTGGTGTCGGTCGGCATCTTCTTCAAGAACCCGCGCAAGTTCGCGGAGCTGCGCCCGATGCAGCGTTGGGTGGCGATCTCGTTCATGCTCCGCCGCCGCGCCGACCACCGCACGATCACGAAGCAGGTCATCGACGGCGGCGCTCGGTTCTGGCACACCGCCAACGTCGCGTCACCAGACGACCTCGACGTCGACCTGCTCGGCCTCCTCAGCGAGGCCTACGACGACACCGGCCCACCCTGAGTGGTATCCAATCGGATAACCTCTTTTCATGCACGCAGGGGAACTCATCCGTACGAGCCGGACGAGGGCTGGCCTCACATTGCGCGAGTTGGCGCCCCGAGCGGGCACATCACACTCGACGCTGTCGGCGTACGAGCAAGGATCCAAGGTGCCCTCGACCGCAACGCTCGCCCGGATCGTTCGCGCCGCCGGATACACCGTGGACACGACGCTGCATCGACGAATCGACCGAGTGGACGGGCTTTCCCGGGGCGACGAGCTGGCGGCAGTGCTCGAACTCGCCGAGGCGTTTCCGGCACGGCATTCGGGCGAATCGGGCTACCCGATCTTCGGACGATGAATCTCGTCGAACGGATCGTCGTTCTCCACCAGCACCTCGCCCACGCCTCGATCCCCCATGCGTTCGGCGGGGCGCTCGCGCTTGCCTGGTGCACGGAGCGGGCGCGGGCCACGATCGACATCGACCTCAACGTCTTCATCGAACCGAATGCCATCAACATCGTCACCGACGCGCTGCCGGACGGTGTCACCTGCACCGATGACGATCGTGCCGACATCGAACGCGACGGACAGACCCGGCTGTGGTGGGATGCGACCCCGGTCGACATCTTCTGCAACACCACGCGCTTCCACCAAGACGTCGCCCGACGGATTCGTACCGAGGAGTTCGGCGGCGCCGTCGTACCATTCCTCGCCTGCCGCGACCTCGCTGTGTTCAAGGCGTTCTTCGACCGGACGAAGGACTGGGCCGACCTCGAGGAGATGGCGGCGGCCGGCACGCTCGACTTCGAGGCGGTACTCGGGGTGCTGACGCTGTATCTCGGCGGGGATGACCTGCGGATCGCGCGACTTCGCGCCCTGGCCTGACCGGGCCACGTCAGGCAGCCGCGTCAGTACGACGCGCCGAGACCGGCCCTCGCGTCGGTCTGGATGCCGTACGGCGGGATCGGGTAGCGCAGACCGTTCTTCGAGAGCGCCTCCATCCCCTCGAGCGACTGCACGAGGTGGCCGGGGCGCAGCGCCATCAACAGTTCGTCGTCGGGCACCCCGCCGTAGCGTCGCTCGGCGAAGCACGGGATCGACAGGCTCGGCTCGCCGGTGGACAGCGCCCTCCCCCATGAGTCGGCGCATGCCGACTCACCGACACAACCCCAGTCGAGCTTCTTGTAGCCGGCCCACTGGAGGCCGTTGATCAGCAGGATCATCTGTCCGGGAGTTGCGTAGACGAGGCAGATGTCCGGTGGATCGAGCCGACCTGTGCTGAGCGGCGAGACCGCCATCGCCTGGTACTGCCCGACCGGAACGACGTCCATCGCATGCTGGTGGATCGACGAGTTCTCGACGGTGTCGAACCAGACGCCGGCCATGTGCTTGCCCGAATACCACTCGTCGTCCTGGCCGCCGAGACCGAGCACAGCCTGACACTGCGCACCGACGAGGTCCTTGCCCGTGATCCCGACGGTCCAGTTCAGGCGCGACGCCATCGACACGATCTGGTCGGCGGTGTGGATGTCCTTCGGCCGCCGGATGCGGGGCACCGCCTCCATTTCCTCGACCGTCTCGAACATCTTCATCCCGATCGGTGTCGTCCGGAGCCGCAGCGCCCGATCCAAGCGGGCGAGCGCATCCGCCCAGTCGACGGTGTCGTCGGCGCTCCGAATGCTGACGGATTGATCGGTCATGGCGCTGTCTCCAGTCGATGATGCGTGACCGCATGATGTCACGCGCCGCGCGCTTCGATCTGGGTCGAGATCGTTCCGCTCACCGGAACAGAACGCGCCCAGATCCGCCAGCCGTTGTGGGTCAGTGCGTCAGCGGGCGAGGAGTAGGCCGAGTTGGCGGGACCTCGCGACGAGTGCGCCGGTCTCGTCCCAGAGCGCGCCGTCCTCGATCATCCGGCCGTCGTTCAGATCGTCCGTCGTGAAGCGACCGAGGATCCAGCCGGGCGCCGGGCGACGACGGACATGCACCGTCAGCTCGACGGTCGGAACCCAGCCGACCGCGCCGAGTGCCCCGAACAGGCTCGGCGGAAACGCGTCGGCGAACATGACGACCGAGCGGGTGTCCGGGGCGGCCCCGTCGGCGAGGCGGATCCAGCCGGACACCACCGCTTCGCCGGCCTCACCTGCCCGTGCCTGGTCGGGGTGGATCCGCACATCGAGTCGGTCGAGGATCGGGAGCTCGATGCCCTGCTCGAGTCCGGACCGTTCGAGGCAGCGCTCCGGCGGCGGGATTGCGGGTATCGACGGCGTCATCGCAGGAGCGTCGACGTCGGGAGCCGCGGAGAGGTCACCGAAGGCGGCGACGACCTCGAGGCGAGTCGTCCCACTCTGCGCGAGCGCGGCGCGGGCGGTGGTGATCGTCCGACCACTACGGACGACCTCGGTCACAACTTCCGCGTCGACCCCGGCGGTACCCGGTCGCAGGAAGTGAGTGGTGACCGACAATGGGTCAGGGTGCGGGCTCACGCGGGCGAGCGCGGCCAATGCGATCGACACGAGGTATCCGCCGTTCGGGTTGGCGCCGATGTTCCACCGCGGGTGGACATGGCCCGACCACTGACCTGTCGCCTCATCGCCGAGCGGCTCGACAGCAGTCTCGGTGGCGTAGACGGTCATGGCTCGCCGACCGCTCCCGCGTCGAAGAGCGCGCCGATCTCATCGCTCGAGTAGCCGGCTCCACCGAGCACCGACCGCGTGTGCTCACCGATGTCGGGCGACCGACCCTGCGGCCCGATCTCCGCATCCCGGATCCGCAGCGGCACCGCAACCGTTGGATACGGTCCGGCGATCGGGTCGTCGATCGTCGGGAACAACCCGAGATGTTCGGCCTGCGGATCGCGCACGACTTCGTGTAAGCCGAGCACAGGTCCCCATACCAGGCCGTGCTCGTCGAAGATCACGCCCCACTCGTCCCGGGTCCTCACGCTGAGCGCATCGTCGATGGCCACGACGACCTCACGCATGTTGTCGAAGCGGCCCTTGACCGTCTGCAGGCGCTCGTCGGCGAGGAGACGGTCGAGTCCGATCGCTCTGCACAGGCGGGCGAAGGCCGCGGGTTCGGGCATGTTCATCACGAGCCACCGGCCGTCACCGCAGGGATACCGATTGGCGGTCGCAGCGACCTGCTGTTCCCTGGCCCGGTGGCGCACCGGCGCGCGATCGACGGCGGTGACACCGAAGTCGGACGCCTGCGTCCACACCGCTGTCTCGAAGAGCGATGTCTCGACCACCTGTCCTCGTCCGGTCCGATCCACGAGCCGCAGCGCCGCGAGGATCGCCGCTACGAGCGCGAGTCCGGCGGTGTGGTCACCCTGCGCGGGGCGCGCCATCGGGACCAGTCCATCGTCGCCCTCGCGCATCGCGTCGTACAGGCCTGAGCGCCCGAAGAATGCCGTGACGTCGTAGCCCGGCCGCCACGCCTCCGGGCCCTCGGTGCCGTAGCCGGTGAGCGTGGCATGCACGAGCCGTTCGTTGACGGCGAGCAGCCGCTCGGGGTCGAGGCCGAACTTGAGTTGGCGCCTCGGCAGGAGATTGCACAGGAAGATGTCGGCGGCCTGACACAGCCGCCGTACGACGTCCGCCCCATCTTCCTTGTCGAGTGCGACCGCGGCCGACCGCTTCCCCCGGTTGTCGACGTAGAACTGGAGCGCCCGTTCGCGGAGCATTCCGTCGACCTTCGCGGGGCGGCTGATCCGGCGCAGAGGGTCACCGGTCAGCGGCTCGATCTTGACCACGTCGGCACCAAGGTCGGCGAGGATCGCCCCTGCACTCGGCGCCGCCATGTAGTTGTCGACCTCGACGACTCGAACGTCGGCCAGCGGTGCAGCTTGTTCTCCCACGCCGTGAGTGTTGCCCATCTCGCACCTTCGGCTCCCATGTTGTCGCATCTCGGCGGCGATCCCGGCGGAAACCGCACGGATCGACGCCGAGAGTGAGCGGCCCAAGCGCCAGGGGTAGCGTCGCCGCATGGCCTACGCACCGTCCGACCGGCAGTTCTACGACGCCGACAGCCACATCATGGAATTGCCGAACTTCCTCATCGACTACGCCGATCCCGATGTGGCCGAACAGCTGGAACCGATCGGGTACTCGGCGTCGCTCGTCACCGACGAGGAGGTCGCCGAGATCGTCGCCAACGGCAGCAAGCACACCGAACCCCACGTCGAGGCCCAGATCGCGCTCGGCGACCGGCTGATCGCCGAGTCGAAGGAGATCCAGGCCCTCGGAGCATTCGAGCGCGGCGATCGCACGACGGCGCTCGACATGCTCGGCTTCAGTCGTCAGCTCGTTTTCGCCACACACAGCGTCAAGCCGATCTTCCATCCGTCCAAGAACATGACGCCGCGCCTCCGCTACGGAGCGACCCGGGCGCACAACCGCGCCATGCGCGACTTCTGCGCCGACGACCCCCGGCTGATGGGCGTCGCCGCGATCCCGACCCACGACGTCGAGCACGCGCTCGTCGAACTCGACTGGGCGCTCGAGGCGGGGCTCGAGGCGGTGTGGGTGCCGCATGGCCTGGTCGCCGACCGTTCGCCGGGTCACGTCGACCTCTACCCCCTCTGGGAACAGCTCGCCGATGCGCGCGTCCCGTTCGTGCTGCACATCGGCGGCGCGCCGCTGCAGCTCGATCCGGGCTGGGCCAACACGGGTCGCCCGCCGGCGCGTGACTGGATGGGCGGCGGCGAGAACGTGCGCAGCAAGGACATGGCGGTGCTCCACCAGGGCCCCGAGACGTGGGTGTCGATGATGGTGATGGACGGCATCTTCGAGAAGTTCCCGAATCTGCGCGGTGCCGCAGTCGAACTCGGCGCCGGGTGGGTGCCGTCACTGCTCGACCGCCTCGATCGCACCGTCCGCTCGTGGAGCAAGGTCGACCAGTACCTCGCCCAGCTCGAGCGCGCGCCGAGTGAAGTGCTGCGCGAGCAGATGGCGTTCACCCCGTTCGTGTTCGAGGACATCGGCACGTTGATCGACCGGTCACACGACGACCTCTACCTCTTCTCGAGCGACTATCCCCACGTCGAGGGCGGCAGGGACCCGATCGGCCGCTTCGAGACATCGCTCGGCCAACGCGCACCCGAGGTACGCGACCGGTTCTACGCCGACAACTTCCTCAAGATCTGGCCCGCCGCTGGCGTCGCCGCCTGACGTCGGACGGCAAGGCGGCCACTCGGGCCGGTCAGTTCGAGTACGTCTGGAGTTGGCCGCCGTCGGCGGCGAGGCGCTCGAGGAGCGGCGACAGCTCCCAGTGACGACCGCCCACGCGGTCGCCGTAGTCCTTGATCTTGTCGGCGATCTCTGCCAGCCCGATCGTGTCGGCCCAGTGCATCGGGCCGCCCCGGTACACCGGCCAGCCGTAGCCGTTGACCCACACGACATCGATGTCACTGCCGCGGATGGCGATGCCCTCGTCGAGGATCTTCGCCCCCTCGTTGACCATCGGGTACAAGCACCGTTCGAGCACCTCTTGATCGGTGACGTCACGTTGTTCGACACCCTTGCCGACGGCGAACTCGCGGATCAGTTGCTCGACCTCCGGGTCGGGCGTCGGCGCCCGCGTTTCGGGGTCGTACGTGTAATACCCGCGGCCGTTCTTCTGACCGCGCCGGCCGTTTTCGCAGAGCACCTCGCGCACGGTCGAGCTGGACGAGGCCTCCTCCTTCCAGCCGATGTCGAGCCCGGCAAGGTCGCTCATCGCGAAGGGCCCCATCGGGAACCCGAAGTCGAACAACACCCGGTCGACCTGGGCGGGCGTGGCACCCTCGAGGATCATCTTCTCGGCTTCTGCGCCGCGCATGAACAGCATGCGGTTGCCGACGAAGCCGTTGCACACGCCGACGAGAGCGGCGACCTTGTTGATCCGCTTGGCGAGGGCCATCGCGGTCGCGACGGTGGTATCGGACGATTCGTCGCCGCGCACCACCTCGAGCAGCTTCATCACGTTCGCCGGCGAGAAGAAGTGCAACCCGATGACACTCTCGGGGCGTGCGGTCTCAGCCGCGATTGCGTTGACGTCGAGCGCGGAGGTGTTCGACGCGAGCAGCGCGTCGGCCTTACAGATGGCATCGAGTTCGCGGAAGATGGACTGCTTCAGTTCCATGTCTTCGAAAACGGCTTCGATGACGATGTCGCAGTCGGCGAAGTCGCCCTTGTCGGTGGAGCCGGTGATCAGCGCCATCCGCTGCTCGACCGCCTCGGGCGGGATCGAGCCGCGCGAGGCCGAGCGCTCGTAGTTCTTGCGGACGACGCCGAGTCCACGATCGAGCGACGCCTGGTCGCGCTCGACCATCGTGACGGGGATGCCGACGTTCGCGAAGTTCATCGCGATGCCACCGCCCATCGTGCCGGCCCCGAGTACGCCCACCTTTAGTACGTCGATGAGTGGCGTGTCTTTGGCGATGTC
>JASJHI010000406.1:0-4122 GCA_033791105.1 Acidimicrobiia bacterium | reverse complement strand
TCACTTGGCACGCTCCAACACGTCGGTGACACGCCAGCGCTTCTTCTTGCTGAGTGCACGGGTTTCCATCACGCGGACCTTGTCGCCGATGTTGACGTCGTTGGTCTCGTCGTGGGCGTACAACTTCTTGGTCCGCAGAATGAACTTGTTGTACTTGGCGTGACGCACCCGGTCGACGACTTCGACCACAGCGGTCTTGTCCATCTTGTCGCTCACCACGAGGCCCTCACGGACTTTGCGGGCCGAGCGAGTCTCGGGTGGGGCGTCGCCGGCAGCGGGGGCTTCGGACTCGGCGGTCGTGGCCGCGTCTTTGGCCGCGCCATCGACGACGGTGTCTGTGTCAGTTGTTGTTTCGTCAGTCATCTCGTTCACCGTCACTGTCCGGCCTCGGCCGCGACGATTTCACGTTCGCGAATGAGGGTGTTGATGCGGGCGATCTGCTTGCGAACCTTGCCGATCTCGGCGGTGTTCTCGAGCTGACCGGTCGCGTTGCGGAAACGCAAGTTGAGCGCCTCCTGCTTGGTCGCCTTCAGTTCATCGATCAGTTCGCCGAGGCTGAGCTCGGCGAGATCACTCTTCTTGCCTGCCATCAGACGTCCTCTTCACGGGTGATGACCCGCGCCTTGATCGGGAGCTTCTGGATCGCCTTCTCGAGCGCGGTCCTGGCCAGATTCTCGTCCGGATATGACAGCTCGAAGAGTGTGCGGCCCGGCTTGACGACGGCCACCCAGAACTCCGGGTTGCCCTTGCCCGAACCCATGCGGGTCTCGGCGGGCTTCTTCGTGACCGGCTTGTCCGGGAAGACGTTGATCCATACCTTGCCGCCGCGCTTGATCGAGCGCGTCATGGCGATACGGGCGGCTTCGATCTGGCGGGCGGTGAGCCAGCCTGGCTCGAGGGCCTGGATTCCGTAGTCACCGAAGTGCAGGCCGGAGCCGCCCTTGGTCATTCCCTTGGTGCGACCGCGGTGGTGTTTGCGGTGGGCAACCTTGCGAGGCATCAGCATCGTCGGTCCCCTTTCAGTCGTCGCCGCGGAAGTGCGGCGTTTCGTGAGCTTCGCCGGCCGCGGTGCGGCGGGCGATCGCCTCTTCCTCGTCGAGCAGCTTCTCGAGTTCGGGATCGGCTTCCTTGACGAGTGGCTGCGGCTCGGGCTCGGGGGCAACGGCGCCCGCGCGGGGCCCGGGGGACGACACGACTTTGCGCGCCTGGCCGGAGGTCTCGCCCACGGCCATCGCCGCCTCTCGGGCGATCTTGTCCTCGTTGATCGACTTGTAGGGGGTGATGTCGCCCTTGTAGAGCCACACCTTGACGCCGACGCGACCGCTCGTGGTCTTCGCCTCGCGCATGCCGTAGTCGACGTCGGCGCGGAGTGTGTGCAGCGGCACACGGCCCTCGCGGTACCACTCCGTGCGGCTCATCTCGG
Source organism: Acidimicrobiia bacterium (assembly GCA_033791105.1). Lineage (GTDB taxonomy): Bacteria > Actinomycetota > Acidimicrobiia > Acidimicrobiales > Ilumatobacteraceae > JASJHI01. Next base: position 2,699 of record JASJHI010000406.1, on the reverse strand, counting down.
CGCCGCCGAGGCGACCCGAACACTGCACCCGAATACCGAGGGCGCCGGCGCGCTGTGCGTTCTGTACGGCGCGCTTCATGGCCCGGCGGAATGCGATGCGGTTGACGAGTTGGTCGGCGACACCCTGCGCGATGAGGGCAGCGTCGAGCTCGGGGCTCTTGATCTCGACGATGTTGAGCTGGATCTTCGCGTTGCCGGTGATCTTGGTGATCATCTGACGCAACTCGTCCGCCTGGGCGCCACGGCGACCGATGACGATGCCAGGACGCGCTGTGTGCACGTCAACGCGCAGCTTGTCACGCGTGCGCTCGATCTCGATGCGGCTGATCGCCGCGGACTCGAGCCGCTCCATGATCTGCTGGCGGATCGTCCAGTCCTCGGTGAGGTACTCCTTGTAGTCGCGCTCGCTGAACCAACGCGACTTCCAGTCCGTGGTGATACCGAGGCGGTAACCGTACGGGTTGATCTTCTGACCCATTATGAATTGTCCTTCTCGTCGGACGCGTCGTTCTCGCTGTCCTCGGCTGCTTCCTTGGCTGCGCCGGGCTTGGTGAAGCCGGCGGCCTCCGCCGACTCGGCGCTGTCGAACCAGACCTCGGGCTTGGTCGCCTTGTAGTAGCGGCTGCCCGGCTCGTGGTAGAGCATCGACTGGATGTTGCCCTTGATCTCGTGACCCTCGGGCACACCCCCGTCGTCGAGCGGCTGCACCGAACCCGACCACTCCACAGATTCCGTATCGGTGGCGTCGCTGTCGGTGGTGGACTCGGTGTCGGGCGCTGCCTCGTCGACCTCGGTCTCGGCGGCGGCATCGGGGCTGTCGTCGGCGTCGGGACTCTCGTCGGTGTCCTCGGCCACGTCGGCCTCGGGCTGCTCGGCTGCTTCGCCTTGCTGGCGGCTGCGCTCGACACGGGCACGGCGGCTGGCTGCCGACGAGGTCGGACGGCCGCGGCCACTGGATCCTCCGGCGCGCTCGGCGCGGGCCTGGACGACTTCGATGCGCTGGTCGCTCATGCGAGCGACGATGACCGTGATGTGGCAGGTGCGCTTGTTGATGCGGCTGGCGCGGCCGCGGGCACGCGGACGGAACCGCCGCAGCGTCGGGCCCTCGTCGGCGAAGCATGCGATGACGTAGAGCTCTTCGGCGTCCTGGTCGTCGTTGTTGACCGCGTTGGCGACAGCGCTGGCGAGCACCTTGCGGACATCGTGGGCGATGTGGCGCTCGGTGAACTGGAGCACCTGGTCGGCGGTGGTGACGTCGAGACCGCGGATCAGGTCGAGCACGACACGCGCCTTGGAGGCCGACGACCGCACGTACTTGGCGGTGGCCTTCGTGCCGGAGCGTTCACCGGCGACGTAGGACTTCTCGTTGAGCTTGGGACCGGTCATCAGCGCCTCGAGTTCCGTTCCTGGCCGGCGTGGAACTTGAAGGTCCGCGTCGGGCTGAACTCACCGAGCTTGTGGCCGACCATCGACTCGGTCACATAGACCGGGACGTGCTTGCGCCCGTCGTGGACGGCGATGGTGTGCCCGACCATGTCCGGGATGACCGTCGAGCGGCGGGACCAGGTCTTGATGACCTTGCGCTCGCCGGCGGCGTTCTGCTCGTCGATCTTCTTGAGCAGGTGCTCGTCGACGAAGGGGCCCTTCTTGAGACTGCGAGTCATGTGTTGCTACCTCTGCGTACCTTCTGGCAGCCGCGATCAGCGGCGGCCACGTCCTGAACGACGACGGCGGATGATCATCTGCTGGCTGGACTTCTTCTTGTTGCGAGTGCGGCCCTCGGGCTTGCCCCACGGCGAGACAGCAGGGCGACCACCGGAGGTCTTGCCCTCGCCACCGCCGAGCGGGTGGTCGACCGGGTTCATGGCGACGCCGCGGGTCTGCGGCCGCTTGCCCTTCCAGCGGTTGCGACCGGCCTTGCCGATCTTGACGAGTTCGTGTTCTGCGTTGCCGACCTCGCCGACGGTCGCCCGGCAGTCGAGCAGCACGCGGCGCATCTCGGTCGACGGCATACGCAGCGTGGCGTGATCGCCGTCCTTGGCGACGAGCTGCACCGCGATGCCGGCCGAACGGCCGACCTTGCCGCCCTGTCCGGGACGGAGTTCGACGTTGTGGAGGACCGTGCCGACCGGGATGTAGCGGAGCTGCATGGCGTTGCCCGGCGTGATGTCGGAGCCGTGGCCGCTCTGCACTTCGTCGCCGACACCAAGACCGCGCGGCGCCAAGATGTAGGCCTTCTCGCCGTCGCTGTAATGGAGCAGGGCGATGCGGCAGGTGCGGTTCGGGTCGTATTCGATGGAGGCGACCTTCGCCGGCACTCCGTCCTTCACGCGCTTGAAGTCGATGATGCGGTACTGCTGCTTGTGGCCGCCACCACGGTGCCGCGAGGTCTTGCGGCCGTAGCTGTTGCGACCGCCCGTCTTGGACTTCTTCGCGAGCAGCGTCCTCTCGGGCGTCGTCTTGGTGATCTCGCCGAAGTCGGAGCTCGTCTGGAATCGACGGCCGGGGCTGGTTGGTTTACGGGAACGGATGGCCATGGTGCGCTCAGTTCTCGAACAGCGGGATCTCGCCCGCCGCCAATGTCACGATCGCCCGCTTCGTGGCGGGCGTCTTGCCGGTTCGGTTCGTGCCGCGGGTGCGCTTGCGCTTGCCCGGACGGTTGAGGGTGTTGACCTTGAGCACCTCGACGCCCCAGATCG
>JASJHI010000405.1:0-16987 GCA_033791105.1 Acidimicrobiia bacterium | reverse complement strand
CTCGGACACCACACCGAAGGCCGGCAGGAAGATGATGTACACCTCCGGGTGGCCGAAGATCCAGAACAGGTGCTGCCACAGCAATGGGTCGGCACCCTCCTCGACCGAGAAGAACGTCGCTCCGAAGTTGCGTTGGAACATCAGGAGGAACAGGGCCACCGTGATGACCGGCATCGCGAAGAGCAGGAGGAACTGGGTGACGAGCGCCATCCACGTGAATGCAGGCATCCGCATGAAGGTCATGCCCGGCGCACGCATGTTGAGCACGGTGACGATCAGGTTGATCGCACCGAGCAGCGAGGCGATGCCGGTGATCTGCAGTCCCATCGCCCAGAAGTCGACGCCGTTGGTGGGCGAGAACGGCACCGACGAGTTCGGTGCGTACATGAACCAGCCGCCATCGGCCCCGCCGCCGAGGATCCACGACGAGTTGAGGAAGAGGCCACCGCCGAGGAAGATCCAGAAGCTGGCGGCGTTGAGCCGGGGGAACGCGACGTCGCGGGCGCCGACCTGCAGCGGGAGCAGATAGTTGGCGAACGCTGCCGCCATCGGCATCACGAAGAGGAACACCATCGTCGTGGCGTGCATCGTGAACATCTGGTTGTACTTGTCGGCCGACAGGATCGTGCCGTTGGGGCCGGCGAGCTGGGCACGGATGAGACCGGCCTCGAGGCCGCCGATCAGGAAGAACACCATGGCGACGACGCCGTACATGATGCCGATCTTCTTGTGGTCGACCGTGAAGACCCAGCTCCTCCATCCCGACGTCTCGACGGGACGGCGCATGAAGCCGTACGAGGTGGATGCCGTGACCGCGGGGCCGCCCGCGTCGGCCAGCTCCGGGGCCTCGGTTGGTCGTTCGATGATTGCCATGACCTACAGGACTCCCATCACTGACGCTCGAGGAGATAGGCGACCAGCTCGTCGATCTGCTCCTCGCCGAGGGCGAGGTACGGCATGCCGCGGACGAGTCCGTCGGTGGCGCCGAGCTGGGTCGGATCGGTGTACATCGGCTTCTTCGCCGGAGCGTTGCGCAACCACTCCCGGAGTTCGACCGAGTTGAGGCACGCGAGATCGACGCCAGCGAGGTACTTCTCGCCGAAGGAGGCGGGATCGGACTGCCACACATCGGCGCGGCACACGGAGTTGAGGAGGTCGTACGAGGCGCCGGCGAACGTGTTGCGGCTCATCAGGTGCGACAAATCTGGCGCCGCACCCGAGTAGACCTCGCGGTCGGGACGCGCCACGATCGGTTCACCCTCGGCGTTCTCGAGACCGTCGACCTGGTGACACCGGGAGCACTGCGCGATGAATTGCGCCTCGCCGGCGGCGGCGAGTTCCTCGGCGGGCGATTCGTATGCGGCGAGCTGACCGGCCTTCCATGTGTCGAAGTCGGCCGGGTCGAGCGCCACGACCTCCATCCGCATGTTGGCGTGGGAGAGCCCGCAGAACTCCGTGCACTGGCCGGCATAGATCCCGGGTTCGTCGGCCTCGATCTTGGTGACGTGCACCCGACCCGGGACCATGTCCTTCTTGCCGTTCAGCTTGGGGATCCACCAGGAGTGGATCACGTCGCGGCTCGTACCGCGCACGAGCACCGCGGTACCGGTCGGAACGACCATCTGGCCGGAGGTCACGATCGGTGCTTCGATGCCCTGGCAACCGTCCTGAACGGGGTAGTCGATCTCCCACCACCACTGCTGGCCCGTGACGTTGACGATGCACTCGGTGTCGTCGGTGTCGGACAACGCCATCAGCGTGCCCACCGTTGGGATCGCGACACCGATGAGGATCAGCGCGGGAATGATCGTGAGAACGATCTCGAGGGCGGGTTTGCCGTGCGTCTGTTCGGGCACCGGCTGGCCGCGATCGCGGTAACGCCAGAGGATGTATCCGAGCACGACGAACACGATGAGGCCGACGATGCCGGCGATGAGGAACACCGGCCACTGGAGGTCGTGGATCGCTTGTGCGTTGGGACCGGCGGGCTGCCAGGTGTCCTGCGGGGCGTCGCTGGCACAGCCGGCCGCGAGGGCCCCGACCGCCACAACGGTGGCGGTGATGCGGGTCGCGCGGCGTCGCGCATCGCGTTGCCGGGTCTTGACGGTGGGCAGGGGGTCCACTGGTTGCGATTCCGATCGGTTCATGTTCACGGCACCACCACGGGGAGGAAGGCTGATTCGACGCCGGGCACGAAGAAGTGGAATCCGCCGGGCACCGCACTGCTCGGCACCGGGATCACGACGGTGAGGAGTTGTTCTCCGCCCTCTTCGACCAGGGTTGTGCAGATCTGGTAGGGGACTTCTTCTTCCTCGCCGTCCTCGCTCTCGACGAACTCCGTGCCGAGGTCGAGCGTGAGGCGTCGCTCATGGTCACTGTCGTTGCGGAAGATGATGTTGTTGGCGCTCGAACGAGTCAATGTGAGCCCCTCGGGCCCCTCCGGTGCCGGACCGACCACGTTGACCCCGAAGCGCCCATCGGACTGCAAGGTGATCAGCGCGGCCACGTTGGCCGAGTCGGACACGTTCTGCGAAGCATTCTCGTCGGCTTCGAACTCTTCGGGACTGTCGCAGATGCCCTCACGGGAGAGTTCGCCGACCGTCTCGTGGGGATGGATGTCGCGCTGACCATCAACCGCTGTGACGACACCGCCGGCGATGACTGCAACGGCGGCGACGACGAGGATCCCGCCGATCGCCCCGGACCGAATCGACGGCTTGAAGGCGAGGAGGAACCCGATGATGAGCACGACCCCGGCGACGACGGCGAACAGGATGACCGTGTTCTCCTGCGTGAACCAGAGCATCATTCGGCTGAACGCATAGATCAGCACGCCGATGCCGATCGCACCGAAGAGCGGGAACTCGAGCGGACCCAGCGTGCGCAACCGGACCTCGGCGTTGTGGTCGGGGTCCGACGAGGTGCGCTCGGCCCATGCCTGGACGATCCACTCGATGCCGGCGGCGAGCACGAGAATGAACCCGAGCGTGGCGACGACCTGGCTGGTGACGAAACCGACCGTGAGCAGGATCGCACCGCTGCCGAACAGGAAAGGCCACAGGCTGTTGTCGGGGCGGTAACGGGCAGCGGAGCTGGCCCGGACCGACGCCGCGTCGGTGTCGAGGACATTGCTGTCGCGGACGTATGCGTTGACGCCGGCGAGAAACGACAGCGCCACCGCGGCAGACGCCAACCCGACTGTGCCGAGCACGCCGTCTTGGGTGACGCCGTACATGATCGCCGCGATCGTGGCGACGACGGCCGACCCGATGAGGAGTTTGGAACCAGTGGTGAACATTCAGTGACCCGACTCGTGGACCTTCACTTGAGGACGTAGACGACGTACCACAGCGCGGCGAACGCGGCGGTCATGGCGTACCAGAACAGGGCGTGGGCGACGAGCAGCTCATGATCGGTGCGCCCACCGAATTGGCGAAAGGCGACGACAACGGTGAAGAGCGTGCCGGCGAGGAGCAGCGCGACGTAGGTACCGGTGACGGCGTAGAACATCCCGGCGTAGGCGCCCTCGGCGACGACGAGACCCATCTCGTGGTAGACGAACGCTTGGGCGTTGACGATCATCAGCGCGACCAGGCCGGTGAGGCCGAGGCCCAGCAGCGCGTGGCCACGATCGTTGTGCTTGCCCCCCCATACCGCCCACTGGGCAAAGATGCACAACGGCAAGAACGCGATGAGCATCACGTTCGCGGGCACCTCGGGGATCGTCACGTCGCTCGGCAGCCAGGAATTGCCGGCATCGAGGGCCCGGGTGCGCTGCAAGGCCCACACGGCGAGCATGCCGCCCATGAGCATCGCGATTGCAGCGGACGCGAGTGAGGCGCCGAGGAGCAGTTGACGCCGCGGCTCGGGAGCCGGCGCGGCGGGAAGTGCCTGCATCAGACGTCACCTCCAGATGCGGTCTCGAGGTCGAGTACCGGCTCCGCGGACTCGACCACCGGGACGTCGTCGAAATTGTCGGCGGGAGCCGGTGACGTGGTGATCCACTCCAGGGTCTGCGCGTCCCACGGGTTGGAGGACACCGCCTCTTCGGGGTCGTCGGGGTCCGGGCGTCGGGTCCGCACGGTGATCGCCACGAAACCGAGCACGGCAAGCGCCATCAGAACGTGACCGATCAGCGTCAGGATGTTCCAGATCAGGAGGTCGGAGTCTTCATACAGTCCTCCGGAGACGTAGAGGCCCGGCTGATCGAGGAATCCGGCGATCATGTAGGGCACCGACGCGAGCACAGCACCAGCGCCGGCGAGCAACGCCAGTGGCGCAACCTTGCCGGCGGATCGCACGCGGCCGGTGAGCTTCGGCGACCAGTAGAGCAATGCGCCCATCGCGCCGATCGCGATGCCGTAGACGAGCGCAACGATGACACCCTCCTCGAACACGGTGCCCTGCAGCCCGAGATCGTCGATGGCGTGGAGCATCGAGCCGAGCGTGGCGAGGAAGATCATCTCGGCGCCGAGGAACACGAAGACCATCGCCGAGGTGAGACTGACGCCTCTGCCTCTGCCGGACTATGCGAGCGCCAGACCTGCGGCGAAGAAGATCAGTACACCGAGCACCGGCAGGAAGTTGAAGAAGGCCCAGGGAATGCCGTCGCGAACCTTGCGCTCGAGGTCGTCGGCATCGTCGACCGTGAGGCCGCTGCCGGACCACGGCAGGTTGAAGGCGCCGACCTGGGTGACCGCCGCCAGGGCGGACACTGCTACGAGTGTGATTCCGGAGTAGACGAGGCCGCGACTGGTGAGGCGCTTACCGAAGGTGGCCGGGAACAGTTCTGCGAGGAGACCGACGATCGGAATGGCGAAGATGAACGTCGTCGGCTGGGTGAAGAACCAGCCCGCCCACTCGAGGATTCCGACGTTGCCGCCGAACGCCTCACGGGAGTTCCGGTGGTCGACGAAGAGGTAGATGATCGTGCCGACGAACACGGGCAGCACGAGGACGAGGCTCAGCGCGTAGACGAGCGCAGACCAGGAGAAGAAGGGCACCCGCCGCATCGTCATGCCGGGTGCGCGGGTGGTGAGCACGGTCGTGCCGATCGATGTGGCTGCGGCCATTCCACCGAGCGCCATGAGGCCGAGCGCGGCGATGTAGAGGTCGACCATGTCGGCGTCGAGGCCGAGCGTGCCCCCGTTGCGGGCCAATGCGACGACCGCGACGACGAGACCGCCGAACCACAACCAGAACCCGAGCGCAGCGAGCCGCGGAAAGGCGAGTGAGCGAGCTCCGAGTTGTAGCGGCACCAGCGCGATGCAGAGCCCTGTGACCAGCGGCAATGCGGTTCCGAAGACGAGGCCGAGGCGCTGTGCATCGATCAGTTGCGACCATGCGTCGCTGTCGAGAACGGCGCTGTCGCCGTCAACTCGTTCGATGCCCAGCAGGATGTTGATCGTGATCGTGGCGAGGAGTCCGAGGCCGCCACCCACGAGAAAGAGTCGCCCGACCACCTTCGAGTCGGTGCTGGTCATCCAGTGCACGAGTGCTGCAACCACGCGTCCCTCGCGGGGATCGTCCGAGCCGGTCTCGGCGTCGACGGCGGATTCCCGACCGGCGTCAGGGCTGGATTCGGTGCTTGTCATACGGGATGGCGCTCGCTTGGCTCTCGGCTGTCGTTCACTCGGTCGCGTCGATCGGTGCCCAAGCCCGGGCACGTCGGCCCGACACTACTTGCAGTCGCCCATTTCGCGGGAAATCCATGTAGCGGAACCAGGTGCTCACCAGCCGTATCGAACCAGGACGTCGACCGTCATCGCGCCGAACAGCACGGTGACATAGGTGATCGAAAAGCCGAACAGCCGCATGCTGGCGGCAGGCGTCGGATGGCGTCCCAGTGCGATCGTGCCGCCGAGGAACATCGCCCCGAGCACGACGGCCGTGATGCCGTAGATCCACCCCAGATCGGCGACAGGAATGAGCACGAGCGTGGTGACCCAGAGCGCAGCCGTGTAGTACACCATCTTCCGCACGGTGGTCTCGATCGACGCCACCGCGGGGAGCATCGGTACCCCGGCGGCGCGGTAGTCGTCGGCGTACTTGACCGCCAACGCCCAGAAGTGCGGAGGCGTCCAGAGGAACATCGCGACGAACAGGACGAACGGCGTCCAGTCGAGCGAGTCGCGGACCGCCGCCCAGCCGACGAGCACCGGTACAGCGCCGGCGGCGCCTCCGATGACGATGTTCTGGGTGCTGGTGCGCTTGAGCCAGATCGTGTAGACGCCGATGTAGAAGACCGCCGCCGACAGCGCCAGCACCGCGGAGAGCAGGTTCGCGCCCGCCCAGAGCACGGAGAAGGCGATGACCTGCAGCACCACGGCGAAGATCAACGCGTTGCGCGGCTCGATCGCCCCGGTGACGAGTGGACGAGTCGCGGTACGTTTCATCAACGCGTCGATGTCACGATCGACGTACATGTTGACCGCGTTGGCGCTGCCGGCCGAGAGCGTGCCACCGATCAGCGTCACGACGACCAGCCAGGTCGAGGGCCAACCCTCGGCCGCGAGCACCATCGTCGGCACGGTGGTGATGAGGAGCAGTTCGATGATGCGCGGCTTGGTGAGCGCGACGTACGCACCGACAACGGTCGTCGGCGTGCGTCGCCCACCGTGCGCGATACCACCAGGGCTGAGCCGCGATGGAACGAGGGGTCGAGATCCGACGGCCATGACGCACCCATCGTACGGGTGCCGCCAAGATCGGACCAACGCACTGTCCGCGCGAGATTCGGCGGTTGAATGGTTGGGTGCCGACGACGTTGGAGCCAGTGCAGGTCAAACCTGTCGACGCACCGGACGACGAGGTCACCCTCGAACGTCCGTGGATCGTGATCGTGTGGAACGATCCGATCAACCTCATGAGCTACGTCACCCTCGTATTCCAGAAGCTCTTCGGCTATTCGCTCGAGAAGGCCACCGAGTTGATGCTCGATGTCCATCACCGCGGCAAAGCGGTCGTTGCGAACGGCACCCGCGAGGAGGCCGAGATGCATGTCTTCCGACTGCACGAGCACAGCCTCTGGGCGACGATGGAACATGATGAGTGACCAACGGACACCGCGCGATTTCACCCCGCCGGTACGCGCCGTCGAGGGCGGGTTCGAACTCGTGCTCGATCGGGAGGAGCGGGCACTGCTCGAGCGCCTGCTCGACGAACTCTCAGCGCTGCTCACCAGCGACGCCGAGGAGCACCGAGCGCTGCTGTCGAAGCTCTTCCCGACCGCGTATCCCGACGACGACGAGAAGGAAGACGAGTACCAGCGCCTCATGCGCGAGGAGCTCGTCGCCAGCCGGCTTGCGGCGATCGGCGTAATGCTCGGGGCGCTCCGGGCCGACGACGGCGAGCGCCTCGACGAGCCGTCGACGATCGCCTTCATGCAGTCGCTCAACGCGGTCCGACTCGTATTGGGCACGATGCTCGGTATCAGCGACGACGACTCGGCCGATGACGCGGACGACAACGAATCTCCCGAACATCAGCTCTACACGTTCCTCAGCTGGCTGCTCGAGTGGACCGTGCAGGCGCTTACCCCCGCCGGCTGACGCGCACCCGCTGACGTCACCGCCGGCATCGCGCTGAGACGGGCGGGGGCGGCACAGACGCCGCTTCCGAATCGCTCCGCCCACCGCCCACTGGTGGCGCGTGGTGCGCGACTTGGAGAAGCCCCTACCCGCTGGTAGCTTGCCGCGCCTTGAGCGGGTGGCGGACCCGAGCATGACAATCTCGGCGGCGGACGGCGAGGTCATGGCGGACGGACGTGCACGCGCGCGCCTCCTGATCAGCGACGCGTGGGGCATGAGTTCCTGGCCCTGGAGAGCAACCGCCGTCGCCGCCGCAGTGATCGGTGTGGCGATGGGCGTACTCGGCCACGTCCCCATCGCGAGCGGCCTTGCGGTGGCCGTCCTCGTGCCGCCTGCACTGATCGACGTCCACTACCGCCGCCTGCCGAACCGTTGGGTCGGCGCCGCGGCAATCACCTTCGTCGCGACCGCCGTGTTCCAGGTCGCCGTCGGCCAACCGGTCAACGCGTCGGACGTCGCTCTCGGAGCGCTCGTCCTCACCGGTCCGATGCTCGTGTTGCATCTCGTCTCACCCGGAGCGATGGGATTCGGCGACGTCAAGGCGGGGATCGTGCTCGGAGCCTGCCTCGGCTCGATCGGTTGGGAACTGGCGCTCGCCGGGCTCGCGCTCGCAGCCGGTGCCACCTCGGTCACGGCGATCGTCAGCCGTCGCTCGGTCGTGGCGTTCGGCCCCGGCCTCGTCGCCGGCGCGCTCGTCGCTCTCGCCGCGCACACCTCCTTCGTCGTCACTCCACTCGATTCCTCGGCACATGACACCCCGGAACGTCCCACCGTCGGCCAGCCGACCGACGTCTCGATCCAACCGTCGGCGATCGACCTCTCGCTCCGACTCCGCAGTATCCCCGACGACCCAGGAGACGCACCATGACCGACGTCCGGACCAGACCGGCCGACACCGTCGGCCGCTCGGCGGCCTCCAGGCCGCCGAGCGGCGAAGGCGCTTTTCGACCATCGTCTCGGCGTCGGAACCGCATCGCTGCCGGGATGGCGCTGGCCGCGGCGGCGATCGTTGGCAACGTCCTCGTCTACTCGAGCCTCGACGACAAGGAGTCGGTCGTACAAGTGGTGCGAGACGTGCCCGCCGGCGAACGGATCACCACCGACATGCTGCGCACGGTCGACGTGCAGGTCGACGACTCGGTGGCGGTGGTCCCCGCCGCGCAGCTCGATGCGATCGTGGGGAGTTTCGCCAAGGTCCGGCTCGTGTCGGGTGCACTCGTCACCACCCCGGCGTTGCAGTCCGAACCACTCGTCGGGCGCGACAGGTCGGTCGTTGCGATCCAGCTGGACGAGGGCGGGATCCCGGTCGGATTACGCGAGCGCGTCCGCATCGATGTCGTCATCCCGGCCGACCCGAACAATGCAGCGGCGACCGACGTCATCATCGCGGCGCGCGTCGTCGCGCTCCCCGTCACGCCGAGCACCGCGATCGGAACGCGGTCGCTGTCGGTGGAGGTCGCCGCCGTCGAGGCGGCGACACTCGCGGCGGCCGACAACGTGCGCCTGGTGCTCGTCGACCCCCGGCCTGACCCGGCGCAGATCGACGGAGTCGACGGGTAAGGGATGAGCAGAGAGGCGGGCAGCATCGCATTCATCGGCGACCGTACGACGACGACCACGTTGGCCGTCGCGGTGGCGTGGAACGGGACAGATCGGAATTGGACGCCCTGGAATCGGACGCCCCGGAACCGGACGACTGATGGCGAGACGGCACAGGACGCGCCGCGGGCGCCGCTCGTCGTCGAAGTCGATCCCGCCGGCGGGTCGCTCGCGGCGTGGCTCGACATGTCGACCAATCCTTCGCTGTCGACGGTCGTCGCTCAGGGCGGCGCACTGCATCGGGACGATCTGGAACCACTGATCCGCACGTCGCCGCGCGGATTGCAGATCATCCCCGCCCCTGTCAGGTCGCGCGAGGCGAACCGAGCCGTCGACGAAGCAAGCCACGGTCTGCTCCAGACACTCGCCGACGATGTTCACCGGACGGCGCTGCTCGACGTCGGCCGGCTCGTGCCCTCCAGCGGAGTGCCGTCGACGGTCCACGGCGCGTCAGCGATCGTGTTGTGTCATCGCCAGGAGCCAGCATCGGCCCGGGCGGCCGCTGTGCGGCTCGAGCGGCTCGCCGAGTCGGTAGAGCTGCTCGCTCATCTCGACCGGCCGCTGACGATCGTGCTGATCGGCGATCAGCCGTACGGCGGTCACGAGATCATCGACTACCTGCTGGGGGACGAATCTCGCATCGCGACGGCGATCGCGATACCGAGGCTGATCCCGCTTCCGGACGACCCGTTGTGCGCGGCCGTGCTCGCCGGGCGGGTCGGTGTGTCCACACGCCGCCTCGGGCGACTGCCACTGATGCGCGCCGCGCGTGCCCTCGCCGCGCACCTCCGCGCAAACCTGCGCACCGCCGAGCTGGGCGAGCCGACCACCACCGCTCACTCCTCCGGCCCGAATGCCACCTTCCCGATCGACGGGAGCGACGCGTGACGCTGACCGACGACCCACTGAACGCCGAATCACACGTGGAGCCCCTCCTCGAGCACGACGTGCGCACGGTCACCGATCGAGTCGCCCGCCGGCTGATCGAGGCGATCGAACACGACGACGACCGCGCCGAGCAAGGAAGCGAGCGACGGGTCGACCTGCTGGCGGGTGACGAGCGACGACAGCTCCTACTGATCGGCGGCTGGATCGGCGAAGAGGTTGCCCTCCTCAACGAGGAGCGACTGCGCGCCGGTACCCGACCGTTCGGTCATGACGCGGAACGGCTGCTGCGGTCGAGAGTCGTCGCGGAACTCGCCGGCGCCGGACCGCTCGAGCCCTTCCTGTCCGATCCCACCGTCGAGGAGATCGACGTCAACGGACCCGGTTCGACGTGGATCACCTACACGGACGGTCGCAAGATCGACGTCGGTCGGCTCTGGCAGACAGCTGCCGAGCTGACCGGGTTCCAGAAACGCCTCGCGCTGCGGATGACCGGCACCGGCGAGGGGCGACTCGACACGTCGTCGCCGATGCTGACGCTCCAGTCGACCGACGGTTCGCGGGTGGTGATGGTGCTCGGTGGAACCGACGAACACGGCATCTCCACCCATCCGCGGCTCGCGATCCGACGCTTCGTCGTCCGGCGAGCCGGTCTCGACGGACTGGCCGACCTGGGCCTCTTCCCGCAGGAACTGATCGAGCCGCTGCGGGCGATCGTGCGGTGCGGCTTCACGGTGCTCGTCTCCGGTCCGCCGGGTGCCGGAAAGACGACGCTACTGACCGAACTGCTCGGCGAGATCTCGCCGATGGAACGGATCATCACCGTCGAGAAGAACCTGCTGGAGCTGCAGCTCGAGGACGATCCGCGGCATCCAGACGCCCCGGCGCTCTTCACGCGTCGACCGAACGCCGAGGGCGAGGGCGAGATCACCACGCGGCAGCTCGTCGAGCTGACCCGTCGCCTCAACCCTGACCGTGTCGTCGTCGGCGAACTCGTCGAGGACGAGGCACTCGACATGCTCGACGTTGCATCGATGTGCAAGCGCGGATCGCTCGCCACGATTCACGCGCACACGTCCGACATCGTGTTGTCGCGGCTCGCCTACTACGTCTCCAAGTCGAACACGAGCCTGCCCGAGTTCGCGGTGTGGAGCCTCATCGCCCAGACCGTCGACTTCGTCGTCCACATCGATCTCGTCCGGAACGCTCGTGCCGACCAGCCACCGACCAGGCGCGTCACCTCGATCGTCGAGGTCGGCGGACTCGGCGAGGGTGGCGGTGTCGCCAGCACCGAGACCTGGAAGATCGACAGCCGTGCGCACCTCACGCAGGTGGCACCGCTTTCACAGCGGCACCTCGAACGGCTCGCGCTCGCCGGCTACGAGTCCGCGTTGTTCGCCCCCGGTGGAGCGGCTCGATGAGCGCCCACCTCGCAGTCCTCGTGTTGTCCACGACAATCGGTGTCCTCGCGGTCATCGTGCTGCTCCGCAGTGGACAGGAAGGCGAACGTCGGACCCGTACCGTCGATCCGGGACTGCCCTGGCGCGCCGGTGCTGGAATCCTCGCCGCGTCCATCGTCGTTGGCGGCTCGGGCTGGCTGCTTCCCGCACTCGTCGTCGGCGCGATGGTGTGGCACGGCGTCGGCCGCTGGCAGCGCCGCGACCGCGGCAGGGTCGACGACATCGAACGGACCGACGCGTTGGCGTAGTGGATCGAGAATCTGCGCGATGTCCTGATCGCCGGTGACCAGCCGATCGGCGCGATCAACGCCACCGTCCCGACGTGCCCGGCCGCGATCCGACCGCAGGTCCGTCGTCTCGCGGCCTCGCTCGGACGCCAGGACCCCGACATCGTGTTCCGGCGCTTCGCCGACGAGATCGACGACCCGCTCGGCGATCTTGTCGCCGCAGGCTTGCTGATCGCGGTCGGCCGCGGCGCCCGCACCGTCGCGGTGCTCAGCGCGCTCGCCGAACAGGCCCGCCTGCAGGCAGACCGGCGCCGGCTCGTCGAGGCCGAGCGCGCCCCCGTACAGCGCGAGGTCCGGATGTTGAGTGTCGTGATGGGCGCACTGATTGCAGCCTTCGTGCTGCTCGGCCGCGCCGAGTACCTCGAGCCCTACAGCACCGCCCAGGGCCAGACGTTCCTTGCCGTCGTACTCCTGATCTACGGAGCGCTGCTCCTGCGCGTCCAGCGGCTGGCCCGCTACCCCCGCCCGGCGCGCTTCCTCACCACCGCGACCCCCGACCGGCACACCGCCGGGGCGGCGCAATGACCGATCCCCCAAACAGAAAGACAAAGAGAACAACCATGAAACGAATCCTTGTACCCGGCATCGCAGCTCTTCTCGGAGTGGCGGTGTTCACCCTCCCCGGCGGCACCGCGAGCGCAGCGGACATCACCGTCCCGATCGACACATTCGTCGACGCACCGATTGGCTCGCTCACCCCGCTCGCGACCATCCCAACCGGCTCTCTCGCCGGCCAGACCTGCGCGGTGAAGGCGGTCGGCATCAACCAGGAGTCGGTCCACGAGAACAACGACCTGATCGCGGCCAGCGGAACGTCGGTGACGATGTACGACGTCGAGCGGGTTCCGGGCGCGGTCACACCCGCCTCCGGCCCGATCTTGCTCGACGACACGATCGTCGTCTCGGTGCGGATCGGCAACAACGACTCCGGGAACGGCTGGGGCTATTTCTCGGGCGGGATGAACATCGAGTTCGATTGCCAACCCGCGTCGACACCGCCCCCACCCACCACAGGGCCTGCTCCCACCACCCCGCCCACCAGTCCCCCGTCCAGCACGCCGCCGCCGGACTCCACCATCCCGTCGCCCACGACGCCGGGCTCGACGATCGCACCCCCGTCCACGGTCGCGCCGGCCCCATCCACCGTCGCGCCTCCGGCGTCCACGGTCGCACCGGCCCCGACGGTTCCCGGCGGGTCGGTCTCCCCGAGCATCCCGCCGGGCGGGCTCCCTGAGACGCTCTGACATGAGCGCGACAGAGCAGCACCGACCGATCGACGGGCGGGAGTGATGCGCTGATGAGGACCACCGGCGCGTTGCTGATCCTCGGCGGCACGCTCTGGGTCGGTGCCTGGGTGGCATGGAGCGGCTGGCGACAGCCCCGACCGAGTCTGGCCGACGCAATCGGCAGGCTGCACCGCACGGCACCTTCGCGCAGAGCCGAGCGTGGGCCGGGCGGCGGATCACCGGCGGACGCCGGCGGGTCGCTCGCCTCGATCGGCGCGCTCGTCCTCCGCCCGTCGGTCGCCGACCGGCTGGCGGGTTGGCGTCAACCACTCCGCCTCATCGGTCGCCCGCTCGACGTACATGTCGGTCTCCTCGTGATCGTCTCGTTGGGCTGGCTGGTGGCTCCGGTACTCCTCGCGTCCGCGGCCACATCGCTCGGCGTCACGACCCACACGATGGTCGTGCCGGCGCTCGTCGCAATCCTGGGCGCGATCGCGGCGCCGCTGGTGGTCCACTCGACTGCGGTGGCGCGGGCCGACGAGGTGCGAGTCGACCTCCGGCACCAGTTGGCGGCCTATCTCGACATGGTGACGATGCTGCTCGCCGGCAACAACGGGCACGAAGGTGCACTCGAGCAGGCGGCGCGCGCCGGCGACGGTCTGCTGTTCCGCGAACTGCGGCGCCGAATGCGCGAGGTTTCGACGACAGGGACGAGCCTCGTCGCAGCTCTCTCGCTCGTTGCCGCCGACTACGGGATGGTGGAACTCGAGCAGGTCGCGGCGGCGACCTCGCTGTCGGCGGCGGAGGGCGCGCCGGTGGCCCGCACCTTGGCGGCCAAGTGCTCGACCCTGCGGTCGACGCTCGCGAGCGACGAGGAGACGGCCGCCCGGATCCGCAACGACAAGGTCACACCCCCGCTCGTCGGAATGGCCCTCTTGTTCATGGCCCTCATCATCTATCCAGCGCTCAATCTCCATTGATCCGAATACCTCTGACCCACTCAACAATGTTCCACGGGAGGAACTGAAATGTCCGATTTCGAAGCCACGTTCACGGCGGTCATGACCGTCATCACGCGCACCCTCCGGCGGGCTGTGCCATCTGTCCACGGGACCGGTGTCCAGGGCGACACCGGCGCGGTCTCGATCGAGCACGTGTTGTGGTACGCGGCGGCCGCGATCAGTGTCGCCGTCGTCGCCACCATCATCTGGAACCAGGTGAAAACGACGGCGAGCACGCCGGTCCAGGGCCCATCGGCGCCATAGGCCCGATCCTCGTCCCGAGCGGTCGTCAAACACAGTGTCGGACATGACGGAATGCGCCCGCGATCCGGTCAGCGATGAAGCGGGAGCCGCGTCGTCACTGTCGGTCGCGCTGCTCGCGCCACTGTTCGTCGTGCTCACGTTCGCCGCGTTCCAGGCCGCGCTCTGGGGTCACGCGAAGACCGAGGCCCGCGTGATCGCCCGCGACACCGCCGGCCTCGTGGCGCGCTCTGGAGTGGCCGAGGAAGACGCGCGCGCCGCGGCGGGCGCGATCCTCTCGTCGGACACCCATCTGCGGAATGTCTCGGTCCACGTGACGACTTCCTCCGGCGTCGTGACGGTCACAGTGGCCGGCGATGCACCCGGGATCATCAGCGGGACCTCCTCCAAGGTTTCGGTGATCGCGGCGTTGCCGATCGAGGAACCGACACCATGAGCGTGGCGCGGATTCTCACTCGCGTAATTCGGCGCGGCGTCGCCGACGACGCCGGTTCGAGCGATGCGCTCGGGCTCGCGTTGCTGGCTCCGGCGGCGATCGGGTTGGCGGTCGTCATCGTCTTCCTCGGCCGCGGTGTCGACGGCAGGGCGACGACCCAGATGGCAGCGGAGGCGGCAGCGCAGGCTGCGGCCCAGGAGCGCACTCCGGCGGCCGCCGAGCGGGCCGCGCATGACGTCGGCGCACAGGTTCTCGTCGACCACGACTCGTGCGCGTCCCCGTCACTGATCGTCGACACCTCCAACTTCGTGCCGGGCGGCCTGGTCGCGGTCACGGTGAGCTGCACCGTGTCGACGAGGGGCCTCGAGCTCATCTCCCCGCCGAGTGGTCGCGCCAGTTCGGCGACGGCGTACGCCACCGTCGACCCGTACCGCGGCATGGAGCCGGCGCCATGATCCTCGGCATTCGGCGATGCACGGGAGACGACCGTGGCGCCGGGCTCGTCGTCGGGATCGCCGTCATGTTCGCGTTCACCTTTCTCGGGCTCGTCTGGCTGGCCCGCGATGTCGACCGGGCGGTCTCGAACAGGTCCGCGGCGCAGGCGATTGCATTCCAGTCGGCCCGCGCTGGTGCGCAGGCCGCGGTCGTGCCGGGACTGCGCTCCGGCGACCAGCCCATCGTCGACGACGCCGCCGCCCACGCTGCGGCCTCGAGGACCGCCGAGGCACTGTTCGCGAGCTACGAAGTCTCCGGGCGGATCACCTCGATCGCCGTTGGTGTCGACGATGTGACGGTGGCCGTCGCGATCGACGATGACGGGCACACGGCCACCGGGATCGGCACGGTCAGAGCGGAGCGTGCACCGTGATCGCACGTTGTGCTTCCGAAACCAGCGATGAGCGACCCACTGCACGGTCGGGTAGCGGCACGGTGATCGGGACGGTCGCGAGCGGAATGGAGGCGCAATGTCCCAGCGAATGAGGAACACATATCGCGCGCTGACGTCGGTGGTCGCGCTCGCGGCATTGATGGTCGCCGTGCCGATCGGTCTCGCGGCCGCGTCGGTGCGCCGATTCGGCACAGCCAACCCGTTGCACGGGGTCACGGCGCCATGGCGGTGGATCGACGACGGCACCGCAGGGCGGATCGCGACCGAACCCCTCGACGATGACGCGATCGTCGATGTCATCGTGCGCCTCGGTCTCGTCTCGGTGTGGGTGGCGCTCGTCGTGGTGGTCGTCACGACGCTCGCCGAGACGCTGCACCTGCTCCGTCATCGCGGCTTCTCCCTACCGTCGGTGCGAGGTCTCGGCTGGGCGCAACGAGCGGGACGTTTCATCGCCGCGGGCCTCATCATGATCGGCCCCATCACCCTCGCTCGCGGTTCACACGCCGCTCCCCCGCTCGCGGCGCCGGCGGCCATCGCAATGACCCTCGACGACGCGGCAACGGTGGCTACCGTCCCACGTCTCCATCGAGGTATGACAAACAACGACGGTGTCCCCGCCGCAGACCAGCGCACCGCCAACCGGGTCACCACCGGCCACCTCACCACCGGTCGGATCGGCGACAGACCACGCCAGGCAGCGCCCCCGGCCCCCGACGATTCGCTCGACGTCGACCGGCACGTCGTGGCCAGGGGAGAGTCCGTGTACTCGATTGCGGCCCGGCTGGCCGGTGGCGATCCCGCGCTCACGGTCCAGATTGCCGATGCGATCCTCGACACCAACCTCGGCATGTTGATGCCCGACGGCCAGCGCTTCACCACCCCGGCGTACATCGAGCCCGGCTGGGTGCTCGTCCTGCCTGGCCCTGCTGAATCACCGCTTGACGCACCACCGCTCGATCTGACCCCGATGGCGACCCAACACATCGTCGAGACGGGCGACACATTGTCGTCGATCGCCGCCGAACACCTGGGCGGCGCGGTCGAATGGCACGAGATCTGGGACGAGAACGCCGGCCAAGAGATGACCGATGGCCGAGTCTTCGACGATCCCGACCTGATCCTGCCCGGCTGGCAACTCGACCTGCCGGCCGCTGCGACCACAGGAGTGCAGTCGAGCCCAGCACCTGCCGCTTCCGACCAACCGGCGAGCACCGTCCAGAACAGTGCGTCACACCCCGTTCCAATCGATGCATCGGGTCCAATCGATACGTCCGTTCCGATCGATGCGTCCGGCCGCGGCCCGGCCGAGAAGAACCTCGACGCGCCGCCAGGCTCGAGCGACCTGGCGGCGCCG
>JASJHI010000404.1:0-5634 GCA_033791105.1 Acidimicrobiia bacterium | reverse complement strand
CGGTCAACGATCTGGCCTCGTCCGATTTCCGGGTGATCACGCCCGTCCATGTCCATGTCGGCTCACCGGCCTACGGGGTGTCGGCCGGGGATGGGGAGGTTCATCTCACGATCCGCGCCGCTGCCAACGTCGGCCTCGATGCGCTGTACGAAGACGTCGTGTCGCTCGCGCGCCGGCTCGCCGACCGCGACGGCCTACGACTCGGCGTCGAGGTGGTGGAGGACTTCCGGGCGAACATGAACCAACCCGGTGTCACGTCACTCGTGCGAACCGCGGCAGACGTTTGTGGCTTCGACGTGATCGTTCCCGAGGTCGGCCTTCCCCACGGCGAGGACTTCGGCCTGTTCGGCGAGCGCTTTCCGTGCTGCATGGTGCTCCTCGGCGCCGGCGTCGACCACGATCCGATCCACAACCCGGACTACGACTTCCCCGACGAGCTGATCGCGACCGGTGTCGAGCTGCTCGATCAAGTCGTTCGATCCGCAACCACTCCCTGAAGTGCGTGAGCGCGTACCGACGTGTGAAGCGAGAGTTCCCCGACGTTGCCCGGTCGACTCGCGGTGACGGGTTCATCTACCAGTACCGAGTCACCGCATGGCCAGCCGCGACGCAAATTCCGGCATCCACACGTTGGAAGCCGTGGGGCCACGGAGCGTTGTGTGCGCCGCTCCCTGGGAATGCCGTGAAGTCGGCGCGGGTCTGACCGAGCTCGTGATGTCGTTAGGGGAGGAGGTCGCCTACTGCGTCGCTGACTCGGTTGTAGGTGCGGTCTCCGAGGTCGACGCCGCACCGGCTGAGGGTGTCAGCTACCGATCGTTGGAGGCGAGCGAATCGGACGTCGACGCCTCGCTGCTCGAGCTCGTCGAAGAGACGTTCGAGCTCCTCGGCTGCGGTCGTGTCGACATGTGTGATCGGCTCGGAGTCGATGATGACGACGGTCGGGTTCTCGGCATCGACGGCATCGAGGATTGTCTCTCGGAGCACGCTGACGTTGGCGAAGAACAGTTCGGCCTCGAACCGGAGGATCACGATGTTCTCGACCGGTTGGACGCCTTCGGTACCGAGCGCCCAGTAGTTGTTGGTGCTCGGGTCGAGGCCGAGCTGGACGCACCGCGGTCGAACGGCACGGCGCATCATTCCGATGATCGAAACGGCTACGCCGATCGCCAAGCCCGCGAGGATGTCGAACAGCAACACACCGGCGAGCGTGGTGAGCGCGGCCGCGAAGTCGAGCTGCGACTTGGCGCGGAGGTCGAGAATCGGCCGCAACCGGATCAGC
The DNA here is from genome assembly GCA_033791105.1 of Acidimicrobiia bacterium. Lineage (GTDB taxonomy): Bacteria > Actinomycetota > Acidimicrobiia > Acidimicrobiales > Ilumatobacteraceae > JASJHI01. The sequence goes on along the minus strand of JASJHI010000404.1, from coordinate 4,355 downwards.
CCGAGAACGGCATGGATGATGATGGCACCGAGCGCGGCTTCGGGGAGGTCCTCGAAAAACTGGGTGAGGAACAGCATCGTGAGAACGAGCAGGCCGCCGGTGATCAGGCTCGCGAGTTGTGTCTTCTGACCCGCGGCGTCGGCTGCGGCCGTACGCGAGCTCGATCCGATCGCTGCAAAGCCACCGAACAACCCACCCGCCGTGTTCGCCGCACCCAAACCGGCCAGCTCGACGTTCGGGTCGGCCCGCTCGCCGTGCCGGGCGCCGAACGACTTGGCAAGCGCCATCGACTCACCGAAGATCACGACAGCGAGGCCGAGCGCGGCCGGGACGAGGCTGACCACCTGTTCCCAGCTCACATCAGGCAATCCGGGTGTCGGCAGACCAGACGCGATGTCCCCGACGAGGCGCACCCCGCGATCCTCGAGGTCCCAGAGCCGAGCCGCCCCGATCGAGCCGATCACGACGACGAGCGCCGCCGGAATCCTCGGCACGAAGCGCTCGAGCAGGAAGAGCGCTCCGAGGCAGATCAGCCCGACCACCAGCGTTGCTCGGTGTGTGTCGTTGAGGTTGCCGGCAAGATCGACCATCTCGGCGATGAATCCCTCGCCGACTCCTTCGACACCAAAGAGTTTGCCGAGTTGCCCACCGATGATCGTGATCGCGACGCCGACGATGAATCCTTTGAGCACCGGCTCGGACAGGAATTCCGCGAGAATGCCGAGCTTCGCGACCGCAGCCACCGCCAAGATGACCCCGGTCACGATCGCGAGCGCGATCGTCAACTCGACGAAGTCCTCTGGATCAACTGCGAGCGGCGCGATCGCTGCCGCCGAGATTGCTGCGGCCGTTGCACTGGGGCCGACCGTCAGCCGCCTCGACGAGCAGAACAATGCGTAGACCACCAGCGGGATGGTCGCCACGTAGAGCCCGGTCGCTGGCGGCATGCCGGCGATACCCGCGTAAGCAACGCTCTCTGGTACGACGATGGCCCACACCGTCACCGCTGCTGCGATGTCGTCGGGCAACCACGATCGCCGATACGAGCGCAGGTCGCGCAGTAGTTGCCACATCAGTCGTAACCGCTGAGACCTTCCTGGCGCACGGTGAGATCGGCTTGTATCAAGTCGATCCTCTCGTGCAGATCAGACACCACGTCATGCCATCTCTAGCTGGGGTCATAGCCGTCGAAGTCCTCGCCGACGGGAACGTGGGGGAACTGAGCTGCGCTCTGTCCGAGTTCGACGAGGGGTCGCATCGCCTGTCCGATCACCCACGTCACAGTGAGGTCGGTGTCCATCAGATTCTGGGTTTCCGCGGGGTCAGCGTGGAGGTCGTAGACCGACGGGATCTGCGGCTTCACCATTGGCACTGTCCAGGAGTCGGTTTCGGTGTAGCGGAAGTGGACCTTCATGGTCTTCCACTTGACCGAGACGACTTCGGCGTCGGTGCCGAGGAACAGGAAGTGCTCTCGTGGCGACTCGACCTCGCCTCGCAGGAACGGTGCCAGGTCGAGTCCGTCGATCGGTCGGTCCGTCGGGACGCGGTCGATTTCGTCGATCAACGCGGCCAGCGTGGGCAGCCAGTCGTAGGTTGCCACGATGCCGTCACGGACCACTCCAGCTGGGATGTGATCGGGCCATCGGACGATGCATGGCGTCCTGATCGATCCCTCCCAGCCGCCTCCGAAATATCCGCGCCAAGGCCCGTTGCTGCCCGAGACCCGACCCTGCAGGAGGGCCGCGGCGTTGTCGCTGGCCCAGATCACGATCGTGTTGTCGGCCACGCCGTGCGATGCCTTCGTCCATGAAGCGGCGGGTGGACAGGTCGAAGTCGGCGACGGGAGTCGGCGTCTCGCCCCGCTCTGATTCGTAGATCTTCGGGACTTCGGCATCAGTCGGATAGAGCTCGTGGGCCGTGTAGGCCGCTTCGTCGCTCGATTCGCTGATCCCCCACCACTCATCGAAACCCTGGTCGGTCGGAAACCGCCCCTCGACGTTGCCGAGATGCCACTTGCCGTAGCAGGCGGTTGCATAGCCGGCTTCCGAAAACAGATCTGCGAGGGTGTATTCCCAGGGCGCGAGGCCGTAGTTGCCGGGCTCACCTGGGAGGGGACCCCCGGAACGTGCCCGTGCGGACCGGCAGACGACCGGTGAGCAACGCACCGCGTGTTGGAGTGCACTGTGCCTCAGTGTTGAAGTTCGTCAACCGCACCCCCTCGGCCGCGAGTGCGTCGAGCCTGGGGGTCGCGACCGAACCGCCATAGCACGCCAGGTCGCTGAAACCGAGATTGTCAGCCAACATGAGCACCACATTCGGCTTGCCGTCAGTCATCACGTTTCTCCTTCAGGGATCGAGCCTCCAAGAACAACGGTCCGATGGCCCGGAGGGCCGTCGGGGCGCCGACAGATCGGCGAACGCCTCCAATATCGGTCTATCGGAAATGCGGGCCACGCCTGGCATCAGTGCCCGACAACCGGCCGCGCCCGGCGGAGCACGACTGTTCAGGCGCAGCATGACCTGGTAGACGCCGCTATGCGAGCGTGGCGGCAATCTCGAAGCGATGCTCGAACCTCATGAGGCGTCCTCGGCAAGCCGCGTGAGATGCGGACCGCAGAACTGCTCGCCCTTCTGAGGGGCGTTGTTGCACGACTTGCCTTTCTTCGTCGTGGCTCTGCACCTGCCTGGTTTCGGTGCGTTGCTCGCGGTGCCGACAGCCGCGGGGCCGGCCTCAGTGACTGTCGGCGAGAGGAGAGCCGTCGCTGGGTATCGACACGCGCCGTGGTGGTAGGTCGGCTTCTTGTCGACAATGACCGAAGCGATCGGATCCCCGACGGCGAACCGTTGCCCGCAGGTGGCGCACGTGCCGGCATAACGGGCCGCGATCGTCGGCTCTTCACCGACTGCAGCGAAGTCATCGTCGCCACCACGTGCTCGGTTCCAGTTCATCTTGGCGATCGCGTCAGTCTCGCGCCGTGACCGGTTCGTACGTGCACGCGCATCGAGCCGTGCACCATTCGCCGACCCGGATGCCTCCGACGTCCGCGACGACAGACGCTACTTTGCGGCCATGACACTCCCGATTGCCGATCGCTGGTTCGAGCGACAGCCCATTACTTCCGATGTCACGCTGTTCCTCGAGCCGCATGTCATCGAGCTGATGCGGTGCAACATCTGGCACGTGGCCGGCCGTGACAGGGACCTGGTCATCGACACCGGAATGGGTGTTTCCAGTCTCGTCGATGCAATGGCCGACCTGCTCGACAAGCCCGTAACGGCGGTTGCCACTCACGGGCACGGCGACCACGTCGGCGGCCATCACGAGTTCGACGACGTGGTGGCACATCCGGCCGAGGCAGCAGACGTCGAATCACCCGAACTCCAGACGTTGGATCCTGTCGCAGCTTGGGGGCGCGACTCGATCGATGGGCTGCGGCGTGCCGGCTACACCCTGGACAGCGACTACTTCGTGACCGCACTCCCGCCAGGCGTCACCGTCGAAAGCTTCCGACAGTCCCCGGCGAGAGTGACTCGACACGTCGTCGAAGGCGACGCGATCGATCTCGGCGACCGACACTTCGAGGTGCTGCACCTTCCCGGGCACTCACCTGGTTCGATCGGCCTGTGGGAGGTAGCCACTGGGACGCTGTTCTCCGGCGACGCGATCTACGACGGGCCGCTCCTCGACGAACTCCCGGACTCGAACATCACCGACTATTGCGCGACCATGCAACGACTCCTCGAACTCCCCGTCGATGTCGTGCACGCCGGCCATGACCCCAGCTTCGGTCGCGAACGACTCCGTCAGATCACCCGCAGCTACCTCGCCAAACGAACCTGACGGCAGAAGCCAACTCGTAGCTGACCTCGGTCCCGTGCCGTCGATGGGCGCAGCGTCACCGTCGAGACGTACGATTCGTTCAGTGGTGGCAGCAGCCGAATCAGAGGTTCATCAGCTCGTTGCGGTGCTCGGCCGCGGAGTCGTCAACGATCCTGATCGTCCGGTGCTGTGCGCCGACGACTTGGGGCTGACCCGAGGTGACGGCTGTTTCGACGCGACCCGGGTCGTCACCGATACCGACGGAACCTCGCTCATCGATCACCTCGAGACCCACCTCGATCGATTCGCTCGATCTGCAGCCGGCCTCGACATCCCATTCGACAGCGAGGCCTGGCGATCCCTGGTGGCTGCCGCCGCGGCGGCATGGACTCAGCCCGGCGAAGCCGTGCTGCGGGTGATGCTGACCCGGGGCCGTGAGGCAGCGCCGGGTGACCCTGTAACTGGTCTGCTCACGATCGCTCCCATCCACGAGTCGGCGCTGGCTGGACGCGCCGGCATCTCGGTAACAACGCTT
>JASJHI010000403.1:0-19311 GCA_033791105.1 Acidimicrobiia bacterium | reverse complement strand
ACCCACGACGAGCTCCTGGCGAACGAACAGCGGTATCGCGAGGTGCTCGCGGCGATGCCCGGCGACGACGATACCGGCGACGCAGCCGGGGATGACGCCGATCCGGCAGCGCCAGGCCAATCCTCCGATGTGGCTGCACCTGCGAGCGGAGGTGGTGGCTGATGTGGAACATGGGAGCGGTCACCGACGAGGATCGTCTCGACGGCGAGGGGACCAAGAAGGTCCTCCGGCGGGCGGCGCGGATGGCGAAGCCGTTCCGCAGAACGATGGCGACGGCGCTCGTATTCAGCGCGATCACCACGCTCGGTCTACTCCTCGGCCCACTGCTCGTGCGCTACGCCATCGACAACGGCATCGATGGCGGCAACCGGGAAGTTCTCCGCAACGCGGTCATCGCGTATCTGATCGTCGTCGCGATGTCGTACGTCGCATCGCGCCAGCAGTTCATCTTCGTCAACCGTGCCGGTGAGGGCTTTCTCCGACTGCTGCGGATCAACGTGTTCGGGCACATTCAGAAACAATCGCTCGGTTTCTTCGATCGGCACAAGTCGGGTGTGCTCATCGCCCGAATGACCGCGGACATCGAGTCGATGTCCGAACTCGTGCAGTGGGGTGTGCTCCAGTTCGTCACCGCCGCGATGCTCATCTCGTTCTCGTTCGTGCTGCTCCTCTTCCTGTCCTGGCAGTTGACGCTCGTCGCCATGCTCGTGATGCCGGTCCTGATCATTGCCTCGCGGAAGTTCCAGCGCGACTCCAACGCTGCCTACCTCGATGTCCGCGAACGAGTCGGTCAGAACCTGTCGAGCCTCCAAGAGGGCATCGCCGGGGTCCGTGTCATCCAGGCATACGCGAGGGAGCCCGAGCAGACGAGGCGATTCGTCGAGTCGAACCGATCCCTCTACCGCTCGCACATCCACAGCGTCCGGGTCTCGACGTGGTACTTCGGCCTGGTCGAAGCCAGCGGCGTGGTGGCGACAGCGCTCGCCATCGGCGTCGGCGGATGGCTCGTCAATCGCGGCGACATCACGATCGGCACGGTCATCGCGGTCGTGCTGCTCTTGACCCAACTCTTCGAGCCGGTGCAACAGCTGTCGCAGCTCTACAACGGTGTGCAGTCGTCAGCGGCCTCGCTGAACAAGCTCTTCGGGATCCTCGACACCGAACCCGAGATCGTCGACGGACCAGATGAGCTCCCCTCGTCGGGGCAGATCGTCGTCGACGACGTCAGCTTCGTGTACCCCGACACCGAGTTGGCCGTGCTGCGCCACATCTCGATCTCGATCGGCGACGGCGAACGGCTCGCCCTCGTCGGACCCACCGGTGCCGGGAAGTCGACACTCGCCAAACTCATCGCCCGGTTGTACGACCCGACGAGCGGCTCCATCACTTTCGGCGGTGTCGGCTTGCGCGATGCGACCGTTCGCTCGTTGCGCGACCGTGTCGTCGTTGTACCCCAGGAGGGGTTTCTGTTCGGCGGCACGATCGCCGACAACGTCCGCATCGCTCGCTCGGATGCCACCGACGACGAGGTCGCCGACGCACTGGCCGCGATCGGCGCGCTCGACCGCTTCGATCAATTCGAGGATGGCATCCACACCGAGGTCCGCGAGCGGGGATCACGCTTGTCGGCGGGAGAACGCCAGCTCGTGTCGCTCGCCCGCGCGGCGCTCGTCGATCCGGCCGTGCTCGTGCTCGACGAGGCGACGAGCAATCTTGATCCCGGCACCGAATCGATCGTCGAGGGTGCTCTCGAACGGTTGATGCGCGACCGCACCACGATCGTCGTCGCGCATCGCCTGTCGACGGTGCGACGCGCCGACCGCATTGCTGTCGTCGACGGCGGCGAACTCGCCGAACTCGGCAGCCACGCCGAACTCGTCGCGCTCGGGGGCCGCTACGCGGCGCTCGCCGCCGCCTGGGAGAGCAGCCAACCCGTCGTCTGATCCGGCCCGCCTCACAAGATTCGGGGCCGACTACGCACACGCTTGGTGTCATCAGATGTATTCCGTACCCGAGCGTGAGTTGACCCATTTCTCACGCTGCGATCCCGATGCCAGCTGCGGGGTCCCAGACCGCGCAGCTCGGAAAGTCGGGACCATCGGCCGTACCGGTCGTACGATCGGTCCTCTATGAGTGAATGACAACCACGAGCGAAGTTGCCCCAAACACCGCGGGCGGGAGGCGCTGAACATGGAAGTCGCCATCGGTCTTACACGAAGGGCGCGCGTGTCGTCAGTGGTCGCGGAGAGGTCGCGAGTCGGCCGTTCGGGCGCTGACCTTTCTCATCCGGTTCGGTTCCGCGGTGTCTGGCGTGCCAATTTCCGCGGCAGGCTGCTCGGGGTGGGCTCGAAGCGTCCGGTGCGATGATCGGCGTTTGGATTGGTCTCGCGGTCATCGGGATGGCGGTAGCGGCGGCGGCGAGCAAACGGGCCGTGACGCACGCGGTGGACGCTTCCGAGTCGCTCGGTCTGTCAGCGGGCCTCACCGGCGCCATGATCGTCGCGGTCGGCACCGACTTGCCCGAGATCGGCAATTCGATCTCGTCGTCGCTGGCGGGGCACGGCGATCTCAATGTCGGAGACTCGACCGGGTCGGCGCTGACCCAGGTCACGCTCGTTCTGGCGATTCTGATCGTTCTCTCTCGTGGTCTGCCGCAATCGGCGGACCGCCCGAGGAACATTGTCGTGTCAGTCGGTGCGCTCACGGTTGGCGCGCTGCTGCTGCTTGCCGTGTTGCTCCGCGACGGACACTTCGCTCGGCTCGATGGTCTCGTGCTCGTGTCGGTCTGGGTGATCAGCATGGTGGTCCTCGCCCGCCGACAGCGCCAACCGCGCGCCGGCCCCGGGTCCGGCCAGCGGTGGACGTGGGGTCCTGCACTCCGGGCAATGGCCTGGTTGGCCGTCGTCGGAGCTTCCGCAACCGTGGTCGTGCAGTCGTTCATCCGGGTCAGCGAAGACATCGGCATCCCCGAGTTCGTGGCCGGCGCCGTCGTCCTCTCGCTCGGCACGTCGCTCCCCGAGCTCGTCGTGGACTGGACCGCGATCAAGCGCGGCGCGGTGGCCTTGGCAATCGGCGACCTCTTCGGATCGTCGTTGGTCGACGCGACATTGTCGGTCGGTATCGGCCCGATGATCCGGCCGACAGCGGTGTCGAGCGAGGCCGTTCAGGGAGCGCTCATCATCGCCGTCGGAATCGCGCTGGCGACACTCGTAGCGGCGCGGGCCCGCACCGCTGGCCGCGCGACTGCAGCGGGCCTCTTCGCGATCTATCTCGTCGCAACGGCGCTGCTGATCCTCGTTGGGTCGGGCTGACGAGCAGACCTTTGCCTCTGTCGATCGCTGGTCCCACGGCCATACGTTGGAACCTGGCAACGAAAGTTGAGTGCTGCCGAATTGAAGGGAGAAGCCGATGGGAAGGTTCGAGGGCCAATGTGTCCTGGTCACGGGAGGTGCCCGGGGAATCGGTGCAGCGTGCGTCGAAGGTCTCGCCCGCGAGGGCGCACGGGTGCTCGCCGCCGACGTGTTGCGGGACGAAGGTGAACAGCTTGCCGAGCGCCTCGGGGATGCCGTCGAGTTCGCCCACCTCGATGTGACCAGTGAGGAGGACTGGAAGCGCGCGGTCGGACAGGCCGAGGCCTGGTCGGGACCGATCGACCACTTGGTCAACAACGCCGGAATACTCGGCTACGGCACGGTCGAAGACATCGAACCTGCGGCGTTCCGGCACATCATCGATGTCAACCTGATCGGCACGTTTCTCGGGATGCATTTTGTGATTCCGTCGATGCGACGGGCGGGGGGTGGAGCGATCGTCAACGTGTCCTCCACCGCGGGCATGATGGGGTACGCCCAGATCGGTGCGTATGTTGCGAGCAAGTGGGGTGTGCGCGGCCTCACCAAATCGGCGGCGTTGGAGACCGGCCGGGACGGCATCCGGGTGATGTCGGTGCATCCTGGTCCAATTGCCACCCCGATGACCGATGGTCTCGGCGGTGAGGTCACTTCGTCGCAGCCGATCCCGCGCTTCGGAACGACCGATGAGGTCGCCAAGCTGGTCGCCTACCTGCTGGCCGACGCGACGTTCAGCACCGGGTCGGAGTTCGTCGTCGATGGCGGCGCGCTCTTGGGGCCGGTGGTCGATCTGTCCGGTCTCGCGGAGGCATGACGCTGGGCCCGGGCTGTCGACACAAAGCAGCATGACGGATGCAGTCGCCTCCGGCGGCGACGCCGTGGCAGAACTCTTTGGGCCGGTCGGCGGCTCGATCGAGAGCGGCTACCCCGACGGAGACTCCGACAGATAGCGCTCGATCGCATCGAGCGACAACAGGAACGGATAGTCGCTTTCGGGGATCTCGCGGCCGGTGACTTCGGTCAGTTTCGTCATCACCGCGAGGTGGTCCATCGAGTCGAGTTGCAGCGACGACCAGAGGTCGCTCTGCCGGTCGAGGTCGGCGAGTTCTGCATCGACTTCGGGGGCCACCGCACAAATCGCGTCGTGGACGATGGCCGCCACGGAGGCGGCCGCGAGGTCGTCGGCCGGACGGTTGGAATCGTCGCTCATGTTCGATCTCCTATCACTGTCCAAAGGGACAAATTCATACGAGCACGCGCTCGAAGGGGCGGCGCACGACGGCGGTGATGCCGGTTCGTTCGTGAAGCGTCCGCGCCAGCGACCTGCTCTGATCTTGTTCGCCGTGGACCACGAAGACGGTGGTCGGTGGCCGAGGGAGCCGCTCGACCCACTCGCTCAACCCGTCGACATCGGCGTGCACCGACATCGACTCGATCATCAACACGTCGGCGCCGAGCGGAACGTAACGTCCATGCACCTTGATCGCATCGGCACCTTCGGCGAGATCTCGTCCGCGAGTACCCGCCGCCTGAAAACCGCAGAGCACGATCGTGTTGAGCGGGTCGGGGGCGAGGCGGGCGAGATGGTGTAGCACGCGGCGCAGAGTTCACGCGTGGCCGAGGTGCTGATGATGGAACCAGCGAAGCCGTCTCGGACCGGTACGGGCAGCCAGCCGCTGTGATCGATGTGGGCGTGCGTCAGCACGATGGCGTCGATGCTCGACGGTGGCACCGGGAATGGATCCCAGTTCTTGAGGCGGTCGACCTTGCGGCCTTGGAACAGGCCGGCGTCGACGAGGACGGTGGCAGTGGGCGACCGAACAAGGAATCGGCTTCCGGTGACGGTGCCTGTGGCGCCGAGGAACTCGAGGGTGACTGAGCTGAGCCCGTCGATCACGTCGCCAGCCGCTCGGGTTGGCTGAGGGTGTCGGCGATCTCCGCGAGGAATCTGCTTCCGGTCGTTCCGTCGGTGGCTCGATGGTCGGCGGACAGCGTGGCGGTGACGAGCGGCCGGGGCTCGATCCGGTCGTCGACAACCCAGGGCCGCTGGCTGGTTCGTCCGAACCCGACCAATGCGACTTGTGGTGGTGAGATCAGCCCGTAGACCAGGTCGGCCCCCGTGTCGCCGAGACTCGTCACGGTGATGCTGCCACCGGACATCCACGAGGCGCGCAGCGATCCGGTCCGCGCGGCGGCGACCATCTCGCGGATTGTCGCCATGATGTCGTCGATCGAACGTTGGTCGGCCTCGGCGACCTGCGGTGTCACCAGGCCCCCCGAGCGCAACGAGATGGCCATCGCCACGTTCGCGCTCGGGCTCGGCTCGAAATGGTCGTCGAGCCAGAACCCGTTCATCTCGGGGTGCCGTGCAGCGGCGCGGGCGACAGCGCTCACGTAGGCGGCGGCGGGCAGGATGCGATCTGCGACGTTCGCTCGCGCGTTTCGTTCGGTCAGCCACTCGTGGAGCGGGGTGACGTCGATGTCGCGCTGCAGGAAGTAGTGGGGGATTTCACGGTTGGCCCGCGACATGCGGTCGGCGATCTTGCGGCGCATCTGTGTCGAGCGGTCGACGCGGTCGATCGTGGCGTCGCCGGCCGGCACCGGGTGGTCATCGAGCTGTCGGTGTGCGATCGGGTCGATGTCCGCGGCGACGATCGCCCCAGACGGTCCACTCCCGCGGACCGCCGCCAAGTCGATGTGTCCCTCGGCGGCGAGGCGGCGCGCCAATGGTGACGCACGGGGTCGATCTCTGCCGTTGCCGGTCTCGGCGGGGGCGCTGATGGGCGGAGCGGTTGGGGGGACGTCGACCGCATCTGTCGGGTCTGGCGTCTGCACGGGATCGTCGGCCGACGCCGCGGGAGGAGCACCCTCGAGTTCGCGACCTCTGAGCCGGATGACCGGTGTGCCGACATCGAGCTCGCGGCCGATCGGGACGAGGAGCTCCTCGACGACGCCGTCGCGCCAGATCTCGATGTCGAGGTCCGACTTCTCCGTCTCCACGCGGGCGACCACCTGACCCCTCGCCACCGAATCGCCCACTCCGACCAACCACTCGGTGACGCGCCCCGATTCCATGTCGGCGCCGAGCGACGGCAGGTCGAAGTCGAATTCGACCACCGCGGGCCCGGCCCCCTCGGTCACGAGGCGGCTCCGACGAGTGTGCGCGCCGTCTCGACGATGTCGCCGATCTGCGGAATGGCAGCGCGTTCGAGTTGCTTGGCGTAGGGGATTGGAACCTCTGCCCCGGCGAGGCGGGCGATCGGCGCGTCGAGCGACCAGAAGCAGTGCTCGGTGAGCTGTGCGGCGATCTCCGCACCGAGCCCGCCGGTGCGCCATCCCTCCTCGACGACCATCGCTCGATGCGTGTGCGTCAGCGAGGTGGCCAGGGTCTCGATGTCGAGCGGGCGCAGCGAACGAAGATCGATCACCTCGACCGACACGTCGTGGGTGGCCAGTTGCTCGGCTGCCGCCAGCGCCTTCGGGACCATCCCGGCCCAGGCCACCAGTGTGAGCTCGTCGCCGGCCCGGCGAACGACGGCCCGTTCCAGATCGACCGGTCCCCGCTTGGGGTCGACGAGGCCGCGCTCGTTGTACAGCCCGGCGTGCTCGAAGATGACGACCGGGTTTGGATCGTCGAGCGCTGTCGGCAACATCCACCGCGCATCCTCCGCTGTCGCCGGTGCCACGACCTTGAGACCTGGGACGTGGGCATACCAACCCTCGAGGCTGTGGGAGTGTTGCGCAGCGAGCTGCCGGCCGGCGCCGGTGGTCATCCGGATCACGATCGGCACGTTGAGTTGGCCGCCGGACATGTGCAGCAGGGTCGCCGCGGTGTTGACGATCTGATCGAGCGCCAGCAGGCTGAAGTTCACGGTCATGATCTCGATGATCGGCCGCAGGCCACCGAGGGCGGCTCCGATCCCGGCACCCACGAATCCCGATTCCGACAGCGGTGTGTTGCGCACCCGATGTCGGCCGAACTCGGTGTGGAGACCCTTGGTCACCGCGTAGGTGCCGCCGTAGTCGGCGACGTCCTCCCCGAGCACGATGACCCGGTCGTCCCCGGCCAGCGCCTCGCGGATCGCGTCGCGCATCGCATCGCGGTACGTCTTGAGGGTCTCATCGGTGTCGGCGCCGTCGGTGTGGTCCTCGTGCTGGCGGTCGATCGTGTCGTGATCGGGCGTGGTGGCGGTCATGACCACATCGTCTCCTTCTCAGCCAGCACGTGCTCGAGCAGCGATGACTCCGGCTCGAGCGCGCCCTGTTCGGCTTCGGCGACCGCTTCCTCGGTCTCGGCTCGTGCCCGCGTCCACATCTCCGCGACCTCTTGTTCGCTCACCGCGCCGGCCTCTCGAAGATGGCGTTCACAGACGAGGATCGGGTCGCGGGCCTTCCAGGTCTTGATCTCGTCGGGGTCGCGGTACAGGTCGGGGTCGAACATCGAGTGGGCGCGGAACCGATAGGTCTGGAACTCGATGAAGATCGGCCCCGCTCCGGCGCGGATCGCGGTGACGGCACGTTCGGTCGAGCGCCGCACATCGAGCACGTTCATCCCGTCGACCTGCCACGCCGGAACCGAATAGCTCGCCGCCTTGACCGCGAGGTTGACCTGGGATTGGCTCGATTCGAGCGACGTACCCATCGCATAGAGATTGTTCTCGCAGCAGAACAGGACCGGTGCGTCCCACAGCGCAGCGAGGTTCAGCGCCTCGTGGAACTCGCCCTCGGCCATAGCGCCCTCGCCGAAGAAGCAGGCGGTCACGGCATCTCGGTCGAGGGCTTGGTCGGCGAGGGCGAGGCCCACCGCCACCGGCAGGTGACCGCCGACGATCGCGTTGCCACCGTAGAAGCGGCGCTCGGCGTCGAACAAGTGCATCGAGCCGCCACGGCCTCCCGAACAGCCGGTGACCCGCCCGAACATCTCGGCCATGATGGAACCGGCCGGGACCCCGCGCAACAGGGCGTGGCCGTGTTCGCGGTAGGTGGCGAGCACCGCATCATCGGGTCCGAGGCAGCTCATGACCCCAGCGGCCACCGCCTCCTCGCCGATGTACAGATGGAGAAAGCCGCGGATGCGCGACTCGCCGTACAACTCGGCGCACCGCTCTTCGAACACCCGCACGCGGATCATGTCGGCGAGCAAACGCTGCTCGACGGTGAGATTGTCGCTCATGTGATGTTTCCCATGTGATGTTTCCCTTCGATGGCTCGTCACGGCTGTTGGCCGACGGGGCGGTCACTGCTCGGCGTCGGTTCGAGGGTCGAGATGTCTCCCACGTCGCCGCCCAGTTCGCGGGCGCTGAGGACACGGCGCATGATCTTGCCGCTGCGGGTGTGTGGGAGCGCGTCGGCGAACTCGATCCCGCGCGGCGCGACCGCCGGCCCGAGCTTGCGACGGGCGTGTCCGAGCAGGTCCTGTCGCAGCGCGTCGGACGGCTCGAACCCTTCGTGAAGCACCACGAAGGCCTTGACCACCGCGCCAGCGATCTCGTCGGGTACCCCGATGACGCCCGACTCCACGATCGCGGCGTGTTCGTTGAGCGCCGATTCGACCTCGAACGGGCCGACGAGATGGCCGGCGGTCTTGATCACATCGTCGCCGCGGGCGACGAACCAGTAGTAGCCGACCTCGTCGCGGCGGGCGACGTCGCCGGTGCGATACCACCCGTCGACAAACGCCGCGGCGTACCGACCGGGACGATCGAGATACTGGCGAAACATCGACGGCCATCCGGCGCGCAGCGCCAATTCGCCGCTGGTGCCCGGCGTCTCGACGAACACCGGTTGCCCCTCGTCGAGCACGAGTTCGCCATCGGCCGTGCGGGTGAGTAGCGCCACCTCGATCCCTGGGATCGGGACACCCATCGATCCCGGCCGCACCGGGTGCGACCGGAAGTTGGCGATCATGATCGCTCCGGTTTCGGTCTGCCACCACGTATCGAGCACCGGCACCCCGAACGCGTCGCCACACCACACGACCGATTCGGCATCGAGTGGCTCACCGACGCTGGCGACGAGACGCAGCGCGCTCAGATCGAATCGCCGCACGAGGTCGATGCCGCGGCGTTGCAGCATGCGGATCGCGGTCGGTGCCGTGTACCACACGTTCACCTCGAGCCGTTCGAGGATGCGATACCAGCGTTCGGCATCGAACTCTGCTTCGTCGACCACGGTCGTGACGCCGTTGGCGAGCGGTGCGATGATGCCGTACGAGGTGCCGGTCACCCAGCCGGGATCGGCCGTACACCAGTACACGTCTCCGGGGTGCATGTCGAGGACCATTCGGCCCGTGACGGCGTGTGCGACGACCGCGCCGTGCACGTGCACAGCGCCCTTGGGGGTGCCCGTCGTTCCGCTCGTGAAGTGCAGCAGGGCTGGGGTATCGACATCGGTGGCTGGGATGTCGAAGCGGTCAGTGCCCTCACCGATGAGGACGCCGAATGCCACCACCTCGGGTCCGTCCGGATCGGTGCCGGTGTCGGAGGTGGTACCGGTCATTCGACCGACCTCGTGCTCGGTCGCATCGGTGATGACGATGAGTTCGACCGTCGGCAGCCGATTGAGCATTCCGGCGATCTTGCGCCGGAACTGCAGTGCGTTGGTGACCAGCACCGTGATGCGGCCAAGCTCGACGCGCTGCGCGATCGGGTCCGGGCCGAACGCCGAAAACAGGGGTGTGAACACCATCTGCGCTTTGAGCGCGCCGAGCGCCGCGACGTACAGCTCGGGCACCCGACCGGTCAGTGTGGCGAGCCCGCCTCCCGGCTCGAACCCGCGCCGCTGGAGCGCACTCGCAAACCGGTTGGTTCGCAACGCGAGCGCCTCGTAGGTGACCTCCACCGGCGAAGCGACGTGCGCATCGTCCCGACCGAGCCACCGCATGGCGACGGCGTCGCCGCGGCCGGCCCGGACGTGTCGATCGACCGCAACATCCGCGATGTTCACCCCGCGAGGCGGGTGACTGGTGTCGCCGAGGTATTCCCATGCGCCGTCCCAGTCGAACGAGCGACAGGCGGAGGCATAGTCCGCCAGCTGCGGGCTCGGGACGTCGCGGTCGATCGAGGCCGTCACGGTCAGTCCTTGTGCTCGGATCGCTGCTCGCGCTCTGCCGAAATGGTGAGACGACCATCATCGACGGTGATCGCGACATGGTCGTCAGGATCAACGCCGGGAATCTCGGCCCGAACGACCTCCGACTCCAGCGTCGACACCTTTGCGGCCGTCTTGCTCATCGCAGCCTCCTTCCGTGCGGTGTTTGTTCCTGACATCTCGATTGGACCCGGTATCGAGCCAACGTGGCTAGAGACAAAGGTCAGATCGCGGCCCCGCGTTGCGCGAGGGGGCGCAAGGGCTTGCCTTCGCCGCCCGTCTGCCTCGTCGCAATCTGGCGATGAGCTTGCGCAGCTCGTCGGCGAACAGCACCGTGCTCGCCAAGCCGGCGCAGACGAACCAGCGCCCAGCGTCGAGCGGCTCGGTCTCGAAAGCTCGTTGGAGCGGCGGGAGATGAACGACCGCGATCTGGAGGGCGACCGTCACCGCGGCCGCCGCCCACAACAGGCGGTTCTCGAAGGGTCGGACGAACGCGCTGACCCGATCCGAACGCGAGTTGAAGGCGTTGAAGATCTGGGCCAGCACGATGGTGGTGAACGCCATCGTTCGTGCGGTCGCCAGGTCGCCCGACCCGCCGAGCATCCCGCCGGCGAGTTCGACGTCGAAGGCGATCAGCGCGGCCGCCGCCGTCACCGTGCCGACCAGCGCGATGGTGACGAGCATCGAACGATCGACGATCCGATCGTCGGGTGGTCGGGGGCGCTCCTCCATCACGTCCTCGACCGCTGGGTCGACGCCGAGCGCCAGTGCGAGCGCGCTGTCGGTGAGCAGGTTGATCCACAAGATCTGCGTGGCGAGTAGTGGCACCGCCAGGCCGTCGGTGGCGTCGGTCAGTCCGAGCGCGCCGGCGGCCAAGACCCCGAAGAACACGACGGCCACCTCGCCGGTGTTCGAGGCGAGCAGGTAGCGGAGGAACTTGCGGATGTCCGAGAAGATCTCCCGTCCCTCGCGTACCGCATGCAGGATCGTGGCGAAGTTGTCGTCGGCGAGGATCATGTCGGACGCCTCCTTGGAGACCTCCGTTCCGTTGATGCCCATCGCGACGCCGATGTCGGCGCGCTTCAGCGCAGGGGCGTCGTTGACGCCGTCGCCGGTCATCGCCACGACGTGACCGTCTGCTTGGAGCGCTTCGACGATGCCAAGCTTGTCCGCAGGTGTCACCCTGGCAAACACGGAGTGCGAGCGGACGGCATCGGTGATCTCGGCACGCGCCATCTTCGCCAGGTCGGTGCCGGTCACACTCGTGTCGGCGAGATCGTCGGCCGCGCCGTCGATACCCAGTTGCTGGCCGATGCGCGCCGCGGTGCGCGGATGGTCCCCCGTGATCATGATCACCCGGATCCCGGCGGCATGCGCCTCGGCGATCGCGTCGGCGGCGCTCGCTCGTGGCGGGTCGATGATCCCGACCATGCCGAGGTGGATCAGACCGCGTTCGATCGACTCATCGACCGGTTCGGCGAGGGACTCGATGCGCCGGTATGCCACCCCCAGGGTGCGCAGCGCGTCATCGGCCAGCGCTTCGACCCCGCCGAGGATCTCTCGACGACGGTCGTCGGTCAGTGGGATGACGCGGCCATCGACGCGCTCGTGACCACACCTCGCGATGAGCACATCGGGGGCACCCTTGGTGACCTGCATCAGCTCGGATGCTCCGCCGGGTCGCCTGGCCTGGGCGTCGCGGTCGATCGTCGTCATCAGCTTTCGGTCGGCATCGAACGGAACCTCGGCGACGCGCTGGAAGCGCTCGGTGCGGCGCTCGATGATCCCGAGTTTCTGTTCGGCGACGAGGAATGCGGCCTCGGTCGGATCGCCGTCGGCGCGCCATTCGCCCTCCGATCCGGTGCGCAGCGTGGCGTCGTTGGCCAGGCTCCCCGCGCCGACAACGAGGTGCACTTCGTCGAGGAGACGAGCGTCGGCCACCGGATGACCTCCGACCCGTACCTCGCCGAATGGGTCGTATCCGGTGCCGGTGATCTCGACGGCTCCCGATCCGGTGACCACGCGCACGATCGTCATCTCGTTGCGCGTCAGCGTTCCGGTCTTGTCGGTGCAGATCACCGTGGCCGAGCCAAGGGTCTCCACCGATGACAACCGTTTGACGATGGCGTTGTGGCCGGCCATCCGCTGCACGCCCAGTGCGAGGACGACGCTCAGGATGGCTGGGAGTCCCTCCGGTACGGCGGCGACCGCGAGCGACATGCCGACGAGGAGCACGTCGACCACGTCCGACACGGATGAGATGTCTGACGTCAACGCGATCGCGACCATCACGATGACGGCGAGCGCGACGACCACCGCAGCGAGCATCTTGCCGAGCCAGTCGATCTGGCGTTGGAGCGGCGTGCGGTCGTCGCCGACGCCCTCGAGCATCGACGCGATTCGGCCGATTTCCGAATGGCTGCCGGTGGCGGTCACCACGGCCCGCGCCCGGCCGCGCGACACACCGGTTCCGCTGAACACCATGTTGACTCGGTCGGCGAGTTCGGTGTCGTCGGCGAGTACGCCGATCGTCTTGCCCACGGGTGCGCTCTCACCCGTGATCGGGGCCTCGGCAACCTCGAGCGAGGCGACCTCGATCAGGCGGCAATCGGCTCCGATCGCATCGCCCTCGGCCACGGTGATCACATCGCCGATGACGAGTTCAGCGGTTGGCCTGGGTACCGCGACTCCGTCGCGAACGATCACGGCGTGGGTCGACGCGAGCCGCCGCAATGCGGCGACCGCGGCGAGCGCTTTGCCCTCCTGCCAGATGCCGATCACGGCATTGAGGGCGACGATCGCGGCGATGACGATCGGTTCGATCGGGGCCTCCGACGTACCGTCGACCACCCAGGCGACCGTCGAGATCACGATCGCTGCGAGCAGCAGGAGCACGAGGGGGTCGCGGAACTGGCGGACGGCGCGACGCCACATCGACTCCGCCGGAGTCTCCTCCAGTTCGTTCGGGCCGCCCTCGGCCAGCCGCTCCGATGCTTCGGTCGCGGACAGCCCTCGTTCGAAGTCGGTTCCGAGCGCGTCGCCTAGATCGTCGAGATCGAGCGCCCACGCCCGAGCGGGAGGTGCCAGCAAACCGGAGTGTCGACGCTGTCGCTCAGGCCCGCCGGTACTCGGCGAGCGTTTCGAGCGCACCTGTGGCAGCGGTCGAGGCCGGCCCGCCACCCATCATCAGCGCTACCCCGATCGTCTCGTGCACCTCTTCGTCGGTGGCACCCGCCTGGAGCGCGTCGTAAAGGTGCAGCGTGACGCAATCCTCGCATCGGGTGCTGATCCCGATCGCCAAGCTCATCAGCTCCTTCGTCGCCCGCGAGAGCGCTCCATCGGCCACCGACGATCGGTGCAGATCACCGAAACCCTTCATCTGGGTCGGGATCGCGGCCGCGAGATCGCGGTAGCCGGCGCGCAGCGCGGCTCGCCGTTCCACATGCTTGTCGTCACTCATTGACTACCTCCTGTTCGATGTTCATCCTCTGAACGCTGCACTGCGTCGAGCAGCAGCCGCCGCTCGGCGATCGCGATCGCCCGTCGCGCCGCGGGGACGGCGTCCGCATCGACGGAGATCGACGAGATCCCGAACCTTACGAGATGCTCGGCAAAGCTGGGGTTCGACGACGGCGCGAGGCCACAGAGCGACGACGTGATGCTCGCGCCCTGACAGGCGCGGATGATCTCACCGATCGCCCATACCACCGCGTCGTCGCTCTCGTCGAACAGTTCGGCGAGCGTTTCGGAGTCTCGGTCGACACCCAACATCAATTGGGTGAGATCGTTGCTGCCGATCGACACGCCGTCGATTCCAGCCGCGGCGTAGTCGCCGACACGGGCGATCACCGACGGCACCTCGGCCATCACCCACTTCTTCAGGCCCCGCTGGCGCCCGAGCGGACCGCTGTCGATCGCCTCGAGACAGGCTTCGAGTTCCCACAGGGTTCTGACGAACGGGATCATGATGTGCAGGTTCGGGTGCGCCTCGCGGACCCGTGCGATCGTTTCGAGCTCGAGGCGGAACGTCTCGGGATCCTTGATGTAGCGGTAGCAGCCTCGATACCCGATCATCGGGTTCTCTTCGTGCGGCTCGAACAGCTCCCCTCCCTCGAGCCCGCGGAACTCGTTCGACCTGAAGTCCATCGTCCGGTACACGACCGGTCGGGGTGCGAAAGCGGCGGCGATTCTCGACATCTGGGCGCTCATCGCCTCGATGAACTCCGACTCGCGATGTTCGGCGATCAGCTTGCGGGGATGCTGTCCCGCCAGCGAGTCGGTGACCATGAACTCGCCGCGCAGCAAGCCGACACCATCGACATCGAGTCGTGCCACCTCCTCGGCGCGGTCGGCGATCGCCAGGTTGACATACAGGCGCGTAGCGGTCACCTCGGTCCCGGCGACCGCGACAGTGGTCGCCGGCGGCGCCACAACGCGTACGTCGGGTTGCCGAGCGCCTTCGAAGACGCGGCCGGAGGAAGCGTCGACCGTGACGACATCCCCGTCGCGCAGCAGCGTCGTCGCCTGACGAGTCCCGACCACAGCGGGGATGCCGAGCTCGCGGCTGACGATCGCGGCGTGACAGGTGCTGCCGCCAGCGTTCGTGATCAGCGCACTCGCGCGGCGCATCGCTGGAACCCAGTCGGGTGAGGTCATGTCGGCGACGAGAACCTCACCATCGACGAGGAGGTCTCCGTCGCGTGGCGACTCGAGGATCCGAACGACTCCGCTTGCGCTCCGGTTGCCAACGCCGAGCCCCTCGAGGACCGGAACCTCGGCGGGCGCTGCGGGCGACCCGTCATCGAGCGCGGTCAGTGGCCTCGACTGGACAATGAACAGGTCATCGCCGGCGAAACACCACTCGATGTCCTGTGGCACCGCGTAGTGCTGCTCGATCTCGAGCCCGACGCGTGCCAGGTTCAGCACCTCGTCGTCATCGGAGACCCGAGCCCACCCCCGAGCGTCGTCGAGGGTCTCGTGACGGTCGCCATCCGGACCGCTGACGATCTGTACCCGCTTGTGCCCGATGCGCACCTCCCGCAGAGAGCCGGTGGCCCGGTCGACGCGGTAGGTGTCGGGCTCGACCGTCCCCGAGACCACCGTCTCCCCGAGCCCGAATGCCGCCTCGATGACGAGCTGGTCGCGGCTCGCGGGGTCGACGGTGAACATCACACCCGACCGATCGGCGGGCACCATCTGCTGCACGATCACGGCGATCGCGGGCTCGTCCTGCAGCGACCGTTCCGCCCTGTAGGCGACCACGCGGTCGCCGTACAGCGATGCCCAACACGCCCGAACACGGTCGGTGAGATCGTCCCGACCGACGTTGGTGAACGTCGCGTTCATGCCAGCGAACGATGTCTCGGCGCTGTCCTCCGCGGTCGCCGACGAGCGCACCGCGACGAGCGCGTCCGCTCCGAGAGCGCTGTGTGTGGCCAGCACTTGGTCGTTGAGCGAGTTGGAGATCTCACATCGGCCGATCAGCTCGCGCGCCGTGGCAGCCAATGCACGAAGTTCGGCGGGGGATGCGCTCGGCGCCTCGACGGTGATGGCGGCGAGGTCGTCGCGGACACCTGCAGCCTCGACCGTGTCGAGGTAGGCGTCCGCGGTCACCACGAAGCCAGGCGGCACCCGGAAGCCAGCGGCGGTCAGTTCACCGAGGTTTGCGCCTTTGCCGCCCGCCAAGGCGACATCGTCGCCCCGCACGCGATCCAGAGCGACGACCTCTGCGGCACCGAGTGTGGTTGACATGGTGGTGTCCTTCTCGTGAGGTCAGTGACCGTGATCCGGCTGGCGATCGTCTGTTGGGGTCACATCCGCGACGGGGCGGCCGCCTCGTCGTTGGCGTGTGGAAACATGATCTGTGCGGCCACGACCTTCGAGACGTGCGCCAGGTCGTTGACCAGCAATGTGATGACGTCGTCGAGTGAGACGACCCCGACCACCTCGCTGCCGTCGACGACGGGAAGGCGTCGAACCGCGTGGTGCTCGAAGGCGTGCATGACATCTTCGAGTTCATCGCCGACATCGAGCGCGATCAGGCCCATGCTCATCAACCCATCGATGCGTGCGTCGGCTGGGTGACGGTGAGCGACACCGCGGGTGACAATATCGCGATCGGTGACGACTCCGACAGGAACGCCGGCATCGAGCACGATCAAGGCACCGACACCGGTCTTGGCCATGACAACCGCCGCCTGATGCACCGTGTCGGAACAGTCGATCGTGACCGGCGGGCGGGGCGAAAGTTCGATCGCTTTCATCTCGATGTCTCCTGCTCAGCGGTTGGCTTCAAATGCTTGATCACGCAATCGGCGCCAGGGAACAGCAACGTCGAACGCCCCGTTTCGTCCCATCGCACACGAAACGGAGGCCCACCGTCATCGCCACGAACCTCCAGCACCTCGCCCACCCGAGGTGGCTCGCCGACACTGTGCCCCTGAACGATCAGCTCATCGCCGACCGCTGCGCGTGTCATCGTCGTGCTCCAACGTCGTCTTCGCGCCGCGACTCATAACGACTGCAGATGTCCATGGCTCTATCGAAACCCTGACAGTCGGCCAGATACAGGGTCCTACGTCATGATCGTCCTCGTAGCCGAGTGCCGGCCGATCTCAGGGCGCACCGTTCCAACCCGGACTCGGGAAGTGCGCCGCCAGAGGACGACCGTGAACGAATGCTGGGGGCAAGTCGATCGGAGGCACTCCACTCCCGACATCGGCTGGGGCGTGGGGTCGCTGACGTCGATCAGGCGGGTTCGAAGACGAGCACGAACTCGAGGAGGCCGTCGTCCTCGGTGGTGACCGCGCCGAACGACGGGTTGTCGATGCCGTAGTCAGCGAAGAGGACGGGGATGTTGCCGAGCACGCCGATCCGTTCGCCGCCGGCCTCAGCGGTGATCTCGAACGTGACCGCACGCGTCACGTCCTTCAGCGTCAGGTCGCCGGTGACCGTGGCCGTGACCTGCTCGTCGCCGACAGGGAGTGCCGCGAACTCGACCGGCTCGGTCGAGACGAAGGTCGCCTCCGGGAACTGGTCGGCTTCCATGATGCGACCGCGGAACTGGCCGTCGCGACGGCTGTCGTCGCTCGTGATGTTCTCGATCTGCACCGTGATCTCGACGTCGGCATTCGTGCCGTCGATCACGAGCGCACCTTCGATTTCGTTGCTGCGTCCGACAGCTGTCGTGCTGACGCCGGCGATCACCTCTTCGACGCGGTACCCGAACTCGGAGGAGTCGGTAGGGATCCACGTACCGTCGAACCCTGTCGAAACGTCTTCGGTTGCGGCCGGCTCCGTGTCAGGCGGCGAGGTGTCCGCTGATGTGCCCAGCGTCGTGCCGGCAGTTGACGTGCTGTTCGGTGACGTGGTCTCCGGTGAGGCGTCCGCCGGGGACGTGTCGGCGACCGCCGCACTCAGATCGCCTTCATCGAGCGCATCGGGCGAGTCGTTGATCACGTTGACATAGAAAAAGATCGCGCCGTACACGAGGGCGATCAATGCCACGACCCCGATCGCGATGCGGATGATCCAGGTGCGCGTCCGGTTGGGTGTGCTCGTGTCGTCGTCGGGCAATGAAGTGTCGTCGTCCATCGGTTTCCTACGTGGTGGCCGTCGCCGGCTCGGGACCCGCGGCGCCCACGGTAGCGTCGTCGCCGTGCCTGACGGAGTGCAGCAAGTCGCTTCTCACCCTGTTCTCACGCGGGCGCACGAGCGTTTGCGCGAGGAACTCGCCGATGACCGGATCCTCCTGCCAGGACCCGCTGCACACACAGATCTGCTGCTGGCCGAACTCGAACACGCCCGGCGTCCGCCCATCCACGAGGGGACCAGCGCGCAGTACGGCTCGTTCGTCCTGCCCGACGATGAACCGTTCTACGACATCGCCGATCTCGTCGAGGTGATCGACCTCGACCTGCCGATCGAGCAGTGCCGGATGTTCGCCGACGGGCGGTCGTCGTACCTCGTGCGGCGGCCGAGCGGGCCGACGCAACTGGCCCTTTTTCGGCGCTCGGTCCAATTCGAAGCCGACCTGGTCGAACTCGAGGTGGCGACCGGGGCGACGATCGTACAGCGCACCCCGATGGGTGTGCCGAGACTCTTCACCCCCACCGGGGTCGTCGAATGGGACGGGCGGCAGTGGCGGACGCGGCTGTCCGCCCGCGAGCACCTCCCGCTCGTCGAGTTGGCGGTGCCGGAGGCATCTCGTGAGGTGTTGGCTGGCCTGCTCGACCTCGCGTCGCACTGGCTGAGCCCGTCACGGATCGGTGCCACGTTCCTCCTCGACCTCGACCCCCGGCCGCACGACGACCACGGGCAGGACCACCGTGCTGCTCTCTCCGCACCAGCGCTGTCGGTCACTGCGCGTGCGCACTACCCGGCGATGTATTCGGTGCTCGCCCAGACCGATCTCGCCACGCTCGTCTCAGCGGACGGAGCGGTGACGCGCTTCGGTGTCGGCTTGCGATCGTCGGAGGGTTCCGAGGCTGCGGTGCAGCTCGACTCGGGAATGCGCCATCGTTCGGCCGCCCGCTACACGTGGGACCACCATCACATCGTCGCACTCGTCGTGAGCGAGGATGGTCCGGTCACCCTGTTCCGGCGCGGCAGGAACATTGCCGTGTGCAGCGCACGCTGAACCGACTGGAACACCTGTGCCTCACGGTCGTGTCGGCCAGGGTGCCCGCGGACCGTTCTCCCCGACTAGAGGATCTGGCTGAGGAACAGCTTCGTGCGGTCCTCGCTGGGGTTCTCGAAGAAGTGCTCGGGTGTGCCGACCTCGACGATCTGACCGTCGGCCATGAACACCACGCGGTCGGCGACCTCCCGGGCGAACCCCATCTCGTGGGTCACGACGATCATCGTCATGCCC
>JASJHI010000402.1:0-8730 GCA_033791105.1 Acidimicrobiia bacterium | reverse complement strand
CGGATCTCGTCGATTTGCCGGGCTACGTCCCGGACGCCGAGCTCCGCAAACTCATCCGCCGCGCCGGATGTGTCGTGATCCCATCGTTGTACGAGCCGTTCGGCCTCGTCGCGCTCGAAGCATTGGCCGCCGGGGCTCCATTGATCGTCGCCGACACCGGCGGACTCTCGGAGATGATCGACGGTACGGAGGCGGCATTGACGTTCGAGCCGGGAAACCCCGACGACCTTGCTGCGTGCATCGAGCGAGTGCTCACCGACAACGACCTCGCAGTGGCGCTCACCCGACATGCTGAGGAACTCGTCGAGATGACCTACGCCTGGGACGCGATCGCCACAACGACGGCCATCATGTACGCGCGGATCCGCAACGAACATGTCGCGTCGACCTGAGTCGCGCGCGACGTATACGGATCGCAGGGGCACTCAGGCCGATCGGTAGTCTCCGACGGTGACGGTGAGCAAGAGCGAGGTCGACGGGGAGGAGAACACCCGTCCCTCGTCGTTGCGGCTGATGGTCGCGTTCGGCGGCCTCAGCGCACTCCTTGCAGCCGGCTACGGGGTCCTGTTCACGATCGTCGACGACTACCGCGACGAATACGGCATCGGCGAGACCGCCATCGGCATCGTCATCGGTGCCGGCTTCCTCGCCGGCTTCGCGGCGCAGGTGCTCATCGCCCCGCTCGCTGACCGCGGGCATTCACGAGTGGTCGTCATCGCCGGCGTCGCGGTCAACGCGGCCGGTCTGCTGTTGATGGGCTTCGGCACGACGCTGCCGCTCATCCTGTTCGGCCGCATCGTGTCCGGGATCGGTATCGGGGCCGCGACGCCGGCGATCAAGCGAATCGTGATCCTCGCCGACCCGGAGCATCTCGGCCAGAACCTCGGCCGACTCCTCTCTGCAGACGTGTTCGGTTTCGCCATGGGACCCGCGATCTCGGCCGTACTCGTCGGTCCGTTCGGAATTTCGGCACCGTTCATCGTCGTCGCCGTGGCGACGGCAGCGTTGCTCCCGTTCGTCGCCAGCGTTGCGGTGGAGGAGACCGTCGATCCAGCGCCGCGCCTCCTCGCCCTCGACCTGCTGCGAAGCAAGCCCTTCGCCGGTGCAGTGGTGTACGGAGCGGTCGTGTTCGTGATGATCGGTACGTTCGACGCGCTCTGGGCAGTCGTCCACGACGATCTCGGAACGACGGAATGGATCGCGAACCTCGGCATCGTGCTGTTCGCGCTGCCACTCGCCGCGCTCGGACCGTACGGTGGTCGTCTCGCCCAGACGTTCGGTCCGTTCCGGCTCGGGGCCATCGGACTCGTCGCCGGCGCGATGTTCATGTTCTCCTACGGTCTCCTGCCGACGGGCGGCATCATCTTCGCGGTCGCGATGGTGCATGCCGTCAGCGACGGGCTCACCATTTCGAGTTCTGGCGTGGCCGCCGGGATGGTCGTTTCCGAAGAGCGCCAGGCCGGCGCGCAGGGTCTACACGGCGCCGGCCAAGCGATCGCAGCCGGTGTGATGGCGGTGGCCACGGGCGCCATCTACGAGAACTTCGGCCGCGCGCCCGCGTACATCGTCTGCGCCATCGTCATGCTGGTGCTCACCGGCCTCGGCGCATGGCTGGCACGCTCGCAGTGGAACATCCGGCGTCCGATCGCGGCCCAGGACGGCACCGAGCCCGACGCGGTGGTGACCCTCTCACACCCCTGACGCGATCGCGGTCAGCGGCCGGTGAACTTCGCCTTGCCGGGACCGTTCTCGAGAAAGCTCTGCACACCGATTTGCGAGTCCTCCGTGCGGAACGCCTCGACGAACGCAGCGCGCTCCGCGAGCAGGCCGTCAGCGAGCGGCATCGACAATCCGTCATCGATGGCCCGCTTGCAGATCCCCTGCGACACGAGCGGTCCGGTCGCCACCTGCGCGGCGAGATCGCGCGCGCGCTCATGGAGCTGATCGGGCGCGACGACCTCGTCGACCAGCCCGATCTGCAACGCGTCCTCAGCCTTCACCTGACGACCGGTGATGCACATCTCCTTGGCGCGACTCGGACCGACGACGCGCGGCAGCCGCTGCGTGCCGCCACCGCCCGGGATGACTCCGAGCAGGATCTCGGGTTGGCCGAACACCGCCCGCTCGGAAGCGATGCGATAGTCGCACGCCAGCGCGAGCTCACATCCCCCGCCGAGTGCGTACCCGCCCACGGCAGCGATGACGAAGCGGGGCAGCGCCGCAACCGCGTCGATTGCATGGTGGAAGCCGGCCGTGATCGGACCGGCCTCGTCCGGGCCACCGAATTGAGCGATGTCGGCTCCCGCCGCGAAGATGCGATCGCCCCCGGTGATGACGAGTGCGCCCGGTAGGTCCGCGGTCAGCTCCTCGATTGCGGCGTGTAATTCGGTGAGCAGCTCCTGTGACAGCGGGTTCACCTTGCCGCTCGCCAACGTCAGCACCGCCACCCCGTCATCGCCCCGCTCGACGGTGAGCAACTCGTACGCGTTGGTGCCGTTCGTTCCAGTGGTCGTCATCAGCCCATCCTCCCACCTTCCCACCTTCCCCGAAATATGCACACAGGATCCCGCCCAGCGGGAAGATCGGTACAAGTTTCGGGGGATGGGGGTCGGCCCTCCCGGAAACTTGTGCACAGGATCGCGCCCAGCGGGACGAAACCGACAAGTTTCGGGGATGAGGTCGGGTCAGGCGTCGACGGGGGCGAGCATCTCGTCGGCGGCGGTCCACGGGTCGGTGGTGTGCTCGACGACGGCGGTCGTCAACTCGTCCCACCGCTCACCGGTGCAGATCTCGCGGGCGCGGAGGCCGAGCCGCTGGGCGACGATCTCGCGCAGCTCCTCGCGGAGGCGGAAGATGCGGCGCCGGGCGAGTTCGCCAGAGGTCTCGGCGAACTCGCGGTGCGCGAGGACGGCGGCCCAGCAATCGGTGATCCCCTCCCCCGTCGACGCGACCGTCGGAATGATCGGTGGTCGCCAAGCACCCGCGGCGAGGTCGGAGAGATCGAGCATCTGCATGAGGTCGCGGCGCGTCTCTTCGACGCCTTTGCGGTCGGCCTTGTTGATGACGAAGACGTCGGCGATCTCCATCAGGCCCGCCTTGTTGGCCTGCACGCTGTCGCCCCATCCCGGATTGACGACGACGACCGTCGTGTCGGCCTTGCCGGCAACCTCGACCTCGACCTGACCGACCCCGACGGTCTCGACGATTATCCACTCGCGCCCGATCGCGTGGAGCAGCCGAACAGCCTCGGGCGTAGCGAGCGACAGACCACCGAGATGGCCTCGCGTCGCCATCGACCGGATGAAGACACCGGGGTCCGTTGCGTGGTCCTGCATGCGCACGCGGTCACCGAGGATTGCACCGCCGGTGAACGGCGACGACGGATCGATCGCCAGTACCGCCACCTCGAGTTCGAGCGAGCGCAGATGCCCGATCGTTGCGCTGGTGAGCGTGCTCTTGCCCGCGCCGGGCGCGCCGGTGAATCCGACGGTGTAACCACCACCGCTGCGCGGGTGTGCGAGACGGCCGATCGCTCGAGCATCGGCTTCGCCGCGCTCGATGAGCGACAGCAACCTGGCGACCGCGCTGCGGTCTCCGCCGAGCGCCGCGTCGAACAGTTCGGCCGGCGGGCGGGAGCGGCGACTCACGCAGCGGCCTCGCCGACGTTCACCACTTCGGTGACGCCGTCGACACGGTCGCGCATGATGCGCTCGACCCCTGCCTTCAGCGTTTGGGTGGATGCCGGACATCCCACGCACGCACCGACGAGTTCGACCGACACGATGCCGGTGGCCTCATCGACGTCGCGGAGGATGATGTCGCCACCGTCGGCTTGGAGAGCCGGCCGGATGACCTCAATCGTGGTTTCGACCTGTTCGCGCATGGCACGAACATTCAATCAGCGCAGCCCGTACGATCCCTGCTGTGAACGCGATGTTCCGCATGTCCGCACGACCTGCCGTGCTCGCTCACGAGGGCGGCTGGGACGAACTGCTGCTCATCGCCGGCCCGATCATCGCCATCGCCGGGCTCCTGCTGCTCGCCAAACGGCGCCTCGAGCGAGCCGTCGACGACTGACGACAGGTCAGGGTGCGGGGCGACGCTCGATCGACGCGCCGACCGCTCGAAGCCGACCGACGAGGTCGTCGTAGCCGCGGTCGATGTGCTGCACACCGCTGATCAGCGTCTCACCCTCAGCGGCCAGACCGGCCACCACCATCGCCGCACCGGCGCGAATGTCGTGTGCGCGGACGGGAGCGCCGGAGAGCCGCGGGACGCCACGCACGACGGCGTGGTGACCCGATGTGGACACGTCGGCACCCAACCGTTGCAGCTCCTCGACGTAGCGGAACCGGCCGGGGTAGAGGTTCTCGGTGACGATGCCGACACCGTCGGCGACCGACAACATCGTGATGATGAGCGGCTTGTAGTCGGTCGCGATGCCCGGATACGGCAGCGTCGCCACATCGATCGAACGCAGCCGGCCCTCCGAAGTCACGGTGAGGCCATCGTCCGTCACCGCGATGTCGAGGCCCATGTCGACAAAACGCTCGAGGAGCATCGTCATGTGCTCGGCACGGGCTCCGACCACATCGAGCCGCCCACCCGAGACCGCGGCGGCGGCGAGGTACGTCGCCGCCTGAATGCGGTCGGGGACCGTGTTGTGCGAGACCGGCCGCAGCGATCCCGGCTCGACACCCTCGATCTCGAGCGTCGACGTACCGATGCCTGAGATTCCCGCGCCCATCGCGACGAGAAAGTTACACAGGTCGGAGATCTCGGGCTCGCGGGCGGCGTTGTCGATGCGGGTCGTGCCGTGCGCCAATACCGCCGCGGTGAGCAGGTTTTCGGTCGCCCCCACACTCGGAAAGTCGAACGTGATGTCGGCGCCGGTGAGCCGGTCGGCGAACGCCTCGAGGTAGCCGTGGCTGAACTTGAAGGTCGCACCCATCGCCTCGAGTCCGGCGATGTGCATGTCGATCGGCCGGGCTCCGAAGTCGTCGCCGCCGGGCAGCGAGAGCCGCACATGCCCACACCGGGTGAGCAGTGGACCGAGCACGTTGATGGACGCGCGGATCCGCTCGACGAGCTCGTAGGGCGCAACCGGCGTGATGTCGCCGTTGTTGGTGAGGACGAGTCGACCACCGTCGAGGCGTTCCATATCGACACCGATCGGTGACAGCAATTCACCCATGATCTGCACGTCGGCGATGTCGGGCACGTTCGACAGCTCGAACATGCCGTCGCACAGCAACGTGCTCGCCATCAACTTGAGAACCGAGTTCTTCGCGCCCGGGACGACGACCGTGCCGTCGATTCCATCACCGAGAGGTCCCGCGCCGCGGACGGCGATGACCTCGGTTGGCGAGCCCGGAGCGTTCATCACGCCCCAGTATGCTCCCGGCGTGCAGCCAGGCGGGCGAATACTCACCCGGCACTGGCCACTCGACGGGCAACACGCTGACGAGTTGCTGTCAGCCCGCGACGATCTCGTCCTCGAGGACGACCCGCCGGGCGCGATGTCCTTGCGTCACGAGATCGCGACCGGCACCACCAGTGCCGAGACGGGCTCCCCCGACGACGGTCTCACGGCCGGGCTGGCGCGCACTGGACCACTCGAGTTCACCCAACGCGACGGGCCCTTCACCGAGTACCGACGCACGCTCGACGTCGACGACGAAGGCTTCGTCGAACACACCGAATACCGCCTGAAGATCCCCTGGTTCGGGTGGCTGTTCCGGCTGCCCGTGAAGGGGGTGCTGTCGCGCCGGATCTCCGACGACGGTTGGTGGTCGCCGCCGGACCGGCTGGACGCGACGCAGGTGCTCGTGCTGGGGCTGTTGGCCGCCGCCGCGATGAGCGCCGCGTTCGTCAACACCCTGTTCACCCAGACCGCCAACTTCGCGGCCGACGACTTCGGCGTCGGCGACACGGGCATCGGCATCGCCGGGGCGGTCGTGCGCGCCGGGATCATCTTCGCGCTCCCCGCGGCGGTGCTCGCCGACCGCATCGGCCGCCGTCGGGTGATCGTTGTGGTCGCGTGGCTGGCGCCGCTGCTCTCGGTGCTCGGCGCCTTCGCCCCGACATTCGGTGTGCTCGTCGCGACGCAGACGATCGCTCGGCCGATGGGGATCGCGCTGGCCATCCTCGTGGGCGTGGTGGCAGCCGAGGAGATGCCACGCAACTCGCGCGCGTACGCGATCAGTGTGCTGGCGATGGCGAGCGGCTTCGGCGCTGGCATCGCGGTGATCTCGTTGCGGCTCGCCGACCTCGGCGAGAGCGGCTGGCGGCTCGTCTACCTCGTGTCGGCGATCTGGTGTCTGGTTGCGCTCGACCTCACCCGCCGGCTACCCGAGACCCGCCGCTTCCGTGCCGCCCGTGATGAGACGGGTGCAGTGCACCCTCCGCGACTCGATCGCGGACGGCTCCTGCTCCTGTCGGCCGTGGCGTTCGCCGGGAACATCTTCATCGCTCCCGCCAGTTTCTTCCAGAACCGCTATCTGACCGACATCCACGGCTTCTCCGGCGGGATGATCGCCGTCTTCTCGATCGCCGTCGGCACACCGGCCGCGATCGGTCTGATCCTCGGCGGACGCATCGCCGACACGACCGGTCGAAAGCGCTTGATCGCAATCGCACTGCCCCTGTCGACCGCGGCCATCGTCGGCGCGTACAGCGTCGGCGGGCCTCCGCTGTGGCTGTTCTCTCTGGCCGGCGGCATGCTGGCCAGCGCGGCGTACCCGGCGCTTGCGGTCTACCGAGCGGAACTGTTCCCGACCGGCAACCGCAGCCGAGCGGCCGGACTGGTGACGGCTGCAGCGCTGCTCGGCGGGATCGGTGGATTGGTCACGACGGGTGGCCTCCTCGACGCGGATTGGTCCTACGGCAGTGTGATGGCGACGCTGGCGATCGGTCAGATCGTGGTGACGCTGCTCGTCGTGATCGCGTATCCCGAGACCGCGCATCGCGAGCTGGAGGACCTCAATCCGGAGGACGAACCGATCAACATCGCCGGATTGTGACGTCTCACTCGACGCGGTCGACGAAGCGGGCGACGGCGTCGGCGATCAGCTCGTCAGCGCCCTTCAGGTCGTGCCGACCGCCGTCGATCCAGATGTGTTCGACCGGTGCTGGAATGGTCGCTGTCCATCCGGAGAGTTCGTCCGGTGTTCCGAACGGGTCACGGGTGCCGGAGACGAACAGGCACGGCACCGCGATGTCGGGGAAATGTTCGACGCGGAGCTTGTCGGGCTGCTTCGGCGGATGCAGCGGGTAGCAGACGAGGACCAGCCCGCCGAGTCTCGCCACCGGACCGCCCTCGTCGACGTCGGCAGCCACCATCGACGCCATGCGACCACCCATCGACCGCCCGCCCATCACGACCGGGCCGCGTCGCCGCGCGAAGCCCGCGAGGTCCCGGCGAATCGCGGCGAGCAGCTTGGGAGCACGATCTGGTGCACGCCGTCCCTCCGTGCGATACGGGAAGTCGAGCCGCTCCGTCGCCGTGCCACGCCCCAGGCGCCGTTCGATTGCGATCAGGCTCGAGTGATCGCGATCACTGCCCGCGCCCGGATAGAGCACGACGGACGATCTCATCGGACCTCGCGCCCGGAACGAGGCAGGATCACGACCGCACCTTCACCGAGAGAATGCGACGCGCTTCGGCGAGATCGCTCATCTGCTTCGCCGCGTCGACCTCGTCGCCGCCGTGATCGGGATGCACGTCGCGGATGCGCTCACGGAAGCGGGCCGTGACCTGACGCTTCGGCGGCGGCTTCGCGGTCGGATCGAACCCGAGGAGATCGAGCGCCCAGCCGAGCGGGTCGGCAAGCGCACCGAGCGTCTCGATCCGCGAACCAGCGAGGTGCGCGATGAGCGTCGGGCCGATCGGGCCGCGCCACCTCGCCGCCTCGTGGAGCAGCGGCACGATGCTCAGACGATGCTCGGCATCGAGCCGTTCGGTGGCGTAAATCGCGCCGAGCACTTGGGCGAGGTCGGTGCCGACCGAAGCGAAGTCGAACGAGATCTCGTCGCCGTCACCGACGAGCCGATGGCGGCTGTGCGCGAGACCGTGGCGATCGATCTGGAATCGATGACGCAGCCGCGGCTGCACGACGCGCGCGCCGTGCTCGATCTCGCCGATCAGCCGGTGGACGTCTGGGATCAGGTCGTCGTCGACACCTGCGAGATGGGCGGCGACGACGGACCCGAGCAGTAGTCCTCCGAATCCGGGCGCTGGATCGACGGGGAGCACCATGTGGCCGAGCGCGAGACGCCGGGTGGGGACCGTCGGACGGGTGTGCCAGATCTCGAGCTCGGCGAGCAGCATTGCTCAGACGTACGGACGCAGCAACAGGCGCAACGTGTCGGCGCTCTCCGCGATCGCGGACCCGTCGGACGACCCGCGCGCACCCGACGCATCGGCTTGCACGAGGGCCACGATGGTGCTGATCCCCGCGACCGCCTGCCTCCACGTCCGCGGCGCGAACGCGTAGGGCGGACGATCGGCAGCGAGATCGTCGGCAAGATCGAGCAGGACCGTGCGCGACCGAGCGTCGATCGGATCGCGTGCCAACTTGTCGGCGGCGAGGAAGATGGTGCTCAACACACCATCGGGCGGACCTGCGTCGGACTCGTCGGCATCGAGCAGCTCGCCCTGTTCGATCGCGTCGAGCAGATCGTCGACGACATCCTCGGCGTCGTGAGCGACAACGACCGTCGCGCCTTCCC
>JASJHI010000401.1:0-2912 GCA_033791105.1 Acidimicrobiia bacterium | reverse complement strand
CCAGTACCAGGTGCCACCGAGCGCCGCGCCCTTCTCGATGATGCGGATGTCGGACACGCCGGCTTGGCGCAACCGTGCGCCCGCGAGGAGGCCGCCGAACCCGCCGCCGACGAGCACCACCTCGACCTCGTCGGTGAGCGGCTCGCGCGCGTCGACCCCGGCGACATACTTGTCGTCGATGAAGCGCTCGTAGTCGTCGGAGATCTCGATGTACTGGGCGTTGCCGTCGGATCGGAGGCGCTTGTCACGCTCGACGCGGTACCGCTCGCGCATCGCGTCGGGATCGAAGGTGCCGGAGTCTGAGGTCGCCGCCGTAGAAGACATTCGCGACATGATAATGTACGAATGGTGCTCATTCGTCAGTCGTTCACATATTCTTTGGGCGATGCTCGATGAGTGTCCGGGCCAACGAGGCGAACTCGCCCGCAACCTCGCTTCGGGAGCGCAAGAAGGCGAAGACCCGGGCCTTGTTGATCGAGGTTTCGCAGCGGCTGTTCGCAGAACGTGGCTATGACGGCACCACACTCGACGACATCTGCGACGAGGTCGAGATCACCCCCCAAACCCTGCTGCGCTACTTCGAATCGAAGGCACATCTTGCGCTGGCGCCCGCGCGCGATCCGCAGGACCGCCTCGTCGATCTGCTCGAAGACCCCGAGCGGGAGGCCGGCGTCGGTGGCGACACGATCGAGCTGTGGCGCCGCTTCCTCGAGCGTGAGGGGGACGCGGTCGACACCCCCACGGGCCTGACGACCACTTACCTCCAGAATCTGCGCGCGTTCCGGCGGTGGACCGATCGCGATCCGGTGCTGATCGCCGCCTCGAGCGACCTCGAGCGCGCGCTGCGCGACGCCCTCGCCGCCGCCCTCGCCGCCGACCGCGGCGCGCCGACGGACGACCTCCATTCGATGCTCATTGCAGCGCTGCTCGTCGCGGGTCGCGGCGCGGTGTGGGATCGCTGGCTTGATCGTCCGCCCGAGGGCGGCTCGCTCACCGGCGATCTCCTGTCGGTCGTCGACTACGCGGTCGAGCGGCTCCCACGCAGCTCGGCCCGTCGCCTGCTACGGCTCGTCGAGTAGCACCCGACCCACTGCGCTCACCGGGCCAGACGGGTGGGGCACAACGGGTAGTGTCCGCCACTGATCACATCGCGTCGCAGCGCGAAACAGGGGAGATTGGATGAACGAGATCGTCGTCGGAGTCGACCGCTCCGAGACCGCGCGCCGGGCTGCACACCGGGCGGCCGAAATGGCGGCCGCCCGCGGCGTCGGACTCCACCTGGTCACCACCGTCGCCCGCGCCACGGGCACCGTTCGCGGGAGTGGCGAGTCATGGAAAATCGACCCGCTCAGCGATGGAGAGGAACGTCTTCGGAGCTTGAAACTCGGGCTTCCGGTCGACGACGTCACGATGTCGGTGCAATACGGCGATCCAGCCGAAGCGATGTGCGACGAAGCCGAGCGCCTCGATGCGACGATGATCGTGGTCGGCAACCGGCGCGTGCAGTCGGCCGCTCGCGTCCTCGGCACGATCGCAACACACGTCACTCGCCACGCCTCCTGCGACGTTCTGATCGTGAACACCAGCGTCGACGCCGCCGCAACCGACACATCCGGTCAAGGCTGACGTCCAGCACGGCGAACCTCGGATCGCGCAACTACGGTCGAACCCGTGAAGTTTTCGATCTGGCCCAACCCGGCGCGGCCGATGAGCGAGGTCCTCGACATCGGGCGGCACGCCGACGACGACGGGTGGCACGGCATCTGGTACGCCGACCACTACATGCCCAACACCGGAGGTTCGGACGTCGCCGACGGTGACGTGTTCGAGTGCTGGGCGGTGCTCGCCGGCCTGGCCGTGGCCACGCACCGAGTTCGGCTGGGCTCGCTCGTGTCCCCGACGTCGGTCCACCACCCGGCGCTGCTCGCGAACCGTGCCGCGACGATCGATCATCTCTCCGAGGGTCGGCTCGTGCTCGGGCTCGGCGCAGGATGGCAGATCAACGAGCACGGCGCGTACGGGATCGAGCTCGAGCCACCCCGGATGCGCGTCGATCGATTCGACGAGGCGATCCAGATCGTTCGGTCATTGCTGTCCGATGGGCGCACATCCTTCAGCGGCGAGCACTACACCATCACCGACGCACCTTGTGACCCGTCGCCGGTCCAACAGCCGTTGCCGCTCCTCGTCGGCACCGCGAGCCCGCGGATGCTGCGGATCACCGCACGTCACGCCGACGAGTGGAACACGTGGGGAGCTCCCGACCTGGCGACTGCGAGCGCCGCAAAGTTCACCACTGCGTGCGATGCCGTCGGCGTCGATCCCGCATCGAAGTGGCGGTCGGTGCAAGCGCTCGTCTTCATGACCGAGGACCAACAGCTGATCGACGGCGTCATGGCCGGCGAGATGGCCGACCGCTCGATCGCCGGCCCGGTCGACCACATCGTCGAGCAACTCGGCGCGTACGCAGATGCCGGATTCGACGAATTCGTCGTGCCCGACTTCACACTCGGCGACACAGCCGAGGAACGGTTCGACGCACTCGGTCGTTTCCGATCCGAGATCGCTGCGCAGCTCGACTGAGCCGGACCGACGGACGCACTCATGGATCCGAGCGGGCACCCTTCGGGAACGGTGACGTTCCTCTTCACCGACATCGTCGGGTCGACCCAGTCGTGGGCGGCCGATCCCGATGCGATGTCGGCGAGCCTCCGCGTGCACGACGCGGTGCTGCGCGACGCAATCGAGTCGCACGGTGGGTTCGTCTTCACGACGGCGGGCGATGCGTTCTCTGCAGCCTTCGACCGTGCCGCCGACGGGGTCGCAGCGGCTGCGGACGCGCAGGACCGCCTCGGTCGAGCGACGTGGCCCGGTCCGGAACTGTCGGTGCGGATCGGCTTGCACGTCGGCGA
>JASJHI010000400.1:0-5082 GCA_033791105.1 Acidimicrobiia bacterium | reverse complement strand
ATAGGTGTGATATTCCTATATGTCACGGTTGCTCGGTGGAGCGACCACGGCTACTTGGCGCCGCGGTATCGGGCGAAACATCTCGGCTGCGTCACCCTCTCCGCCGACGGCGACCGGCCGGCCGGCGTCTCCCCCCGCTGCGACAGCGGGTTCGAGCGGAACCTTCCCGAGCAGCGGTGCATCGATCGCTTCGGCCAAGGCTGCGCCACCGCCCTCGCCGAAGAGTGCATACGTCTCGCCGTGGGCACAGGTGAAGGCGCTCATGTTCTCGATCACGCCGACGACGCGCAGGAAGCTACGTCGCGCCATGTCGGCGGCGCGCTGCGCGACCTTTTGGGCGGCGAGCGCGGGCGTCGTGACGACGATCAGGTCGGTGTGGGGCAGCATGCGGGCGAGCCCCATCTGGACGTCGCCGGTTCCCGGTGGCATGTCGATGAACAGGTAATCGAGATCGCCCCACCGGACATCGCGCAGGAATTGTTCGACCGCCTTGGTCAGCATCAGGCCGCGCCACATGAGCGCGGTGTCCTCGTCGACGAGGAAGCCGGTGGACACGACCTCGAGCATTCCGTCCCCGACCGGAAGTCGATTTGGCACGATCAGCGGTTTGGTGTCGTCGCCGTCGCCGGCCTCGGCCTCCATCCGTTCGCCGATACCGAGCAACCGCGGGATCGAAAAGCCCCAGATGTCGGCGTCGAGGACGCCCACCGTGTGGCCCATCGCGGCGAGCGCGGCCGCGAGGTTTGCGGTGATCGAGCTCTTGCCGACCCCGCCCTTGCCGCTGGCGATCGCCAACACCCGGCAGTCGGCCGGGATCCTGGTGGCGGGCGCCTCCTGGCGAGCGTTCCAGCGGGCTTTCGTCATCACTTCGGCGCGTTCGTCGCTGTCCATCTCGCCCCAGCGGATCTCCACGCCGGTGACGCCTGGGTGCAGCGAGACCCGATCCTCGATCTCCTTTTTGATCTCGGCTCGCAGTGGGCAACCCTTGATCGTGAGTTTTACGTCGACGGTCACCGTGCCGCCGATCGACACGTCGACGGCCGGAACCATGCCGAGCGTGACGATGTCGGCCCCGAGCTCAGGGTCGATGACACCCTCGAGCACCTCGAGGATTTGGTCGATCGACGGTGGCGCGACCGGTGTCGGCGTGCTGGCCATGTCCCCCAGCCTACAAAGCGTCGATCCCAGAGTCTTGGGGGTCATCGACGCATCGTTGCCCGTTCTCGCACCGCGTCGGCGTTGAACACGATAATGTTGAGCTACCACTAGGAGGTACCGGTCAATGATCACGCTCACCGATAACGCGGCAAGCAAGGTACGCCAACTCCTCGACGCCGAGGGCGCCGACGAACTCGCGTTGCGTGTCGCAGTCCGCCCGGGCGGATGCAGCGGCTTCTCGTACGAGATGTTCTTCGACGGCGACGTCGCGGCCGACGACACATCCGTCGAGTTCGCCGAGGCGGTCAAGGTCATCGTCGATCCCGCGTCGGCGCAGCTCCTCGAAGGAGCCACGCTCGACTACAAGGACGGACTCGACGAGTCCGGATTTGCGATCACGAATCCGAATGCCTCGCGCACATGCGGCTGCGGGCAGAGCTTCTCCTGACCGCGATCTGACGAGGGCTTGCTCGAGGCGTTCAGCCCACCGCGCGCAACAGGGTCTCGCGTAGTTCGGTCACGTTCCAGACCGCGTCGAGCCGCTCGACGATGATTCCGTCTGAATCGGTGATGAACAGCACAGGCTCGTAGTCGAGTCCAGCCGCTTCCACCGCCGGGGTGACCGCTGTCGCAGCGTCATCGATGTAGACCTCGGCGTGGACGAACGTGACCGTGTCGGCGAACTCGTCGCGGAGGTCGATCATCGACTCGAGCGCCGGAGTGCAGCTGCCGGTCTGACACAGTGCAGGGGTGCCGATGTAGTACGCCACGACGCGCCCGTCGGCGCTCGCATTCTCGAGCGCCTCGGTCAGGGTGACGTCGTGGAACGGGCATGGCTCGGGATCGCGCGTGCAGATCGGATCGACCCCTCGGGAGTCGTCGATGGTCGGTGTGTCGAATGGAGGGAGTGGTGCCCCCGGCGCCGGCACGGTGACGTCGCCGGGCGCTGTGACCTGGAAGCCGGCACCGTCCTCCGGACCTCCGTCGACTACGAGCGAGTAGAAGCCTTCCTCGGGAACCGCCGTGTGGAAGTCGTAGTAGGGCGCCGGTTCCACGTCGCGGCGCTTCGCGGTGAGCCGCGGGCTGATCTCGGTGCCGACCGCGTCGACGACGACGGCGCCGAGCGTTGCCGGTCCGTCCTGGATCAGTTCGGCCGCTCCGGTCGAGAGGCTCATCGGCAGTCGCTGTGAGCCGGGCGCCTGAACGTGTTGGGGGAACCGCTGGACGACCGTGTACGTGCCGAACGCCAGCGTGCTCGAGTCGATGTCGTCCGCCGGGTCGGTTCCGCTCGGCGCCCCCTCAGAGCCGTCCGGTGGATCGGCGGCCGTATCGCCCGCTGTCCCGCCCGCTGTGTCCGAGGAGTCATCGTTGCCTCCGGAGCACGCCGCCAGAACCCCGGCGGCCAATGCCCCGATGAGGAGGGAGCGCCGGTTCCACACGGGCGATGCCTCGCCGGTCGCGGAGGGTGCGAGCCGTCCGCTGGTGCGGTCGTCGCCGTTCGATGCGGTGTCGGTCAGCGGGTCCGGCATGTTTGGGGGCTCGATTCGATTGTCGGTGATCTCGGTCGTCGGCGTGCGAAGGTGGTCGCGCCATGAGCGCCGACGTCGCCTACCGAAGATATCGGCGCCGGATCCTCGCATGGGGCGCGGCGGCACTCCTCGCGGCCTTCGCGATCGGTGCGACGGTGACGATGACGAGGGTCGAGAACGACCTCGAGGGTCGTCTGGTCGCCGAGCTCGACGAGGTCGGCGTGACCGGGATTCGGGTGTCGTTCTCCGGCCAGGACGGCACGCTGACGTGTACGACTCCGCTGGAGGGGTCCGAGGATCTCGCCTCGCTCCACGAGGTGGCATCTGCCGCCGAGGTGATGCGCGGCGTGCGCCGGGTGGACGTCGTGCCCGGGTGTCGAGTGGCCGACGGCGATGACGGCGATGACGACGGGGCCGGCGATGACGGCGATGACGGGAATGGCGCGGGCGAGCTCGCCGGTGATGCGCCCACCACCAGCCTTGGTGGGAACACCGATCGCACCGTGCCCGAACTGATCGCAGCCGATCGACGGTTCTCGGTATTGCGACGCCTGCTCGAGGAGACCGGCGTGACCGTGCCGAGCGTCGATGCTCCCATCACGTTCTTCGCACCATCGAACGAGGCCTTCGAGGCGCTGTCCGAACACGAGATCGCTCGTCTCGGTGCGTCGCCAGACCTCCTGTTGGCGATCCTCGAGCAGCATGTCGTCGGAGAGTTGCTGTTGCTCGAGGACGTCGAGGAGGGGCAGCTCGCGACAGCATCGGGCGCGGATATCCCCGTCTACCGCAACGTCGACCAGGCCGACGCCGTGACCCTGCGCAGCGCCGGCACGACCGCTGGTGTGAGCGATGGTGGCATCCTCGTGTCCGACGGCGTTGTGCACGTCGTCGACGGCTTGCTCATCCCTGCCCGCGTGCGGCTCACGCCGGTCGACCCCGAGGTCGAGGCCGAGACGCGGGCCGCTGCACTGCAGATCGATCTCGATGCGCTCACCGAATCCACGCAACTGGGCTTCGCGCCGGGTGGATTCGAAGTCTCGTTCCTTTCGGGCCCAACCCTCGATCGAGTGGCAGAGGCGATCATCGGGCGTCCGGGGAGCACGGTCGTCGTTCGGGGCCACACCGATTCCGGTGGGGACGAGCTCGACAACTTCCTCGTCAGCACGGCGCGTGCGAACGCCGTTCTCGAACAGCTCGTGCTGCGCGGAGTGCCGCGGCCAACGCTGCGTGCCGAGGGTGCCGGTGCCGCGGAACCGGTGCGCGTGGGCGGCGTCGAGGTTCGGGTTGCCAGCCGGCGTGTCGATTTCCTGGTCGAGACCGAGTAAGACACGTCCGTGCCGTACACGCTCGCGATGTTTCTGCTGTGGGGGATGTTGATGGCCCTGATCGGAGGAGTCGTCGGCTGGATGTTGTGCCGTGTCCGCACGCGCTCCCGCCGGAACGGCAGACCCGTCGGCTCCGGCGAATCCGACGCCCGACCCGCCGGCGGTGCCGACCGGTGATCGAGTTCGTCCTCAACGGCGAACCGGCGTTGGTTCCCGACGATGGCTGCTCGCTGCTCGAGGCGCTGCGCGATCGGCTCGGTGTCCGTTCGCCGAAGGACGGATGCAGCCCGCAGGGACAGTGCGGTTGCTGCACGGTGTGGGTCGACGGCGCACCGCGCGTCGCGTGTGTCACGCCGGTCGGTCGTGTCGCCGGACGAACCGTCACCACGGTCGAAGGACTCGAGGACGCCGACGCCTGGAGCGAGGCCTTGTGTGCCTCCGGTGGCAGCCAGTGTGGTTTCTGCACGCCGGGAATCGTGATGCGCCTCGCAGCCCTCGGCGACGCCCGAGCGGATCGCACCGCGGTCGAGAAGGCTCTTCTGGCGCACCTGTGCCGGTGTACGGGCTGGGGCACGATCGTCGATGCGGCGCTGGGCTACGCCGGACCCGTGGCGCGCGCCGACGAGTCGCCCCGAGACCTCGAGGGCGCTGCTCGTCGGGCCTCGCTCGAAGGCCGCTCTCCACAGCGCGTTGCGCCCGACATCGCGCTCGGCGCGGGTGGATTCGCTGCGGACCTCGCTCCCGAGGACGCACTCGTCGCCCTGCTCGACGCCGACGGTGAATGGGTGGTCGGCGAGACGTTGACAGAGGCCCGTCAGCTCGCCGGGCGCGTGCAGGGCCGCCGTACGACGGCGCGGCTGTCGTGGCCGATCCCCATCCCGGAAGGGTCGTGGCATCGCACGCTCCGCACGACGTGGGTCGAGCCTGCCTATCTCGAACCGGACGCAGCCTGGTGCGCTCCCGGCGGTGATCCGTCGTCGCCGCTGGCCAACGGTGGCGCATTCGGTGGCAAGTCGGCGTCGCCGGTCGGCGCGGCGGCACGCCGCCTCGCCGGGCTCCATGGACGAGCC
>JASJHI010000399.1:0-14697 GCA_033791105.1 Acidimicrobiia bacterium | reverse complement strand
AGGGCCAGCTCGTCGCCGCTCATGTCCTCGCCGTCGGTCTCGTCCGGTGCGTCGGTCTCGGCCGGTGCGTCCGTGTCGGCGGGTGCGTCGGTCTCGGCCGGTGCGTCCGTGTCGGCGGGTGCGTCGGTCTCGGCCGGTGCGTCCGTGCTGGGCGCGTCGGTCGAATCGCTGCTGTCGTCGCTACCGCACGCCGCGATCAACAGGCCTGCGGCCATGATCCCGGCGACGGTGCGCCTCCATCGTCGTGAAGCTTGCATGTTCTCCCCTGTTGGTTGTTTGTGCTGATCGATCAGCTCTGGTACGGGCTCTCGCCCGAGATCTAGTTGGGTGATGGAGCACCGACATCGTCGCTGTCGTCGACGGCAGCATCCCCGTCGTCCACGGTAGCCGTGCCGGCACCACCAGTTCCACTCAACGCAATCGCGGTCGCACCCTCAGGAGGCTGCGGAACCACCCGCACGACCTTGGCCTTGATCCGTCGTGCGCCGGCCACGATGCCACCGGGAAGGAAGAACATGAGAACGATCAAGAGTGTGCCGAGGATCAACGTGCCTGTCGGTCCCTGCAGCCAGCGTTCCGGAATGCCCGGGATCTCCTGGGTCGACGACGACCACTCCGGGACGAACGCGATGATGAGGCCACCGACGACGGCACCCGGGAGCGTTCCGACACCACCGCTCACCAACCCGACGATGAACAAGATCGACAGCAGCTGGGTGAAGTCGCCAGGCGATGCGATGCCGAGCTCGGCGACGTACACCATCCCGCCGACGCCGCCGAGCGCCGAGGCGATACCGAAGGAGAGCGTCTTGTAGATCGGCAGGTTGATCCCCGAGATGGCCGAACTCGTCTCGTTGTCGCGAATCGCGCGGATCGCGCGACCCGGCCGGCTCTTGATCAAGTTGGCGATCAGCCAGAAGCAGATCGCAGCGAGGATCACGAACAAGGTGTACTTCCAGATGCGGTCGGCCTCCTTGCTCGAGAGGTCGCCGTCACCGAAGTACTGCCCGATCAGCGGGATGCTCTGGAGGAAGCCGGCGATGCCGTCGAGCGGGAGCCACCCCGGTGCCACGAAGTCGTACTCGACACTCTTGCCGGCCGCGCCATCGGTGTATTCCTTGAGGCTCTCGAGCTGCACGATCGACGGAAAGATCGCGGCGAGGCCCAACGTGACAAGGGCCAGATAGAGGCCCTTGATCCGCAGCGCCGGAATCCCGAGCAGGAAGCCGAGGATGAAGCACGCCGGGATGATGACGAAGAGTGTGCTGAACCAGGACCAGTTCTGATCCTGCACCAGATAGGCGCCGATGTACGCGCCGGTCCCGAAGAAGAAGCTCTGTCCCAGTGCCAACTGGCCCGTGTAGCCGACCACGACCTGGAGGCCGAGGATGGCGATGATGAACGAGATCCCCTTGTTGATGCGCGGGAGTCCGATGTTGTACTTGTTGTCGAGGATCTCGATCGAACCGGTATCGGCATAGGCGAATGCCACCAGCACGACTCCCAGGACGAACACACTCCAGGTGACCCACGCATAGATCCGATACTGACGTGTCCCCTGTTGGAGTAGGCGCGCGGCCATGACGGACCCCTACACCCTCTCGACCGGTGGAGTACCGAACAATCCGGCGGGACGGAACAGCAGCACGATGAGGAGTACGGCGACCGCGGCGGCGAGCGCGAGTTCGTTCGGAATCGGCGAGTAGGGCACGAGGAGGCTCTGCACCGCTCCGATCAGGAGTCCGCCGACGATCGCACCCCACAGGCTGTCGAGGCCGCCCAAGGCCGCGGCCGATGCGGCGAAGATCAACACGCGGATCATGACGCTCGGTTCGAGCGAACGAATCGGGGCGGCGACGAACACGCAGGCGCCGAGCGTTCCGACCGCCGCAGCGATCGCCCACCCGAACTGGAGCGTCGGCCCGACGCGGATTCCCGAGAGCTGGCTCGACTCGAGGTTCGACGACACCGCACGGAACGCCAATCCGATCTTCGTCTTGGCGAGCAGCAGCGTGAGGAGCCCCGCCACCGCGAACACCGTGCAGACGACACCGACCGTGTACCAGGTGAGCGCTGCCGACCCGAACTCGACGGCATTGCCCGCGGGGTACATCCTCGGGAACGCCCGCGGATCGAAACGCCAGATGATGCCCGCCAACGCGTTGATGGCGAGGAACAGACCGAGCGTGATGATGACGAGCGGTAGGTGGTCGGCAGGATCGAAGGGTCTGATCAGCGTCCGCTCGAGGCCGGAGGCCAGCAATGCGCTGATGAGCATGCCCAGCACCACTGCGATCCAGATCGGCACACCCTGCTCGGTGGCGATCACCAGCACGATGAACGCGCCGAACATCGCCATCTCACCCTGGGCGAAGTTGATCAGCGTCGTGGCCTTGTAGATCATGACGAGCGCCATCGCGATCAGCGCGTACGTCGACCCGTTGGAGAGCGCATCGAAGCAACGTGCGAGGAACAGTTCCATGAGCGGTGATCAGACTCCCAGATAGGCCTTGCGGATGGCGTCGTCGTGCATCAGATCGTCCGCCCGCCCCTCGATCGAGATCGAGCCGGACTCCAGTACGTAGCCGCGCTCGGCGATGCCGAGCGCGAGCTGCGCGTTCTGCTCGACGATGAGCATCGTCGTGCCCGTGTCCTGGTTGATCTGGTGGAACCGTGCGAACAGGTCCTGCACGATCAGCGGTGCGAGCCCGAGCGAGGGCTCGTCGAGCAGCAACAGGCTCGGCCTCGACATCAGCGCCCGGGCGACGGCGAGCATCTGCTGTTCGCCGCCCGAGAGGCTGCCGGCGCGCTGCGTGCGCCGATCGCGCAACACCGGATAGACGTCGTACCAGCGCTCGATGTCGGCGTCGACCTCCTTGTCCCTGCGCACGTACGCGCCGACGCGGAGGTTGTCCTCGACCGACAGCTCGGGAAGTGTGCCCCGGCCTTGCGGGACGTGTGCAACGCCACGGCGCACGATGTCCGACGGGTTCTTGCCGAGCATTTCCTCTCCTCGCAGACGGACGCTCCCCTGCGTCTCGATCATCCCCGAGATCGCCCGCAGTGTGGTGGTCTTGCCGGCCCCGTTCGCCCCAAGGATGACGACGACCTCTCCGTCGTGGACGGAGAATCCGAGACCGTGCAGCACCTGGATCTGGCCGTAACCACCGCGGAGATCCTCGACCTCGAGCACCGGCTCGCTCGGGTTGCCGCCGGTCGATCCGTCGATTGGTCGATCGTTCGATTCGGCGTCGGTCATGCGGGCGTCCCCAGGTACGCCTCGATCACCGCAGGGTCCTCTTGCACATCGGTGGCGCTGCCCTCGGCAATCTTGCGGCCGAAGTCGAGCACGACGATGTTCTCCGACAGGTTCATCACCAGGCCCATGAGGTGCTCGACGAGCAGCACCGTCAGGTCGTAGTCGTCGCGGATCCGGCGGATGAGTGTCGAGAGCCCCTCGACTTCGGCGTGGGTGAGTCCGGTGGCCGGCTCGTCGAGCATCAGCAGTTTCGGCTCACCGATCAGCGCCCGAGCGAGCTCGATGCGTTTGAGCGTGCCGTACGGAAGACCTGCGCACTGGCGGAACGCCATGTCCTGGAGGCCGAGTGATGCGAGGATCTCGTAGGCGCGGAGCTTGAGCTCCTTTTCCTCCTTGCGACGACCGAGATCGAACATCGCGGTGAGGAAGGTCTGCTTGCTCCTGGTGTGGGCGCCAACCATCACGTTGTCGATCACGGTCATCCCAGGCCACAGCGCGAGGTTCTGGAAGGTACGGAACACACCCGCGCGAGAGATGTTGTGCGGCTGCACGTCGAGCAGATCCTCACCGTCGAACGTGATCCGACCCTGGGTGGGGTCGTAGATGCGGCTCACGACGTTGAACAGCGTCGTCTTGCCGGCACCGTTGGGACCGATGAGACCGCAGATCTGACCCTTCTCGATGTCGAAGGTCAATTCGCTCAGCGCGACGATGCCCCCGAATCTCACCGAGATGTCCCTGACTTCCAGCAATGCCATGTGCTCACTCCCCCTCAGGCCAGCAGCGGGCGCAACATAGCACGGGAGGATT
The DNA here is from genome assembly GCA_033791105.1 of Acidimicrobiia bacterium. Classification (GTDB taxonomy): domain Bacteria; phylum Actinomycetota; class Acidimicrobiia; order Acidimicrobiales; family Ilumatobacteraceae; genus JASJHI01. The sequence continues at coordinate 10,628 of JASJHI010000399.1, read as the reverse complement.
TGCGATCAGGGAATCGAACAGCCCATCGATGGGAGATTTTTCAGGTGCGGCGCGATCACCACCAAAGGTGAGAACTCCGCGCAGCTGCCGCCGCCGCCGCGGGTCGTGACACGCGCCGCGGCCGTAGAGTCGAGAACGTGCGTCTACCCCGGATTCTCGCGCTCGCGGCGATCGCTCCGCTCGTCGCGGCAGCGTGCGGGTCCGAGCCGCTGGTGACGGCCCAGCGGGCCGATCGGATCGCTCCCGGAGCTGCTGGCCCGGTCTTCGGATCCGCCGACTCGGATGTCGCCATATCGCCGACCGACTCCGCGCCCGCCGAGGCCGGTTCGCCCGCGACCGAGCCGGCAACCACCGGACCACCGGCGACGAATCCGCCGGACACCGGTCCGACAGAGAGCAGCCCGCCGGAGACCATTCCACCCGAGACCGTGGCACCCGTCCCGATCGACCCGGCCGCGATCGACTTCGGCACCGACAAACCGTCGCGGTCCTACGACGAATTCCTCCTGGCGACCGTCGCTGACATCGAGGCCTGGTGGACCGACGAGTTCCCGGCCGTGTACGGCTCCACTTTCCAGCCACTCAAAGGCCGCATCATCGCGGCCTACCCAGGACGCGCCGACGACATCCCGGGATGCGGTGCGCCGCGCACGACGTATGCCGAGGTGCGCGAATACGCGGCCTTCTACTGCGGGGTCGGCGACTTCATGGTGTACGACGACGGCGACGGCGGGCTGTTGTCCGTTCTGGCCGAACGATTCGGTGCGGCAGCCATCGCCATCGTTCTGGCACACGAGTACGGACATGCGATCCAGCTACGGATCGACGCGCTCGACACCGGTCTGTCGACGATCACCACCGAGCAACAAGCCGACTGCTTCGCCGGTGCATGGTCGGCGCGAGCTGCAAGTGGCCGATCCGCCAACATCCGCTTCACCGACGACGACCTCCGCGCCGGCCTCATCTCCATGCTCGAGGTTCGCGATCCGGTCGGGCTCGACCAGCTCTCCGAGGGTGGCCACGGCTCGGGTTTCGACCGCGTCGGCGCATTCCAGGTCGGATTCTTCGGCGGCGCAGCTCGTTGCGAGTCCCTCCTCCGCGACCCGCTCCCGCTCTCGCCGGCACAGTTCCTCTCGACCGATGACCTGGCGAGCGGCGGCAACGCCCCGTGGGGCTACGGCGACCAGCAGTTGTTCGAGATGTTGCCCGGCGACCTGAATCTCTACTGGGGCTCCGATCTCAGCGAAACTGCGGGCACCTTCCGACCCCTTGCGGTGGTAGCGGTCCAGTCTGCCGCCGAGACCGAATGCGAGCGGCTCGATCCGCGATTCGCGCACGGCGCAGGATTGTGTCTGGACGACGGTTCGTCCGACACGGTCTACATCAACGAGCCGGCGGCGTTCGATCTCTACCGGCAGGAGCTGTTCGGCGACTTCTCGGTCGGATACCTGCTCGGTATCGCGTGGGCCGAGGCGGCGCAGCGAATGCTCGACTCGGCACGTGCAGGCGAAGCCCGCGAGCTCTACAGCGACTGCCTCGCCGGCGCCTGGGTGCAGACCGACATCGCGAGTCGCGTCGGAGACCAGTTCCTGTTGCCACAACCTCGTCATCCCGAACGCGGACTACGGATCTCTCCCGGCGACCTCGACGAGACCGTCCGCACGATGATCCTGATCGGCGACACGAGGGCCGACGAGAACATCCTCGGCACCCCGTTCGAGAAGATCGAGGCATTTCGCTCGGGCCTCCTCGGCGGCATCTCGGCCTGCGGTGGCTGACTGGCCTCGGTCCCGACGAGCCTGGCCAACCGCCGGTCAGCCGCCCGTGACCAGGGCGTCCAACAGCGCGGCGAGTTCGAGCGGCCGATCTCCCTGGACACTGTGCCCCGCGCCGTCGACGACCTGCACATCGATGTCGGGTTGGCGTCGCCTCGACTCGGCGACGTCGTCGTCGTCGACGACCGGTGACAATGATCCGCGAACGAGCATCATCGGCACCCCGATGGACGAGAAGTGCTCCCACATCCCGGCCGTCCATCCGGCCCCCGCCTCGGCGGCGGGCCCTTCCGTGTTCTGATCCGTTGCCTCGTGGGGGTCGGGGGCCGGACGGGCATGATCCATTCGGTCGTACCGCCACTCCCACGACCCGTCGGCGAGCTGGTGCGCATTGTGGAGGATGCCGCGGCGCAGCGACGACTCGGATCTCGTGGGATTGTGCTCGATCGTTCGAGCGAGCAGATCGTCGAACCGCGCGAACGACTGTGGACCGCCGACGAAGTCGGTGACCGCTTTCGTCTTCTCGGAGTTCACGCCAGGCGTGATGTCGACCATCACGAGCGAGCGGACCAGAGTTGGGTGCCGGACCGCCAACTCCATCGCCGTGAGGCCACCCAGCGACATTCCCACGACCACGGCTGCCCGTGGAGCGTGTTCGGCGACGACGACTGCGACGTCGTCGGCGAGGCTCGGCGGCGAGTACGCGCCATCGCTGCGAAATTCCGAATGCCCGTGACCCGGGAGATCGACCGCGAGCAACGGCTGGTCGAGGGTGAGCGCGACAGTGTCCCATGTGTGCGCGTTCTGTGCTCCGCCGTGCAGACACACGATCGCGACGTCGTCGTCACCCCACCGGAGGGCACTGACCGTGCGGCTCGACCCACCGTCGGGTTCGGCCGAGACAGCGGTCTCGACACGGCGCACCACCGGTCGTGCCGACACGTCGAGGTCGTATTCGGCGATGTTCTCGTGGAACAGTCCGAACTCGTCGTAGTCGATGCGTTCGATTCCGATGGGTTCGACTTCCGGCGGTTCGCTGCTCACGGGCGCGACCCTACGGCCGCCGAACGCGTCAGCCGCCGTCGGGGTCGACCGTGGTGGTCGGTTGCGGCACGGTCGAGTCGACCGTCGTGGGCGGCGGCGTGGTGGCCGGCGGCGCGGTCGTGACCGGAGGCGCCTGCGTCGTGACGGGCGGGGCCTGCGTCGTGGCCGGCGGCTCGGTCGTCGTCGACTCCGGCACGGTCGTGGTCGTGCTGTCGGTCGTGGTGGTCGTCTCGTAGTCGGGGTCGATCCAGTTGAACCGAGGCGGTTGCTCGCCGTAGAACTCAGGCTCCTCCTCGCCATCCCAAACGAAGACCTGATCGCCCATGCCGGCGATGTCCTGGAGATTCTCGGCGATGTTCAGCGGGATGCGGATGCAGCCGTGCGATGCCGGCTGGAGCGGCACGTTGAGGGCACCGTGGATCGCGATGCCGTAGTTGAAGTACATCGGGTTCCACATTCCCCCGAGCGAGCTCTGTCGGATGCCCTCGACCTGCCGGTAGAAGGTGAACACGCCGCCGGGCGTCTTCGACACGCCGCACTCGCCGCGCACGAGCGGTTCCTCGCCCTTCTGGTTGCCGTATTCGCCGGGGCTGATGGTGACCTCTTCGCACCACTCGGTGTTGTCGCCGCTCGACATGTGGGTGACCATCACCGGCACGTTGTCGTGGAACACGGCGAGTACCTGCTCGGGGAGGTACACCTCGGTGTGGTTCGGGGTTGCGTTCGGACGACGCGGCTGGATGACGAAGGGATCCTGCATGTCGTCCCACATCGCCGCCGTGACCTGACCGGACGGGGAGCTGCTCGCTACCGCCAGCACCAACTTCTCGTACGCCCACACGGACTTGCGGGTCTCGTCGCCGAAAATGCCGTCCGCCGGGCCGGGCACGAATCCGAGTTCGGTGAGTCGCTCCTGCACCTGCTTGACATCGTCGCCGACCATTCCCTTCGCGAGCGTGCGGTCGAGCTGCGTCTTGACGATCGGCTCTGACGTCACGACCGTCTCGATGACGGGGACCGAGTCGGGGATGACGATCGTCGTCTCGTTCGTGAAGAGCGGCAGCGTTGTGTCGGCCGAAGCGCTCGGGCCGGACGAGTCGCCGCCGCCGAGGGCGACGCCGGCCACGACCACTGTGCCGAGGAGCGCGGCAGCACCGACCGCTGGCAGCCACTTGGCTGCAGGAGAGGAGGGGATCTGGGAATCGTTCATTGTTCGAGTGCCGCTGAGACGCCGACGGGCACGCAGTGAACGCTACCAACGACGGGCCGCTCGCGGGGGCGCGGTCGGGTGGGTCTTTGTCACAATTTCGACTCTGGACAGATCCGCTCCTGCGAGCGGCTCTGGATACCTCCAGAGGCCGTCGCGCAGGAACGCAGCGGCGTACGAATCAGCCGTCGAGATCGAGCGGTTCGATCTCCTCGAGGTCGCCGCGCAACTCGCGCATCTCCTTCAAGATCGTGAGGATCACGCCCGGTGAGCTGAGCGTCGACTCACCCCGTGTGCGCGGGAAGTAGTCGACGCCGAACTGGAGCATCTCGTATCCGAGCCGCGTCGCTCGGATGACGAGTTCGGCATCGATGAACGACCCTTCGCTCTTCAGCTCGACGTGCTCGAAAATGCGCGCGCGACAGAGCTTGAACGCGAAGTTGACATCGCGGGCGAGAACACCGAACATCGTCCGGATCAGCAGGTTGTACACAATCGTGTACAACCGCCGCGTGTAACCCTCACCCGTTCGATCGAACCGATAGGCGCTCACGATGTCGACGTCGTAGTCGCGCATCAGCCGCACGGCCCTCGCCAGCTCGGACATGTCGAATGGAAGGTCGGCGTCGGTATAGAGGATCAGGTCGCCGGAAGCCGACGCGAACCCCGTCTTCATCGCGCCGCCGAGCTTGCGGTTGCGATCGTGGTGGATCACGCGGACCCGGTCGTCCTCGGCAGCGAAGCGATCGGCGATCGCTCCCGTCTTGTCGGTCGAGTAGTCGTCGATGACGATCAGCTCGTAGTCCGCGATGTCGCCCGACTCGATGAGCCCTTGAGCGGCGCGATGGCCGGCGACGAGAGCGCGCTCGACGTACTCCTCCTCGTTCCACATCGGATAGAAGATCGAGAGGCGTTCGAAAGGCCCGCTGCGGGCGATGGTCGACATCGGCGCCGCAGGCTAGCCGCAGAGGTCCGCGGTCGACCCGCGCCTACAGTGCTCGGCGTGACGAGCGTGCCTCCCGCAGTGTCCGATGGGGCCCGCGATCCCACCATGTCCGGTGATGCACCCGCCGACCAGTGGCCGCCGCCGGCACCGGCGTCCTGGCACCCGGAGGTGCGCGCGGGTCAACTCAACGCGGTGTGGCGCTCTGCGCTGGCCATCTGCTGGATCGGCGTGTTCTTCGCGTTCGCCGCCGTGTGGAAGGCGAGCGAGGAGATCGGTATCGCCACGTGGTGGCTCGGACCGCGCTCGGATCCCCAGCCGGTCCTCATCAGATTGTCGCCGTTTCTCCTCGCGCTCGGCGTCGGACTGGTGGTCATCTCGAACCTCCGCCACGCGGTGTGGGTGTCGTACGCCGGCGCATTGCTCATCGCGGTGCTCGCTGCACTCGACGTCTCTCGGTCGGCCGGGCTCGCCGTGATCGAGTTCGCCATCGCGGGAGCGGTCGTCCTCGTGACCACGGCGTCGTTGTCCGGCCGGTACCGCGCCGTGAAGCGACCGGCCACGCCCGACGACGCCGGTAACGAGAGCGCACCAGAGCGGTAGCGTCGGGCGCCATGTCGGACGCCTCGGGCGCTGCAGGCGCCAGCTCGAACCACAACACGTCCCCGAACGCAGCCGCGGACGCCGCATCGAATGCGAAGGTACTGATGTCGCTCCCGATCGGTGAACGCGTCGGTATCGCCTTCTCCGGCGGACTCGACACGTCCGCGGCGGTGGCCTGGATGCGCGACCGCGGTGCGATCCCGTACACCTACACCGCCGACCTCGGCCAGTACGACGAGCCCGAACTCGACACGGTGCCCGACCGGGCGAAGGTCTACGGAGCCGAAGAGGCGAGACTGGTCGACTGTCGCGACGAGCTGGTCCGGGAGGGCCTGATCGCCCTCCAGTGCGGCGCATTCCACATCCGGTCCGCGGGTCGCACCTACTTCAACACCACACCGCTCGGACGCGCGGTGACCGGGACACTTCTCGTACGGGCGATGCACGACGACGGCGTCGACGTGTGGGGCGACGGGTCGACCTACAAGGGCAACGACATCGAGCGCTTCTACCGCTATGGCCTGCTCGTCAATCCCGATCTACGGATCTACAAGCCGTGGCTCGACCCCGAGTTCGTCGACGAATTGGGCGGCCGACAGGGCATGAGCGAGTTCCTTCTCGCCCGCGGTCTCCCGTACCGGGATCCGACCGAGAAGGCCTATTCGACCGACGCGAACATCTGGGGGGCGACGCACGAGGCCAAGGCGCTCGAGGAACTCGACACGTCGATGGAGGTCGTGACACCGATCATGGGTGTCCCCTTCTGGGACCCGAGTGTCGACATCCCGGCCGAGGACATCACGGTCCGGTTCGAGGAAGGGTGGCCGGTCGCGATCGACGGCGCGACATTCGACTCGCCGGTCGATCTCGTCCTGGAGGCCAACACGATCGGTGGCCGACATGGGCTCGGGATGAGCGACCAGATCGAGAACCGCATCATCGAGGCGAAGAGCCGCGGCATCTATGAGGGACCAGCGCTGGCCCTGCTGCACATCTGCTACGAGCGGCTGCTCAGCGCGATTCACAACGAGCACACACTCGAGAACTACCACACGATGGGTCGACGGCTCGGGCGCCTGCTCTACGAGGGTCGGTGGTTCGACCCGCAGAGCCTGATGCTGCGCGAACCACTGCTGCGCTGGGTCGGCTCGGCGATCACCGGCGAGGTCACACTCCGACTCCGCCGAGGTGACGATTACACGATCCTCGACACCACCGGCCCCGATCTCACCTACGAGCCGGACCGCCTGTCGATGGAGCGGGTCGAGGACGCCGCGTTCGGTCCACTCGACCGCATCGGCCAGCTCACGATGCGGAACCTCGACATCACGGACACGCGCCGGAAGCTCGACGTGTATCGCAGTGTCGGCACGCTCCGCCCCGGAGACGTCACTCCGGCGCTCGACCCGCCCGCCGAGTAAGCGCACCGGTCGCACGAGAGTTCGTGCGGACAGGTGTGCGTCACCTCTCATCGGTGGGCGCGGGCCGCCGTCAGCCGGTGAGTTGGGCGACGATCCCTGCGATCAGCGCGGCCCGCGCGGGCATCGTGGACACCACGACGAATTCATGGTCGGCGTGCGCGCCGCCTCCGACGGCACCCAGCCCATCGAGTGTCGGCACGCCGGCCGCCGCAGTGAAGTTGCCGTCGCTCCCACCGCCGACGGCGAGCCCCTCGATCATCGGGTCGACGGCCCGGGCGAGCGGAAACAACGTCGACGACGCCGACTCCGGCATCGCCGGGCGATTGATCGCACCGAGCACTTGGAGCACAGCCTCGGGATCATGCGGCCGCAGGGACGCCATCGATGCCTCGACACGGGTCTTCTCGGCAGCGGACTCGACGCGCACATCCACGCGCACCCGCGCCTCTGCCGGAACGACATTGTCCGCAGTGCCCGCCGAGCTGACCGTCGGCGTGACCGTCGTCCCCGCAGCAGCGTCACCGAACGCGTCGATCGCCAGAATCTGGCGCGCGGCCTCCACGAGCGCATTGACGCCGCTCTCCGGCTCGAGACCGGCGTGCGCGGCGCGTCCGCCAACGACGACCTCGAACGTGCCGCAGCCCTTGCGTCCGGTCTTGAGCGCTCCGCCGTCCGCCGAGGGTTCGAGCACCAAGACCGCGCCGCACGCGAGCGCCCGTTCGACGATCAGCTCGCGAGACGTTTCCGAACCGACTTCCTCGTCGGAGCTGATCAACAACTCCACGCCGGTGAGGTCTTCGAGCGCAGCGAGGCCGTGCAATGCCTGTACGAGGCCGCCGAGCATGTCGAACACGCCTGGCCCCCTCGCTCGCCCATCGACGACCTGGAACGGGCGATCCGCAAGCGTCCCGAGGGGAAACACCGTGTCGTGATGTCCCAGCAGGAGAACCCGAGGCTCGCCACCCCCGCTCCAGTGGACGTGCGGACCGGCAGCACTCTCGATAAGGGTCGCGGGCCGCCCGAGATGACGTTCCATCATCGCCGCGACGACGTTCGCGGACACCTCCAGCGCGGCAACCTCGTGGGACGGTGACTCGACCGCGACGAGCGTCTGCAGATCGTCCAACATGTCGTCGATCGAGAACTGCGCGGCGGCCGGCATGACCGTCACGGTAGACGCCGTGGATCCGGATCAGCGCGCTGACCGGGCCGGACCGATGAGGAAGGAGATGATGGAGAAGGGGAGACCGCCTGCGTGAAGAACACCCCCATCGACACGACGACGATTCCGATGATGCCGAGCACACCCGGAACCTCGCCGAGGAAGATCCATCCCAGTGCCGCGATCTGGATCAACATCGTGTTGTTGATGCCCGCCGACTCGAGCGCCGCGAGATGCACGAGCGAACGGTTCCACAACGTGAACGCGAGCGCGGTGTTCACGATCGCCAACCAGACAAGGATCGCGCCGGCCCTTCCGGTCAAGTGCGGAACCCCCTCGACCGACAGACCGACGACGAGCAATGCCAGCGCTCCGACGGTCATGCTGACGGCCGTGATCACGATCGGCGCATGTGTGCCGCCCCGGTTCACCGAGCGCCCGATGAGGGCTGCGCCGACGTTCGAACCCAGCGCGACGAACGCGGCGAACATGCCGACGAGCGTTGCACCCAGCGCACCACCGAAGTAGATCCAGGCGCCGAACACGACCGAGATCGCGCCGACCACCTGGCGGGCGCTCGCACCCTCGCCCAGCGCCCGCGCGCCGAGCAAGGCAACCACGAGCGGCGTCAGCGAGAGGACGAGGCTGGTCGTCGCCGCTGGTTGGCTGTCGATCGCGACGAATTGTGCGCCCTGGGTGAGCGAGTAGAAGATCAGTCCGAGCAGGCACAATCGGCGGATCGTCCAGCGGTCGAGCGCGGCGAAGTCGCGTCGGTGATCCGACCGAGCTGCCACCACACCGACGAGCACGAGCGCCGCGAGCGCGTATCGCAGCCCTGCAAAGGTGAGCGGCGACAGGTCTTCGTCGTCGAATCCCCAGCGGATCAACACCCACGATGTGCTCCACAGCACCGTCACGAACAGCGCGGTCCACACCGCGCTGCGGTGATGGCGACGATCGGTTGATCTCATGGAAGGCTCCTGTTGGCACGCGTCGAATCGGTGCCGACATCTCCACTCGAGGCTTTTGTCCCATGAGGTGCGAGCCCGGTCTTGTGGGCCTTCCGTGGCGCTCGGACCAGACCCCGCTCGGAAGCGGACGGAACCCTAGCCACCCTTCAATCGGTGTGGACAGCGTAGCTCCAGGGTGACGAGCGCCTCGGATTGTGCACCCAGCACGAGGCGGATCGGACGGCCGGGCGCGATCGGCGCGCGCACGACCGGCGAGACTGGACCCATGAGCTCGTCGTCTCACGCTGACCACCGGAAGGAACTCGCCGAGTTCCTGCGCTCCCGGCGCGAGGCGACTCGGCCGGAATCCGTCGGCTTGCCCGTCGGCCGCGGGCGACGGACCCCGGGACTCCGACGGGAGGAGGTGGCGATGCTCGCCGGCGTCTCCGTCACCTGGTACACGTGGCTGGAACAGGGTCGGCGAATCAATGCATCTCACGATGTCCTGCACGCCATCGGCCGGGCGCTGCGGCTCGACGAGGCCGGACTCGACCACCTGATCGCCCTCACCGACCCCGGCACGGCGAGCGTCGAGGCGCCGACAGAAGCACCGAGCGCGCTGCGGCGGCTGCTCGATTCACTGATGCCGGCGCCGGCCTATGTGCTCGGCCCACACTGGGAGTTCGTCGCCTGGAACACAGCCGAGCAGCAGCTGTACCCGCGCATCACCGAACTCGAACCACCCCGCTTGAACCTCCTCTGGGTGCTCTTCTGCGACCTCGCGACGCGGTCGCTCATCGTCGACTGGGACATCCACGCCCGTCAGGCGCTCGCCGAATTCCGGTCGGCGACCTCCGCGGTCCGCCATGACCCCACGATGCTGGCGCTGGTGGAAATGCTCTCGGAGGAGAGCGACGACTTCGCCACCTGGTGGCCAGAGCACGACGTGTCGGGCTTCGAGACACGCCTGCGACGATTCGAACATCCCGCCGCCGGCACGCTCACCTTCGAGTACCAGCAACTGGCGCCCGTCGAGTGGCCGAACCTACGCGTGGTTGCGCAGCTCCCGGTCCCCGGCGACGCCTCGGCCGAGCGGCTCGCGGTCCGCCACTACCTCGTGTGATCGGACGGCGGGTGTGACGCTCTCGACCAACCGCTCGGCATCGGCTACAACGGGGGTCGACCGAACACACGGCAAGAGGGGACTTCGTGGCGATCAGCAAGAACTATGAGCTGGCGGACCGCTTCCGCCTCGAGCATGGCACGGTCTTTCTCTCCGGTGTACAGGCGATCGCACGGCTGCCGGTCGACCAGCTACGCATCGACCGTCGGCTCGGTCACTCGACCGCCGCGTTCGCGTCCGGGTACCAGGGCTCCCCTGTCGGCACGCTGACCGAGGAGCTGCGGCGCGCCGCAGCGCCCCTTCCCGACCTAACGATCGTTGTCCAACCAGGCGTCAACGAACAACTCGCGGCCACCCCGGTCATGGGGAGCCAGCTGGCCATGACCCACAGCGACCCCCG
>JASJHI010000398.1:0-8478 GCA_033791105.1 Acidimicrobiia bacterium | reverse complement strand
CTATGTGCGCACCGGAGGCCGGGTCGGGATGCACACCGAACATCTCGGCCACCTGCTCGCCGAGATGCAGTGGCTCCATCGCAGTCATGTCGGAGCAGAGTGGTGACGAGTCTCGCGGTCGACCTCGGACTCGTCCGGCTGCTCGTCGGTGCGGTTCCCGATCCCGAGGTTCCGGTGCTCACGATCGACGACCTCGGTGTGTTGCGCGGCGTCGAGGAGGTCGAGGGCCGTGTGATCGTCACGATCACGCCCACCTACTCCGGGTGTCCGGCGATGCATCACATCGAGCACGCCATCCTCGACGTGCTCGCGGAGGCAGGCGTGGAGGGCGAAGTGCAGACGGTGCTCGGGCCGGCATGGACCACCGACTGGATGACAGACCAAGGTCGGCGCAAACTTCGCGAGTACGGCATCGCGCCGCCGGCGCCGACCGTGACCGCCGTCGGCATCTCACCGCGACCCGTCGCATGTCCCCGATGCGGGTCCACGCACACCGAGACAGTGAGCGAGTTCGGCTCGACCGCGTGCAAGGCACTGCGTCGCTGCCTCGACTGTCGCGAACCGTTCGACCATTTCAAGGAGCTGTAGATGGCGGTCGAGTTCCACCCCCTCACCGTGAAGGTTCGACCGGAGACCACCGACTCGGTGTGCATCACGTTCGACGTTCCGGCCGACCTCCGCGACCGGTTCCGTCATACCCCCGGCCAACACCTCGTATTGCGTGCCGAAGTCGGCGGTGAGGAGGTACGTCGGTCGTACTCGATCTGCAGCAGCGCCAACGACGACGAGTTGCGGGTCGGCGTGAAACGCATCGACGGCGGCGCCTTCTCGACGTGGGCGACCACCGAACTCGCGGACGGCGACACGATCGATGTGATGCCACCGATCGGCGAGTTCCTGCACGAGCCGGACACCACGCTGCGCGGCGAGTACGTCGCGCTCGCGGCTGGGTCGGGCATTACACCAGTGCTCTCGATCCTCACCACGACACTCGAGTCCGAGCCGGCGAGTCGCTGCACGCTGGTGTACGGCAATCGGACCTCCACGTCGATCATGTTCCTCGAGGAGATCGAGGGCCTGAAGAACCGCTTCCCCGACCGCTTCCAGGTCATCCACGTACTGAGCCGCGAGCCGCACGAGGTGCCGCTGTTCGAGGGGCGCATCGACGCCGACAAGATCGGTTCGCTGTGCGGAACCCTGATCGACGTCGGTCGCGTCGACGACTGGTTCGTGTGCGGTCCGCTCGACATGGTCGAGAACGCGCAGCGATCACTCACGGATCTCGGAGTCGCCACGGACCGTGTACACAGCGAACTGTTCTTCGATGAGCGCATCGAACGACCTCCCGACGCGGTCGCCGACGGCGGTACGACCCTCACCCTGACGCTCGACGGTCGCACGTCGATCGTGGCGGTCGATCCCGAGGGGCCGCCGTTGCTCGACTATGCGCGCTCGGTCCGGTCCGAGGTGCCGTTCGCCTGCAAGGGCGGCATGTGCGCGACGTGCAAGGCCCGCGTGGTCGAGGGCGAGGTGCGACTGGACAAGAACTACGCGCTCACGCCCGAGGAACTCGAGGACGGGTACATCCTCTCCTGCCAGGCCCATCCGGTCGATGGCGACGTGACGCTCACCTACGACGTCCACGGGGGCATGGGCCGCTGACAGCGCCAACCGTCTCCGATCCCACCGGGTCGGGTCTGATCAGGGCTGGTCAGCGGGCGAGGATGCCGCGCACGTACGCCGCTTGGCCGACGTGCTGGAGGCCGTCGTCGGCAATGCTGATCAGGCGCACGCCGAGTGTGACCGGAGGGTCGTACCCCTCGTCGACGACGCGGTCGAGGTCGGCCTCGGTGAGGTCAGCGAGGTACGCGCGCATCCGCTCGTCGACCGCGTCGAGGTAACCGATGAGCACCTCACCGTTCTCGGGCCGCACCGCGAGCACCTGCTCTTCGCTGTGGCCGTAACCGTGGTTCATCGGATCGGGGTCGAGCCCGAAGCGCGCGGCAACATCGTCGCCCATCCACACCTGCTCGATACCGAGGAGCTCGGACAGGTACGCATCCTGTACCCGGGCGATGTGCCAGATCAGCCAGGCGATCGGGTTCGTGCCCGGCGCGACCTGTGCGGTCAGCTGGTCGGTGGGTAGACCGTCGACCGACTCCCGGGCCAGCGGTGGTATCCGTCCGTACAGATCGAGCAGCAGTGCGTTCGCGTTCATGAGCTTCAGTACACCACGTCGCGGAGTACGCAGAGCGAGGGATGCGAGGCAGCGAGGACGATCCGGGTCGTCGGCGACGCGACGCGGGGTGTCATGGACATCATCGATCGTCCGCCGATCGGGCTCGATCGCGCGATGCTCGTGGGCGATGCAGCGATTCTTGGTGAGCGCCGGTGTGATGGTCCTGCTCGTGTCGGCGTGCACCGCGACGAGCAGCACTGAATCGTCCGCGATCGTCGACGGCGCGGCGAACGATCTTGTCCTCGTCTACGACGCCGACGGTGGGCCCGACACCCTCGCCTCGTACCGTCCCGACGGAACGCTGGTGACGTCCTACAGCTCGGAGAGCGGAGGTGCGATCCGGCAGCCGATCTGGTCACCGGACGGACGGAGGATCGCGTGGGCGAGAGGCAGCGCTGAGTCGTCCTGGGAACTCGTCACGACCGGTGTGGACGGCACAGGGCAGACGGTGCATCCCCTTCCGGCGCCGCCGGACTACATCACCTACGACCCGACGTCCTCGGTCGTCCTTGCACTCACCCCGTCGACGGCAGGGTTCGGACTCGTGATCGTCGACGTGCTGGACGACACCGCGCCCTACTCCGTCGTCGATCTCGGGCGGCCGTACTTCTCGGACTTCTCCCCCGCCGGTGACCGTGTCATCGCGCACGTCATGGACGAGATGCGCGTGGTCGAACTCGACGGGGACAAGGTCGCGCTGGCGAGCGCCTCCATCGGCCACCAGACCCCGTCGTGGCATCCGACCGACGACGTCGTCTTCTTCACGACCGCAACGGGCGGCGCCAACGAGATCGTCCGGCACGATCTCGCGAGCGGGGTGAGCGATGGCATCGCAGTATTCGCAGGCTTCGTCTTCTTCGATCTCGATCCGGTCGGATCGACGCTGGCCGTGTCGTCGTTCGGCACCCGGAGGGCGGGCGGTCCAGAGGCGATGCGCGCGCAGCAGGAGCAGCCCCTGGGGGCCGGGCTCTGGGTCATCGAGGCCGCCGGAGGCGAGCCGATCCGGGTCGACGACGAGCCGGCTGCGGCTCCGATGTGGGACCCGACCGGAGCACGATTCCTCGTGCGCACAGCGATCGGTGGCGTCGGGCGCTGGGAGGTCTACGACCGCGACGGCGCGGTCTCCTCCACGGAGCAGTTCGACATCGACGACACCCTGTTGCCCGGGTACCTACCGTTCTGGGATCAGTACGTTCGGAGCCAGACGCTGTGGTCGCCCGACGGGTCGCGGTTCGTGCACGCCGGCCGCTCGGAAGATGGAACGGCCGGGATCTGGATCCACGATGCGGCGGACTCGGGGAGCTCCACGCATCTCGCCGACGGGGATCTCGCGTTCTGGTCGCCGACGTGAAACCTTGTCATTGCTCGAGCGTCGCCCGGCGGACCGAGGATCCGCATCTGGCAGCTCAGCGAAGGAAGTGCGCTGCCTTCCTCACCAGGTGACGGGCACTCGGAGCGGTCCGCGGAATGCCCAGCCACCGAACTCCACCGGCGACGCGGCGTCGTCGAGGCGGATTCCCTCGAGCCGGTCGAAGAGCATCGGCAGGGCCACGTCCGCGACCAGGCTGCGGGACGCCGCCTCGCCGGCGCAGAAGTGGGGGCCGGCGCCGAACGTGACGTTCATCCTCGTGTTGCGCGTGATGTCGAACGCGTCCGGCCGCTTGAAATGCGCCTCGTCCCGGTTCGCGGAGCCGAACATCAGGAACACTCGCTCTCCCTCCTCGAACTCGACCCCGCCGTACTCGTGCTCGCGCGCGATACGGCGTGGCGACATGCCGATCGGCGCGATCCATCGGCAGTACTCCTCGAACACCTTCGACCAGTTCGCCGCCCCGGCGCGGACGAGTTGGAGTTGGTCGGGGTGCGTGAGCACCGCCCACACGCAGCCCGCGATCGCATCGCGTGGCTCGTTCTGGCCACCGGAGATCGTGAGCTTGATGTTCGCTCGCACGTTCTCGGGCGGCATTCCGGACGCCGTCATCACCGACAACAGGCTGTGCCCCGAAGCCTCGGCGGCGGCCGACGCCCCGCCGAGCGCGGCGTCGATGGCGTCATCGATCTGCGCGGTCGCGACGCGGCACGCAGACTCGACGGCCGGATCGCCCGCATAGTTGGCAATGCCATCGATCATCGCCTGGCTCCACGCGTCGATCTGCGCCGGCCGCACATGCGTGAGGCCGGTCATCGAACAGAGCGCCGCGCCGCTCAGCGGCATCGCGAACGCTGTCACGAGGTCGGCCGACCGCCTCGGCTCGAGATCATCGAGAATCCGCGAGGAGTGTTCCTCGAACTCCGACCGCCACACCTCGCGCACGGCATTCACTGCGATCGCAGGCTGGTACACCCGTCGTTCGGCCTGATGCTCCGCGCCGTCTCGGCGCATCATGTTCTGGCCCATCAACACGTTCATCAGCCCGCCGGGTTGATCGGACGAGAACACGGCGGTGTTCTTCTCGCAGACGGTGATGTCGTCGCGTCGCGTGATGAGCGTGGCATCGAGTTGTGGCACGAACGCAATCGGTGCTGTGGCCCGCATCGCGGCGAGATCGGGGTACGGATCGCGCCAGAACCTTGCGGGTTCGATCTCGAAGACGGGGGCGTTCGACATGTCAGCAATTCTTACGCGCGCCGCGGGTCGGGTCGGCTACGCGCCAGACATCTCCGCCATCGCCTCGGTGAGGCCTTGTCGCAGGATCGAGTTGATCACGTCGAACTCGTTCTGGCCGGCGATCAGCGGCGGTGAGAGCTGGATCACCGGCTCGCCGCGATCGTCGGCTCGACAGATGAGCCCGAGGTCGAGCAAACGGTTGGAGAGGAATCCGCGCAGCAGGCGGTCGGACTCCTCGGCGGAGAACGTTTCCTTGGTGTCGCGGTCCTTGACCAGCTCGATGCCGTAGAAGTAGCCGGCCCCGCGGATGTCGCCGACGATCGGAAGATCGGCCAGGTCGTCGAGCGCCTCACGGAACCGCGACTCGTTCGCGAGGACGTGCGCGAGGAGATCCTCCCGCTCGAAGACCTCGAGGTTGGCGAGCGCCACCGCACACGAGACCGGGTGACCGGCGAACGTCAGCCCATGGAGGAACGTGTCGCCGGTGCCGACGAACGGCTCGGCGATGCGGTCGCTGACGAGCATCGCCCCGAGTGGTGCGTAGCCGGACGTGAGTCCCTTGGCGCAGGTGATGATGTCGGGCTGGTACCCGAATCGGGCCGACCCGAACCAGTGGCCGAGACGACCGAACGCGCAGATCACCTCATCGGAGACCAAGAGCACCCCATAGCGATCGCAGATCTCGCGGACTTGCCGGAAGTAGCCCTCGGGCGGGACGAAGCAGCCACCCGCGTTCTGGACCGGCTCGAGGAAGACGGCGGCCACCGACTCGGGCCCCTCGCGCAGGATCATCTCCTCGATGTCGTTCGCGCAGGCGAGTGTGCAGTTGGCCGCGTGAGCGCACATCGTGCAGCGGTAGACGTTCGTGTTGGCGACCTTGCGCGCACCGGGAACGAGCGGTTCGAACGGGATCCGAAGATCGGCGAGGCCGGTGATCGAGAGCGCTCCCATCGTCGTGCCGTGGTACGAGAGGTGACGGCTGATCACCTTGTGGCGCTCGGGTTGACCGATGACCTTGAAGTACTGGCGAGCGAGCTTCCACGCCGACTCGACGGCTTCGGATCCGCCGGTGGTGAAGAACGCCCGGTTGATGTCACCGGGAGCGAGTTCCGCGAGCCGGGCAGCAAGGCGCACCGCGGACGGGTGAGCGTAGGTCCAGATCGGGAAGTAGGCGAGCGTCTCCGCCTGCTTTCCCGCGGCCTGGGCCAGTTCGATGCGACCATGTCCGACCTGGCTGACGAACAGTCCGGCCAGTCCGTCGAGATAGCGGTTGCCGTCGACGTCCCAGACATAGCATCCCTCACCGCGGTCGATGACGCGCGTGTCGTCGATGCCGGACTTCAACGTCGTGAACTGCCCCCAGAGGTGTCGCTCGGCCAGCGCGGACAGATTCTCAGCGGTCATATTCGGGTCCTGTTCTGCTCGTCGAATTCAAATCGGGAGCGGCTCACATGCGTACTCGGAGGTTCTTCGGGTCGTACATCGACCGCAACGATGCCGCGGCTGGATGACATTCACCGGCGACGCGGATCGCAAAGTTTCCGCCGTTCACCAGTTCTGCGGTCACGCCATCGGCGTTTTCGACGTAGCCGAAGCCCATCGCAGCGCCGAGCGTATGGCCGTAGGCGCCTGATCTCAGGTAGCCGACCGGTTCACCATCGAGGAGGATCGGCTCCTCGCCGTGGAGCAATGGTTTCGGGTCCTCGAGCATGAACTGCACCAGGCGGGAGGTGTACGGCCGCGTCTCGCGCTGGGCCAACAGTGCGTCCCTGCCGACGAAGCCACCCTGCTTGTCGAAGTCGATCGCGAACCCCAGACCAGCCTCGAGCGGCGAGTCCGAGTTCTCCATGTCGAGGCCGTAATCGAGCCGGCCCGCCTCGGTGCGCGTGCTCTCCAATGTCTCCATCCCGGCGTGGAGGAGGCCGAATTCGGTCCCGACCTCCACGATCCTGTCGTACACGCCGAGCGCGAACTCGCTCGGGACGTAGAGCTCCCAGCCCAGCTCGCCGACGAAGCTCATCCGGATGGCCAGACCGAGACCGAAATGCAGATCGATCTCCTGCGCGGTGAAGTACGGGAACGCCTCGTTCGCGAGATCGGACGTGGTCACCTCGCTCAACAGGTCTCTCGATCGGGGGCCCTGCACGCTGAGCAGTGTGATGCCCGAGGTGATGTCGGTGACGTAGCTCCCCGTGCATGCCGAGCCCCGGCGCAACATCCGCTCGACACGTCGGTGGAATCCCTCGGCGGCGACGACCTGGAAGCGGTCGTCGGCGAGGCGCGTCACGGTCACGTCGGCCTCGACAGAGCCGAGTTCGTTCATCCACTGGGTGTAGACGCACTGTCCGACGGGTACGGCGATGTTGTTGCCGGACATCCGGTCGAGCACCGATTCGGCGTCGGGTCCCTGCACCAGGAACTTCGACATCGACGACATGTCGAAGAGCCCGACGGCCCCACGGACGGCGTGATGCTCGGCTGCGTGGTACTCGAACCAGTGCGGACGGTCATAGGTGTACTCGAACTCGTCCGAGGCGTCGAGCGGTGCGAAGTAGGTCGTGTTCTCCCACCCGGACGATTCGCCGAATCGGCCGCCCGCCTGAACGAGACGGTCGTGGAGCACCGAGCGACGCACGTTGCGCGCGTTGTTCGGATGCGAGTGTGGCCAGGACCCGCTGGCGAACAGCCGCCCGAGCAGCTCGACGCTGCGCTCGGCCAGATAGGACCGACTCGTCTGAAAGCGCGACAACCTGGCGATGTCGATGTCGGTGACGTCGATCGGGGGGAGTCCGTCGACGATCCAGCTGGCCAGGATCGACCCCGCTCCGCCACCCGTCAGAATCCCCAGCGAATTGAACCCGGCGGCAACGAAAAACCTGTCGAGTTCCGGCGCCTCGCCCATCAGGAAGCCGTTGTCGGGCGTGAAGCTCTCCGGGCCGGTGAACAGCTTGCGGATCCCGACCGTCTCGAGGCCGGGCAGCCGCTCGATCGCGTGCTCGATGAACGGTGCCAGGCGGTCCCAGTCCGACGGAATCTCACCGAAGCTGAAGTCGTCGGGAATCCGGTCGAGCGACCAGGGTGCCGCGACCGGCTCGAAGAGTCCCACCATGAGACCACCGGTCTCCTCGCGGTAGTAGGCGTGGCGATCCGGCACCTCGAGAATCGGTAGGTCGGGCGACACGCCGTCGATGGGTTCGCTGATCAGATAGCAGTGTTCGACAGCTTGGAGCGGGACCGCAACACCTGCCATGGCGCCGACCTCGCGGGCCCACATTCCGGCGCAGTTGACGACGTACTCGGCCTCGATGGGACCGCGATCGGTGATCACCCCAGTGACCGCGCCGTCGTGTTGTGTGATCGACGTGACCCGCGCGCCCTGGACGATGGTCACACCGGCCGACCTCGCGCCGGCCGCCAGGGACATCGTCACGTTGTAGGGATCGGCTCGCCCCTCGTCCGCCGCGTAGAAGCCGGCGACCACGTCCTCGACGTCGGCGTGCGGCCACAGCGCGGCGACATCCGCGCCCGAGATCTCCTCGCGGGAGATGCCCATCAGTCGCAGGAAGTCGGCTTCGCGTCGCAGCTTGGCGAGGCGCTGGGTCGAGGTGGCCGTCTGCAGATAGCCGATCGG
>JASJHI010000397.1:0-11101 GCA_033791105.1 Acidimicrobiia bacterium | reverse complement strand
GGGCGACATCGCGCGCACCTGCTGGCTGGCGGGCGGCCTGCCCGAGGAAGTCCCCGGCACCACCATCGATCGCCAGTGCGGGTCCTCCCAGCAGGCGGTGCACTTCGCCGCGCAGGCGGTGATGAGCGGTGTCTCCGATCTGGTGGTCGCGGGCGGTGTGCAGAACATGTCGATGATCCCGATCTCGTCGGCGATGACCGCCGGCCAGGCGCTCGGCTTCGACGATCCGTTCACCGGTTCGCCGCGCTGGACGACGCGCTACGGCTCCGGTGAGGTCAGCCAGTTCGTCGGCGCCGAGATGATCTGCGACAAGTGGAACATCTCCCGCGAGGACATGGAGAACTTCGCGGTCGAGTCGCACGAGCGTGCGATCCGCGCCCGCGCGGAGGGCCGTTTCGAGGCGGAGATCGCGCCGCTCGAGGGTGTGCAGCACGATGAGGGTCCGCGCGAGCCGAACATCGAGAAGATCAGGTCGCTCCCGACACTCGTGCCCGACGGTCAGCTCACCGCCGCGTGCGCGTCACAGATCTCCGACGGGTCAGCTGCCCTGCTGATCGCCAACGAGCGGGCGGTCGAGCGCCACGGTCTCGAACCTCGGGCGCGGATCCATCACATCTCGGTACTCGCAGACGATCCGATCATGATGCTGTCGGCGCCGATCCCCGCCACGCAGCGCGCGCTGGCGAAGACCGGCATGACCGCTGACGACATCGACCTCGTCGAGATCAACGAAGCGTTCGCCTCGGTCGTTCTGGCGTGTTTGCGCGAAACCGACTTCGACCATTCGCAGGTCAACGTCAATGGGGGTGCGATCGCCCTCGGCCACCCGCTCGGAGCGACGGGCGCTCGCCTGATGACCACGCTGCTGCACGAACTCGAGCGCACCGGCGGCCGCTATGGCCTCCAGACGATGTGCGAAGGCGGCGGCCAAGCCAACGTCACCATCATCGAACGTCTGTAGGCATCGAGCACCCTCCGATTGTTCCGATCTCGTGAGGAGTCGGTTCGGGTGCGAGGGCGGCTGACTCAGCCGGGTTGGCCGAGGATGAGGCCGCTGGTGGGCACCCCGGTCCCGGCGGTGACGAGGACGTGTTCGACGTCGTCGACCTGGTTCACCGACGTGCCCCGCAGCTGGCGTACGGCCTCCGCGATGCCGTTGAGGCCGTGGATGTAGGCCTCTCCGAGCTGGCCTCCATTGGTGTTGATCGGCAGCCCGCCGCCGATCTCGATGTTGCCATCGGCGATGAAGTCCTTCGCCTCGCCGCGGCCACAGAACCCGAACTCTTCGAGCTGCGCGAGAACCGGCGGAGTGAAGTGGTCGTAGAGCGTGGCGGTCTGGATGTCGGACGGACCCAGACCACTCGCCTCCCACAACTGCCGGGCGACGACGCCCATCTCGGGCAACCCGCTGATCGACTCGCGGTAGTACGAGCGCATCATGTGCTGATCACCGGCGACACCCTGCGCCGCGGCGACGACCGACGCCGGATGCTGGGCCAGGTCGGCGGCGCGCTCGGCCGAGGTCACCAACAGTGCCTGCCCGCCGTCGCTCTCCTGGCAGCAGTCGAGCAGGTGGAGCGGTTCGGTGATGAACCGGCTCGCTTGGTGTTCCTCGAGCGTGATCGGCTGCTCGTGGAAGAAGGCCTGCGGGTTGTTCGCGGCGTGCTTGCGGTCGGCGACTGCAACGCGACCGAAGTCCTCTGACGTCGCGCCGTACTCGTGCATGTACCGCGTGGCGAACATCGCGATCCACTGCGCCGGCGTCAGCAACCCGAACGGCGTCGTCCAGCTGAAGCTGACATCGAACGCCTCAGGACTCTCGTGCGTGTTCTGCACGCCTTGTCCGAAACGGTGCCACGAGCGCTCGTTGAACGCCCGATAGACGAGCACGTGGCGAGCAGCGCCGGAGTAGACCGCCATGGCGGCCTGGGCGATCGCGCCGGCTGCCGCGCCGCCGCCGTGGGGGATCATCGAGAAGTGCGTCAGCTCCCCGACCCCGAGATTGCGGCCCACCTCGATGTCGGTGTTCTTCTCCGCGCTGTAGGTGACGATGCCGTCGACCTCCGACGGATCGAGGCCTGCATCGGCGCACGCCGCAACGCACGCCTCGGTGGCCAGTTGCATCGGTGTCCGGCCGGAGTTCTTCGAGAATTCGGTGGCGCCGATGCCGACGATCGCGGTCGCCCCTCCGTACTCGATCACGCCGGATCCCCCTTCGCCGCGCCCGCGACGAGCACGGCCGAATGGGCGTCCGAGTCGGGAAGGGCGATGTCGGCGGTGCCGGTGACGTGCGCGCCGAGCGCATTGCGGCCGATGTAGCCGATCGTGATCGTGCCGTCATCGGCGATGGCGGAAACCGCACCCGACATCGTCATGATGTCGCCCGGATGGTTGGGCACTCCGAGGCCGATCTTCAGGTTCTTGAACACGACACCGTCACCCGCCCAATCGCCGATCCACCGTTGGACGAGACCCGACGTCGTGAGGATGTTCATGAAGATGTCGATCGAGCCGCGCGACTGGGCCACGGTCACGTCGTGGTGGACCTCCTGATAATCGCGTGTGGCGATGGCGGTCGAGACAACGAGCAGCGTGTCGATCGGGATGGGGCAGAGCGGAAGTCGGTCGCCGATCGCAACATGCTCTGGGGCAGATGCCGCACGAGGTGAGCGGGCTGGGTGGAACTGGTGCAGAGTGACATCGTCGGCGCTGTCGACGAAGTCGAGTTCGAGGGGCATGCCGATCTCGAGTTGCTCGGGCGTGCAACCCACGATCGTGGTGACCAACCGAACACCTTCCTCGAGCTCGACGAGCCCGACGATGTGCGGATAGTCGAACGATGGCACCTGCGGGTAGTGCACCACGGTGTGGCTGTAGAGCGTGGCCCTGCCGCCGGCGACGATCCAGTCGTAGTCGAA
The DNA here is from genome assembly GCA_033791105.1 of Acidimicrobiia bacterium. GTDB lineage: Bacteria > Actinomycetota > Acidimicrobiia > Acidimicrobiales > Ilumatobacteraceae > JASJHI01. Next base: position 8,183 of record JASJHI010000397.1, on the reverse strand, counting down.
GTGCTGCGTCTGCGGGTTGCAGTTGGCCGGCGGATGGACGAGCGAGCCGTCGTCGGTGAACCGCTGAATGCGCAGCTCGTGATGGCGCAGCCCTTCCCAGAACCACGCCTGGTCCTGGTTGAACTTCGGTCTCGGCCGAGGGGGTCGCTCCGCCGGGCTCTCCATCGCTGCCGGAGGCTCGTCACCAGCGACGTCCTTCGCCGTCGGCCGGTAGCGCAGCACCTTGAAACTCAGAGCGCCGACACGGTCGCCGGCGTCATCGACGAATTCGGCTTCGGTCGTCACGAAGTGGCCGATGCCGAGCCTGGTCGTCTTCTGCTCGGACACCGCGACCAGCCGCGTCGTTGCCGTGATGTGCTCGCCGAGCCGCAGGTACCGCTCGAACGAGAGGTCGGAGTTGACGGCGACGACGCCGGGAAACCCGCCACGATCGAGCAGTTCGTACACCTTGGCGCGGGGTTCGTTCGGGTCGCGCGGGATCGGCGCACCCGACACCAGCCCGGCCATCGTCCAGACGTTGAGCATGGCCGGCGGAGCGACGAGCGCAGCGTGGGGACCCACAGCGGCGGCCTCCGGATCGGTGTAGAGCGGATTGGCCTCGGACATCGCGTCGCACCACGCGCGGATCGTGGAGAGGCTCACCGGATCGCGTGCCGGCTGGGGTGTTCCGGCCCGACCGACTGCGGCGCGCAGCAGCGCGAGGAACTCGTCGGGATCGTCCGGAATCGGCCCCGGGGCTGCTGGATCGACACCGGTGTGAGCGGCTGGATCGTGGGCGGTCACCGGGTGGACAATAGCTGCATCCCCCCGTTTCTGACGAGGCGTCAGAAAGTTGCCGCGGTCGGCGCCGGCACGGTCTATGGTCACCGCGATGGCAGCGACCACGGCCCGGCAGCGAACGATCGGAACGCAGCTGCCCATCCAGGCGCAGAGCACGATGTTCGCTTCGCCGTGGGAAGCCGGAGCCCGTCCCGGCGACCTGCTCCGAGTCGCGCAGGCGTGCGACGCGGTGGGGTACGACTACATCGGCGTGTGTGATCACGTGGTGATCCCGCGCGCTGCCGCGCCCACGATGGGAACGCAGTGGATGGATCCGATCTCGACGCTGTCCTGGATCGCCGGACAGACCGAGCGCGTCGGACTGCTGACGCACGTGTTCGTTCTCGGCTATCGACACCCGCTCGTCGCGGCGAAGCAATTCGCGACGCTCGACCACCTTTCGGGCGGTCGCCTCATCGCCGGAATCGGAGCCGGCCATCTCCAAGGCGAGTTCGAGGCCCTCGGCGTCGACTTCGCAGCGCGGGGTCGCGACCTCGACGCCGCGTTGCCGACGCTGATCGCGGCGCTCGAGAACGAGTTCGTCGACGACCTCGGCGCGCAACCTCGTCCGGAGCAGCAGCCGCGCCCACCGATCTGGGTCGCGGGATCGTCGGCGCCGGCATTGCGACGGGCTGCCCGCTTCGGTGACGGGTGGCTGCCACAGGGTCCGGCGAGCGTCGAGCACGTCGACGCGCTCCACCAGCTGCTCGACGGTGAAGGACGCTCCTCCGAGGGGTTCGTCATCGGCCACATCGCTCGGCCGGTGCACATCGGCCGACCCGAGTGGGACGCGGGCCGCCGCACGATCACGGGAACCGCCAACGAGGTGACCGAACGGCTCCTTTCGACCGTCCCCGATGGCGTGAACCAGATCCAACTCGCGGTCGCCGCCCGCGACCTCGACGAATGCTGCGACCAGCTTGCGGTTGTGGCAGCCGAGGTCGTCCCGGCATTGCGATCGATCTGACCGCGGGAACAGGCGTGTCACGCGCAGCGCGGATGACAGACTTCGACCGTGGCCGCTCGAATAGATTCCGAACCCGCCGAATCCATGCCGAGTGAGCCGCGCTCGATTGCGCCGCCGCCGATCGAACTGGGGACGCTGCTCTTCACGGCGATCGAGCCGCACAAGGGGCGCGAGGTCGAGTACAACCGTTGGTACGAGTACGACCACTTCTACGCGGGGTGCATGGTCGGCGCCCACCAGTTCGCCGGCCGGCGGTTCGTCGCGACACGCCGCCTCAAGGCGCTGCGCTCACCGCACGACTCGCCACTGTGTCCGGATCCGAGCGCGGCCAGTTATCTGTCGATCTATTGGGTGCTGAAGGGGTTCCACGACGAGTGGAGCCGGTGGGCAGTGCGCATGGTCAAGCAGCTCCACGCCGCCGACCGCATGTTCCCCGACCGCGACCACACCCACACCGCGCTGTACGAACACCGCTCGTCGATGCGCCGCAACGCGCACGGAACGGCGATCGAGCTCGCCCTCGACCGCGACTTCGACGGGCTCGTCGTCACCGCCGGTGAGCTGAACGCCGACGCCACGCTCGATGACCTCGATCGCTGGATGGACACGACGTGGAGCACCCGGGCATTCGCCTCGGCGTGGGGACCCGAGGTTGTCGGCACCTCGACGCTGCTCCCTCTCCCCGGCGATGCCCCCGGCGTCCCAGGAGTGGCCGGATCCGATCGGCGCTTTCTACAGCTCCACTTCCTCGACCACGACCCAGAGGTCGACTGGCCCGACGGCTACGGCCGATGGGGAGCCGACTTCGAGGTGAGCGGGCTCGGCACACACATCTGGACCGCTCCGTACATCCCGACGGTGATGGGGACCGACACGTACACCGACGAACTCTGGTAGCGAGGCCGCGAACATGCGCATCGGCCTGACGATCTTCGCCACCACCGAGACCGTTGACGCGGTCGAGCTCGCGGTCGAGGCGGAATCGCGGGGTTTCTCGTCGTTCTGGCTCCCCGAACACACGCACATCCCGACGGACCGCGCGACACCCGCTCCGATGGGTGGGGAGCTCGGTCCGGAGTACAGCAGGGCGATGGACCCGCCGACGGTGCTCGCCGCCTGCGCGAGCGCCACGACGAGACTCGAACTCGGTTCAGGGATCGCACTCGTCGCCCAGCACGACCCGGTCGCGTACGCCAAGGTTTGGGCGACACTCGATCAGCTCAGCGGTGGCCGCACCCGGTTCGGCATCGGGTTCGGATGGAACGTCGAGGAGATGGCGACCCACGGTGTCGACTACGCAACTCGGCGCGATCGCTCACGGGAGCACACACTCGCAATGCAAGCCCTGTGGCGCGACGACGAGGCCGAGTTCCACGGCCAGTACGTCGACTTCGAGTCGTCGTGGAGTTGGCCGAAGCCGATACAGCGGCCCCGAATCCCGACCTTCATCGGCGGCGGGGCGGGCCCGATCCTGTTCGAGCACATCGCCGAGTACGCGGACGGATGGATTCCGATCGGCGGGGCGGGCATCCGCGCGGCGCTCCCCCGGCTCCGCGAGGCGTGGGAGGCCGCGGGACGCGACGGTGCACCGGTCGTGATCCCGTTCGGAAGCATCCCGAGCGCTGAGAAGCTCGAGTTCTATCGCGAGTTGGGCTGCACCGAGGTCGTCCTCCGGCTCCCGAACGAACGGCGCGACGACGTGTTGCGCACGCTCGACTCGTACGGCGCATTCGTCTGAGTTCTCGAGTCTCCCTCAGCCGAGCGGCAGCAGCGCTGTCTCGGGGATGACCTCGATCTTGAAGTCGTCGATCGGACCGTTGATCGGCGAGTACTTCGGCACCGCGCTGCGGCGGAACTTGGTGGTCGAATGCTCCGGGTCCTTGTCGTACTCCGGGATGACGTGCTCGCCGAACAGTTCGAGACACTCGAGCACCTCGTCGTGCTCGAGACCCTCGCCCGGCAGACCGAACACGAGCTGGTCGCAACCGACGTCGACATAGCGGCGGATCTGCTCGGCGACCTCCTCCGGGTTGCCGCACAGCAGCCAGCCCTCCTCGATCACCTGGTCGAGCGTCTCCTCGGTGCGAACGTTGCGCGCGGTCTCGGGCCAGGTCGGCATGTGCTCGCTCTTGGGCATCGTGTCGTGGTACAGCTGCACCATCGAGTGGAGGTAGCCGCGCCCGGCGCTGAGCGCGACCTCGCGGGCTCGCTCGCGGTCCTTCAGGCAGATGACCGCGTTCGTCATCATCACATTGTTGTTCTGGTACTGGCCGATGATCTCGTCGGGATCGGCCGCGGCTTCCTTGTAGGCGTCGATGCGACCTTTGAGGTTGTACACGGGCTCGAAGTTGAACGCGATCGCTCCGAGCCCGGAACCGCCGGCCTGGGCGAACGTGCCGGGGTTGCCGCACGCGAGCCACATTGCGGGGTGACCTGCGCCGTACGGCTTGGGAAGGATGTTGTGCGGGGTCGGAACGCTGAAGTGCTCGCCCTCGAAGCTGTAGTCGCGCTCCTCCCACATGCGCGGGATCTCACGGACGACCTCGTTCCACATCGACTTGGTCTCGGCGGTCGTGAGACCGTTGAACGTGGCGACCTCGTGCGAGCCGGCGCCGCGGCCCGTGCCGAACTCGAAGCGTCCTTCGGTGATGTGATCGAGCATCGCCGCCCGCTCGGCGAGGCGCACCGGGTGCTCCTTCTCCGTCGGGAAGCTGGTGATGCCGGTGCCGAGATGGATCTGCTCGGTCTTCGCGGCCACGTAGCCCATCACAGGAGACGGCGCCGACATGTGGCTGTATTCGGTGAGCGCGTGGTGCTCGCCGTACCAGACGTACTTCCAGTTGTGCTTGTCGGCGAAGACCGCATACTCGGCTTCACGCATCAGCATCGTGTGCTCACTCGCCGGATCGTGGGCTGCTGGTCCGGGGAGGTAGCCGTTCATGAAGACGCCGAATTCCATCGTGCTCTCCTGTGTTCGTAGAGGGGGTATCGGGGAGAAGGGGGTGTGAGGAGTCGCGTTCGCCCCGCGAGTACTAATGGACTACGTTAGAACGTTGGCTAATCGCTGTCAAGACGCGGACACGGCTCGTGCGCGGGCAGCCGGCTCGGGTGCGGTCAGTCGAGCGTCGAACCGAGGATCGAGATGAAACTCACCATCTCGCCGGGATACCCACCGAGGTTGTGCGTGAGCGCGAGGTTGCGCTCGGCGGTGATGCTGTCGACTTGCCGATCGGGGCCCGCCTCGCCGCGCAACTGGAGCCAGGCCTCGTAGATCATCCGCAGGCCGGAGGCGCCGACCGGATGCCCGAACGACTTCAGACCGCCATCGGTGTTGATCGGTAGGTCACCGTCGAGGTCGAACCGGCCGTCGAGCACCTCTCGCCAGGCAGTCCCCCGCTCCGAGAACCCGAGGTCCTCCATCAGGACGAGTTCGGTGATCGTGAAACAGTCGTGTACTTCGGCCATCGCGATGCGGGCGCTCGGATCGCCGACGCCCGCCTGCTCGTACGCATCGACCGCACACGCCGCGATCTCGGGGAACGTCGTGTAGTCGTAGGACTGGTCGGTGAGCCCCGACCCGTTCCCCGCGACGAGCGACAGCGCCTTCACGTAGAGCGGGTTGTCGGTGTAGAGGTGGGCGTCCTCTGCGCGGCAGATGATCGCCGCCGCAGCGCCATCGGCGACGCCGGCGCAGTCGAAGACACCGAGATCGCCGGCCACCTTGGGCGATGCGCAGATCGTCTCGGCGGATACCTCCCGGCGGAACTGGGCAAGCGGGTTCTTGGCGCCGTTCGCGTGGTTCTTCTCGGCGACGTGCGCCATCGCGGTACGCATGTCCGAGTCGGAGACTCCGAACTTCTCACCGTACGCAGGCCCGACCATCGAAAACATCGCTGCCGCGGTGAGCGTGCGGCCGGTGCCGTCGTTGGGGACCGGCACCGCGTTGAGCCCCTGGTAGCCAGAGTCTTTCGTCTTCTCGGCACCGACCGCCATCGCAACGTCGTAGGCGCCGCTGGCGACGGCATAGCAGGCCTGGCGCAGCGCGTCGGAGCCGGTGGCGCAGTAGTTCTCGACCCTCGTCACCGGCTTGTTCTGGAGTTGGAGGGGACGGGCGAGTGTGATGCCGCTCATGCCACCCTGCGCGGTTCCGAACCAGTACGCGTCGACCGCGGCCTTGTCGATGCCCGCCGACTCGTAGGCATCGGTTGCGGCGCGCACGATCAGGTCGTCCAGACCCATGTCCCAGTGCTCGACGAAGCGCGTGCATCCCATGCCGACGAGGGCGATCTGATCCGTGATGCCGTGACTAGCCACGAGCCAACCGTGCCTTCCAGAAGTAATTGGGGATTCCGTCCACCGTGTAGAGGCGCCGGAACGTCATCTCGACGCGGGCGCCGATCTCGACCTCGTCCTCGTCGCAATCGCACAACTCGAGTGGGAGCCGCCCACCGCCGTCGAAGTCGACCACAGCGAACACGATCGGCGGACTCGGCGAGTAGGCCACACGATCGATCGTGAACGTGACGATCGTGCCTGCGGCGTCGGACATCGGATGCTCGACCATCTCGTCGACACGTTCGCCGTCGTTCGAGACGCGAGCCGGAGGCATCGCGACGTCTCCGGTCGACGGGTCGACACTGGCGACGAAGCCGAATTTCCAGGCGTCGCTGCGCGCCGCGGCGGTCGCCGAGACACGCTGCGGTTCGGGGCGCCGAGGAGGGTCGATCTCGAGCAGCCCCCGCCACGCGAGAAACTTGCCGTACCGCACGGGTGCGCCGGACGCGGCCTGGGCAGCGACGGTCGGGCCCCGACGATCTGCGGCCGCGACGATCGCGTCGGTGATCCGCAGAACGATCGTGTCCACGCCGTCGGCCAACGACACGAGGGCGACGACATCGCCGGGCGACGACGATTCGAGGAGGTGCGCGAGCAGTAGCGCCGGCTGCGCGGCACCACATTGGCCGACCGAGGAGGAGAGGTCGTCGAGGGTCTTCGCCGCACCGAGCACGTTGGCGATCGCGCCGGCGATTCGAGCGGTCGGACCGGAGACGGCCACCGAGCTGACGTCGGGTCGCCCCACTCCAGCTGCCACCAAGGCCGAGTCGTAGGACTCGACGGCAAGCGGCGTGTAGGTGACCTGGGCGAACTTGTCGTCCCACATCTTGGAGAACGGCTCACCGGGCGTGCGCCAGCGGTCGATGAACTCCGCGGTCCGGCTGGCCGTACCGACGATCTCGGCGAGAACGGGCGACTCCGCCACGTCGTTGCCGATCACGATCGCCGTACCTGCGTCTCCGCCGGCCGCCTCGTCGGCCGATCCGGCCCGGCCGACGCGGATGTCGGCGGCGGCGACCATCGTCGTCCCGGTGCCGGACGCGGCGAGCAGTAGTCCGGCGACAGCGGAGCGAGTCGAGAATCCGAGGTCGAACGCACCCGACGAGTCGGACAGTCGGAGTGCCGAATGGACGGCGGTCGCGTTGGTCTTGTCCGCGTACGCGGGATTGACCGAGCCGAACAGCAGGGTGTCGACGACCACGGACGCGCCCCCGAGCGCGCGTCGGCCGGCTTCGACCGCCATCGTTGTGGGGTCCTCGTCGAAGCTCGCCACGGTGCGGGTGCCACGTCCGCCTCCCTTACCGGCGACGGCAGCGATCTCGGCTCGGTCGAGTCGACGGAACGGCAGGTAGCTGCCCCAGGCGGTGATCCCTCTCACCGCGCGGAGCCTACCGAGCACCCCGGTTTCTGACGATGCGTCAGAAACCGGAACGGCGGAAGGCCGAACTCGTCGTCGGTTCAGTCCTTGGCGTCGAAGTGTTGCGCGCAAACATCGTGGGCCAGCGCCTGGAGCTCGCGGGGTGTCATCCCGCGTCCCCGTTGACGTAGTTCTGCAAATCGGTCGCGTCCGATTTGCTCTTTGATCCAAACGTCGAGCTCTGGGAGCTCCGCAACGAGCATGACGGTGAGGCTGCGCGGCAGGGCTCCGCGAACAATGGCCGATGCTTCGGCCTCGCCCAGCGATCCGAGCACGAGCGAATAGATGCCGACCGGGACGATCATTGCCGACCGATCGCCGAAGCGGTACGCCTCATGGAGGTCGCGATCCGCGCTGCGGAGCGCTGCCTCGAGATCCCCGAGCAAGTACTCCGCCCAGGACTGGACCTGGAGAGATCCGAACCAGAAGGCCGACCCGAAGATCGAACTGCGCTCGGCGTCCCGGCCGTATCGGAGCATGTCCTCGAATTCACCGCGCTGGTAGGCGCGAGCGGCACACGCGATTTCCCCACACGATCGGATCACTGGCGAGGGGTGATCGACCGATGTGGCGAGGTCGACTTCGACGTCGTAGATCGGGTCGAGCACAATCCGCTGGTGAGGCCGAGGTGGCACGAAGACGTTG
>JASJHI010000396.1:0-5912 GCA_033791105.1 Acidimicrobiia bacterium | reverse complement strand
CGTCACCGTCGTGCCGAACAGCCTGCTCGCCACCGCCAGCCTGGTCAACTACACCGAGGGCGGATCACTGCACCGTGTCGTGATGCCGGTACAAGTCGCGTACCTCAACGCGCCGACACTCGCCAAGGAGATGCTGCTCGATGCAGCCCGCGGCACGCCGGGCGTGCTCGCCGAGCCCCCGCCGGGCGTGAGAGTGATCCAGGTCGACGCCCCGCTGATGACCTACGAGGTCGACATGTGGATCACGGACTTCGCCTTCGAGCCGCGAGTGAAGAGTGACTTCGGATCGCTCGTGTGGTATCAGTCACATCGGCACGGCGTTCCACTGCCGAGCCCCGCCCAGGACCTCTACCTCTACGACGGCCCGACCGCCGGCGACGACGCTCCGACACCACTCGAACTGCGCGATGCACTCACCGTGTCGCCATACCTCGAGTCGTTGCCCGACGACGAGATCGACCGCATGGCACACCACGCCACGGCGCAGCGCTTCGCCCGCGGCGAACTGATCGTCGGCCCCGGAGCGGACCACCGCGACTTGATGCTGCTCGTCGAGGGAGCCGCCGAACTGATCCTGGCGTCCACTACCAACACCGACGAGATCACCGTTGCGACCGTGAACGACGGCGATCTGATCGGCCTGCTGAGCGGCGAACGCGTGCACGGCTACGACGTCGCACTACGTGCGGTGAGCGACTGTGAGATGGTCACGATCGACGGGGACACGGCAGGTGAGGTCGGCAGCCGCAACCCCGACCTCACGACTGCGCTCGACCGGATGGCGACCACGCGCCGCCGGCGGATCGACCGAATCCTCGAGGCCCGAGTGATGATCACAATCGACGCCGACGGCGCAGCCCAGATCGGGGAGCACGAATGAGCTCGCTCCATCCCGACAACGGCGCCGGAACCGACCGTGACATCGACACGAGCTCTGAACTCGACTCCGGCGCAGAGACCGCTGCGCAATCGAGCCCCGACGACGAAACCGATGGGTTCGCCGTCGTCCGTGCCCGCCTGCGGGCCCTGCCGTGGTGGAGGCGACCGCGCCGTCTCCGGCGGCAACTCTCACTCACGCTCGTCCTCATCTCGCTGTTGTCGGTGTTGCTGGTCGGAGGACTGAACTTCGTCGCCGCGAGCGAACTTCTCGACGAGGGCACCGAGGACCAACTGGTCGGCACCGGCCAGAGCCGCGCCCGCAGCATCGAGAACGGCGTCCAGCGGGTGCTGCAGCTGACGTCGTCGGTTGCCGCCGACCTCGCCGTCATCAACGCGCTCGAAGACTTCGAGGCGTTGTTCCCATCGGCAGGCACCCTCGACGAAGCTGAACAGGCCGAGCTCGACGCGTACTACGAAGAGAACCTGATGCCGCAGCTCGCGCTTGCGGGCGTGGACGACCTCTCCATCACCGACATCCAGCCACAGTCGGATTCGGGAAGATACCTCCAGTACCACTACATCGTCGAGTCCGGCGTCCCGGATGACGAACGCGTCCTGATCGACGATGCAGGGGACGGCTCGGGCTACAGCGAGATCCATGCCGAACACCATCCGTATCTCTCGACACTCAAAGAGACACTCGCTGCCGACGACCTGATGCTGATCTCGGCACCCGCCGGGGAAATCGTCTACACAACCGACAAGCGGGTCGACTTCGGCGTCGACCTCAGCGAGGGTCCGTACACCGAGAGCAAGCTCGCCGCCACGGTCCTCGACCGGCTGCCGCTGGTCCGCACAGGTGATTCGGTGTTCTCCGACGTTCAGATCTACATCCCGGCCAATGGCGACGCGGTGGCATTCGTCGCGTCCGCCGTGCGCAGCGGCACGAACCTGCTGGGTGCCCTCGTGCTCGAGGTCCCCGTCGAATCGCTCAGCGCGATCACCACCGCTGACGGCAACTGGGAAACCGTCGGGCTGGGAGCGGGCGAGAGCTACGTCGTCGGCGCGGACGAACTGTTGCGCAGCGAGAGCAGGAAGTGGATCGAGGATCCGGAGCGTTATCTTTCCTCGGTCGACGACGACTTGGCCGAGCGGATCGAGCGAGCCGGGTCTCCGGTCCTCGTCCAGCCGGTCGACACCGATCCCGTCGCCACCGCGCTCGACGGCGACGAGTTCCAGGGCGACGCGAAAAACTATCTCGGCACGAAGACACTCGCTTACTCGACACCCCTCGACGTGCCTGGGGTCGACTGGGTCGTCGTCGCCGAGGTTCCGCTCCGCGACGCCCGGTCACCGTTGTATTCCTACGCGCTTCGAATGCTGCTCGTCGTCGCAATCATCGTGCCGCTGGCTGCGCTCGTCGGTGCCTGGCTCGCGAATCGGTCGACCCGGCCTGTCGGCCCGGTGGTCGACGCGGCGGCCGCCGTCGCCGGGGGTGATCGTGATCCCGATCTGCCCGAACTCGGCAGAGACGAGTTCGGCGACCTCGGCCATCGGCTCCATGCAATGGCGGCCGATCTCGGTGAACAGGAACGAGAACTCGAGGCCGAGTACAACCGGACGCGCGAGTTGCTGATGACCGTGCTGCCGCCCCGCCTAGTGGGCACCGACGGTGCGGTCGCCGACTCCGGAGCCGCCGCGCAACTGGCAACTGCGATCGCGGTCAACATCGCGGTCGGTGCTGCACACACAAACGACGACACGCTCGACGAGATCCTCAGCAGGGTCAGCACACTCATCGACGAGGCAGCCGACGACCACGGGGTCGATCGCGTCAGGGTCGCGGCCGATCGTTCGCTCTACATCGCAGGTCTCGAGCGGGGCGACGAAGGGCCCGCGAGCGCGGGCGCTGACGAGGCGCTCGCGTTCGTCGACGATGCTCGGCAACGGATCATCGACTTCCGGGACGCCGAGGCGATCGATGTCTCGGCGCACGCCGGTCTTTCGACCGGACCCGTCGGCGTCGGCGTACTGCAGCGCGGCAGCGTCACGTTCGGCGCGTGGGGCGAACCCGTCCGCCGCGCGCTCGCGATCGGCGCGCTGTCGCAGATCGGCCAGGTGCTCGTCGACGCGAGCACGTTCGCCGAGTCCAGTCCGAATCGGTACGACTTCGAGCCGGCCGACGACGTCATCGCCCTCGACGGCAGCCCGATGGGTCTGCACCGTCTCGTCCTCTCCGCAACCGCGGACACCACCGCACACAATCAGGGAGTCACACCACCATGACGATCGCCGCAGAATTCGGATCTGGCCAGTTCCTCTGGTCGCTGCTCTGGTTCTTCCTCTTCGTGATGTGGATGTACCTCCTCATCACGATCTTCATCGACATCTTCCGCAGCCAAGACATGAGCGGATGGGCGAAGGCGATCTGGGCCGTGTTCATCCTGTTCCTGCCGTTTCTCGGCATCCTGATCTATCTCATCGTGCGCGGCGGAGGCATGCAGGACCGCCAGATGGCAGAGGCCAAGGACCGCGACGCTGCAATGCAGCTCTACATCCGCGGCGCAGCCGGCGCGTCGAGCGACGCCGATGAGCTCACGAAGATCGCCGAGCTGCACAACTCCGGCGCCCTCGACGACGCCGAGTACGCGGCCGCGAAAGCCAAGATCCTCGGCTGAGTCGACGACGCGCGGCGTCAGGTGCGAACGAGTGGATGGTGCCGACTTGCCGCGGCAACGACCAGGTCGAACCGGTCGCGCGGGAGCACTGATCCTTCGCAACGGACGTCGCCGGGATCGATCATCAACAGACGATCGGCCTTGGCCCAACTGGGCCGCCGCTTCGGATCCCACTCACCCGTACCGACCGGAACGTGGTCGTACTGGCCGTCATTCCGCGAGGTGAGCGGCACGGCGGCGAAGTCATCGCCCGATCGGCCGATGATGACGACCGGCCGATCCTTGCCCCTCGTCGGTTCGTCCTCGAACGGCACCCACGACCAGACGACCTCACCCGGGTCTGCATCGCCGTCGAGTTCTGGCGTGTACTCGACCCGGACGCCGCGCCCGACGGCAACATTTCGCGGCGCCGACCTGGTGGTGGCGCGTCCGATTCCTCGTTCGTACTCCCTCCGCGTCTGCCCGACACGGCGGATGAACGACGGCACGACCATGCGCAGGTTCGCGCTGGTGGTCATTCCAGCGGCCGTTGCCGGGGTCATCCGGGCCCTGGGCTCCTGAATCGACGCCGTGAGCGAGGCCCCGAGCGCACGGGTTGCAGAGCTGATGCGATTCGTGGAGAGCGACACGGAGGCAGGGTAACTCCGCCCTGCGGTCGGAGATCTTCAGCCGAGGTCGGTCGCGAGCAGGTCGTCGTACCGCTCGCGCCGGACGACGAGACGGGCGTCGCCGTCGGAGACGAATACCACCGGCGGGCGGGTGATCTTGTTGTAGTTCGATCCCATCGAGTGGCCGTAGGCACCCGTCACCGGCATCGCCAGCAGGTCGCCGACCACCACGTCGCTGGGGAGTAGCGCCTCGAACGACAGCACATCGCCCGATTCGCAGTGCTTGCCGACGAGTCGTGATTCCAGCGGCCGTTCAGCATCGGTCACTCGCGGGAGGAACGACTCGTAACCAGAGCCGTACAGCACCGGCCTCGGATTGTCGCTCATGCCGCCGTCGACCGCGACGTAGGTCCGGACGTCCGGTATCCGCTTGACCGTGCCGACCGTGTACACGGTGATCGCCGCCGCAGCGACGATCGCTCGCCCCGGCTCGACACTGACGTTCGACCGGACACCGAGCGCGGAGCACGCGTCGAGGAGGACGTTGCCCCACTGCGTGATCGACGGCGCCTCCTCGCCCGCGACGTAGGCGACACCGAGCCCACCGCCGAGCACGAGCTCGGGAAGATCCAGCGGCACGGCGAAATCGGCCATGACCTCGGCCGCCTTGGCGAACGACGATGCCTCGAACACGTTCGAACCGATGTGGCAATGCAGACCGACGAGATCGACCGAGTCGGATCGCCGTGCCCGATCCACCGCGCGCAGTGCGTCGCCGTTGCCGAGATTGAAGCCGAACTTCGAATCGTTTTGTCCGGTCGCGATGAACTCGTGCGTGTGGGCGTGGACGCCGGGGGTGACCCGCAAGAGGATCGATGGTCTGGGTCCGACGCCGTCGGCGGCGAGCGCGTCGATCCGGTCGAGTTCGTCGAACGAGTCGACCACGATGTGGCGCACGCCCGCCGCGATCGCCTCGCGCAGCTCAGTGATCGACTTGTTGTTGCCGTGGAGAACACATGCCTCGGCGGGTACGCCCGCCGCACGCGCGACATGGAGCTCGCCGCCGGATGCGACATCGAGCAGCATTCCCTCGTCGTACGCGAGCCTGGCCATCGCTCGACAGAGGAACGCCTTGGTCGCATAGATCGCTCGGTCGCGTCCGAATGCGGTGACCGCCTCGCGGGCGCGGCGCCGGAGGTGCTCCTCGTCGTAGACGAACACGGGCGTTCCGTACTCGGCGGCCAGTTCGGCCACGTCACAGCCACCGATCGACAGTGCGCCAGATTCGTCGATGGCCGCTGTATCGGGGAGGAGGCCCTGCTGAAGAACGCTCACATCCGCTCCGGCACGTCGATCCCGAGCAATCCAAGTCCGTGTTCGAGCACCCGCGCGGTGAGATCGGACAGCGCGAGGCGACTTGCCCTGGTGGCGTCATCGGCCTTGAGCACCGGGCAGTGCTCGTAGAAGGCAGTGAAGTCGGACGAGAGGTCGTACAGGTAGGTGCACAGCCGATGAGGGCTGTACGTGTCGAGGGTTGCCACGATCGCCGAGGGATAGGCGAGCAACGCGAGCGCCAACGTTCGCTCCTGGGGCACCTCGACCTGGATCGTGTTGTTGCGCACGCTCATCCGGTCGACATCGCCCCGGCGGAACAGCGAGCAGATGCGGGCGTGGGCGTACTGGAGGTACGGCGCGGTGTTGCCAACGAAGGCGAGCATCCGCTCCCAGTCGAACACGTAGTCCTTCA
>JASJHI010000395.1:0-7200 GCA_033791105.1 Acidimicrobiia bacterium | reverse complement strand
GATCATTCGCGACGACAAGGTCAACCCACACGACAACGTGGTCTTCGACTGGGAGGTGGGTGACAAGGAGGGCACCGACAAGGCGTTCGCCGAGGCCGACGTCGTGTCCAAGCTCGACCTGCACTACCCCCGGTCGCACCCGTCACCCATCGAGTGCTGCGGGTCGATCGCCGACTTCGACCGGTCCACGTCGAAGCTCACCGTCTACATGACCACCCAAGCCCCCCACATCATCCGGGCCGCTCTGGCGCTGGTGTCGGAACTGCCGGAGCACATGATCCGAGTGATCTCACCCGATCTCGGTGGCGGGTTCGGCAACAAGGTGCCGATCTACCCGGGCTACGTCTGCGCGATCGTCGCGTCGCTCGTGATCGGCAAGCCGGTCAAGTGGATGGAGGACCGCACCGAGAACTTGGTCAGCACCGGATTCGCCCGCGACTACATCATGCGCGGCGAGATCGCCGCGACGAAGGACGGCCGAATCCGCGCGATCCGCACCAATGTGCTCGCCGACCACGGAGCGTTCAACGGCACGGCCGCACCGGTCAAGTACCCCGCAGGATTCTTCGGAGTGTTCACCGGCAGCTACGACATCGAGGCTGCCTACGCGCACATGACGGCCGTCTACACCAACAAGGCGCCCGGTGGTGTGGCCTACGCGTGCTCATTCCGCATCACCGAGGCGGTCTACCTCGTCGAGCGAATGGTGGACGTGCTCGCCCACGACCTCGGCATGGATCCCGCAGAGCTACGGCTGAAGAACTTCATCCAGCCCGAACAGTTCCCGTACGAGTCCAAGACCGGATGGATCTACGACTCGGGCGACTACGAGCCGGCGATGCGCAAAGCGATGGAGATGGCCGGATACGACGAACTGCGCCGCGAGCAGGCCGAAAAACGCGAACGCGGCGAACTGATGGGGATCGGTATCTCGTTCTTCACCGAGGCGGTGGGCGCCGGGCCACGAAAGGACATGGACATCCTCGGCCTCGGCATGGCCGACGGGTGCGAGCTTCGGATCCACCCGACGGGCAAGGCGGTTGTCCGACTCTCGGTCAAGACGCAGGGCCAAGGTCACGAGACCACCTTCGCCCAGATCGTGGCGCAGGAGATCGGCATTCCACCCGACGACATCGACGTCGTCCACGGCGACACCGACAACACGCCCTTCGGGCTCGGCACGTACGGCAGCAGGTCGACGCCGGTGTCGGGAGCGGCCGCGGCCCTGGTCGCCCGCAAGGTGCGTGACAAGGCACAGATCATCGCTTCCGGGATGCTCGAGGCGTCGGTCGCCGACATCGAGTACGAGGCCGGCACCTTCCGGGTGAAGGGTGATCCCGAGTCGTCGGTGACGATTCAGGATGTCGCCATGCGAGCCCACGGAGCAGGCGACCTTCCCGAGGGCATCGAGGGCGGCCTCGAAGCCCAGATCTGTTACAACCCTGAGAACCTCACCTATCCGTTCGGGGCCTACATCTGTGTCGTCGACATCGATCCGGGGACCGCCCAGGTCAAGGTGCGGCGCTTCATCGCCGTCGACGACTGCGGCACGCAGATCAATCCGATGATCATCGAGGGCCAGGTCCACGGCGGTCTTGCCGACGGCGTCGGAATGGCGCTGATGGAGATGATCTCATTCGATGAGGAGGGCAACTGCACCGCCGGATCGTTGATGGACTATCTCATCCCGACCGCGCTCGAGGTACCCGACTGGGAGACCGGCCACACCGTGACGCCGTCGCCGCATCACCCGATCGGGGCCAAGGGGATCGGCGAGTCGGCCACCGTCGGTTCTCCGCCGGCGATCGTCAATGCGGTCATCGACGCGCTCCAGCCCTTCGGTGTTCGTCATGCGGACATGCCGCTCACGCCGAGTCGGGTGTGGGAGACCATGCAGGGCAACCACACCCCGCCGATCTGA
This sequence comes from Acidimicrobiia bacterium, assembly GCA_033791105.1. Lineage (GTDB taxonomy): Bacteria > Actinomycetota > Acidimicrobiia > Acidimicrobiales > Ilumatobacteraceae > JASJHI01. Next base: position 5,279 of record JASJHI010000395.1, on the reverse strand, counting down.
TCGCCGGTCGCCCGATGGTCACCGCCTCACAACGACACACGGCGAGGATTGCCGAACTCGTCGCGCAGCGACGACGGTTCGTCCTGGCAACGGTCGTACGCGCACAGTGTCCGACTTCGGCGCGGCCGGGTGACGCTGCGATCGTCCTGCCGGACGGCGCGATCGAAGGCTTCGTCGGGGGCCAATGCGCGGAGGAGTCCGTACGCGCGGCCGCGCTCGACGTGCTCGAGAGCGGCGAGTCGACACTCTTACGCATCCTTCCGGACGGCAGCGACACCTTCCCCGACTCGCCCGGCGCGGTGACCACGGTCAACCCCTGCCTGAGTGGCGGTGCGATCGAAATCTTCCTGGATCCGAAGGTCCCTGCCGAACGCATCGTCGTCCTGGGTTCGACGCCGATCGCCGAGTCGCTCGTGCAACTCGGCGGCTCGCTCGGCTTCGAGATGGACGTCGATGCCGAGCAGCTTGCGGGAGCCACGGCGGTCGTCGTCGCCAGTCACGGCCGGGAGGAGGAATCCACGATCAGGGCCGCGCTCGACGCTGGGATCGGTTTCGTCGGTCTCGTCGCCAGCCGGACACGGGGTATCGCGGTGCTCGAGTCGCTCGACCTCGACACCGCCGAGCGGGCCGTCGTCCACTCGCCGGTCGGAGTCGAGATCGGAGCGCGCACCGCCGAGGAGATCGCCGTCTCGATTCTCGCCTCGCTCGTCCGGGCGATTCGGGTCGACGGCCTCGAGCCGACCAAGCCCGCCGACGAACCGGGCCGCCCACCCTCCGCAGTCGATCCGATCTGTGGGATGACGGTCACGCTCGGCGAGGACACCCCATGGCTCGGGCACGGCGGTGTCGACTACTGGTATTGCAATGTCGGCTGCCGAGACCGGCACGCCGAGGAACTCGGCGTCGGCTGAGGGTGTTCGTCTCCGCGATCGTGCTCGCGGCGGGTGGCTCGACCCGTCTCGGGCAGCCGAAACAGCTGCTCGCGTTTCGAGGACGCACGTTGCTCGATGCCGCGCTCGACACGGCACGAGCTTGTGCCTTCGATCAGATCGTGGTCGCCCTCGGTGGTGCTGCGTCAGAGGTCCGTGAGCGTGTCGATCTCAGCGGGTGCGAAGTGGTCGACAGCGTGCACCACACCGACGGGTGCTCGTCGTCGATCGTCGCCGCACTCGAGGCGGTCGATCCGCACGCCGATGTACTCGTACTGCTGTTGGGCGATCAGCCCGACATCGACCCAGCGTCCGTCGATGCGTTGCTCGCGCTCGGCGATGTGCCGATCGCGGTGTGCCGCTATCGCGATGGACCGGGCCATCCGTTTCTGTTCGCCCGAGCGGTGTTCGCTGCGCTTGCGGAACTGCAGGGCGACAAGGCGGTCTGGAAGCTCCTCGAGTCGGCCCGCTGGCCCGTCGCCGAGGTCGACTGCCCCGGGCCGGTGCCACTCGACGTCGACACGTGGGATGACTACCAGCGCCTCTTGGAGAACGTCGGATGACACAACCCGAACAGAGTCCGGAGCATTCGCTCGACGAACTGCGGAGCGCGCTCGACGATGTCGATTATCTCGTCGACGACGGTCTCTCGATGGCGTTGTACCTCACGATGAAACTCGGGCAGCCGCTGTTGCTCGAGGGAGAACCAGGCGTCGGGAAGACGACCGCGGCGAAGGCGCTGGCAACCGCACTCGGGACGCCGCTCATCCGGCTCCAGTGCTACGAAGGGATCACCGCGTCCGAAGCGCTCTACGAGTGGAACTACCCCCGGCAGCTGCTGGCGATCCGTCTCGCGGAGGCGAGTGCCGATCAGGTCGCAGAGCACGATCTCTTCACCGAGGAGTACCTCCTGGACCGGCCGCTCCTACGGGCGATCCGCCACGATGACGAGGTCCCGGCCGTCCTCTTGATCGACGAGCTCGACCGGTCCGACGACGAGTTCGAGGCGCTGCTGCTCGAGTTCCTCGGCGAGGCGTCGGTGACGGTGCCCGAACTCGGCACCTTCGCCGCGAAGCGCCCCCCGATCGTCGTGCTCACGTCGAACCGCAGCCGCGAGCTCCACGATGCGTTGAAGCGGCGCTGCTACTACCACAGGATCGAGTACCCCGGTGTCGAGCGGGCTGCGGCGATCGTGCGTCGTCGCGTGCCCGGTGCGGCGGAGCCCCTCGTCGATGCCGCAACGTCGTTCGTCTCCTCCGTTCGGTCGCTCGATCTGGACAAACCGCCAGGACTCGCCGAGGCGATCGACTGGGTCGCCGCCCTGCATGCGCTGGGCGTCTCGCAGGTCGAGCGCCCGTCGGCCCTGCGGACGATCGGCTCGCTGGCCAAGACACCCGACGACACCGAGGTCGTGCGGGAGGCCCTCGAGGGTGAGTTGTCGGCTGCACGACCCGAGCGGTGACGAGCGGCGACGGACGAGCGATGTGCGGGCGCATCCCACTGACCGGTGGTGCCCACAGTGACTGAGGTCGCACTGTTCTCCGGCGTCGATCGAGCGATCTTCGCTGCTGCCTTTGCGGACCGCCTGCGCGCGGCCGGCGTCGACGTCGCGTTCACCGGGATCGAGCGCTGCGTCGCTGCGCTCGGCGTGCTCGGTGCGTTCGGTCATGACGAGCTCTATTGGGCGTGTCGATTGAGCATGATCGACACGCACCGTGACATCGCGACCTTCGACGCGCTGTTCGACGCGGTGTTCGTCGCCGCCGACGCGCGGCGCCCAGCGGAATCGCGCGGGCAGCGGGGTGCTGCGACCGAAGGCCACGACGACGACGTTCTCGTGCGAGTCCCGGCAATGACCGATGCCCCGGACGCAACCTCCGGAGCCGGTCTGCCGTGGGCGACACTGCCCCCTGTCCAGGCAAGTGATCTCGACCAGGGCGACGATGACGACGCGGCGACCGAGGACGGTGATCTCCTCACTCTGCCCGACCGCCGATCGTCGGGCATCACGGCGCTGGCCGACCGGGCGTTCGACTCGCTGGACGAAGCCGAACTCGAACGCGTCGGGGCACTGCTCGATTCGGCGACTGCCGCGTGGCCCGAACGCCGGTCGAGACGTCGACGAGTGACGAGGTCGCGGGGCTCGATCAGCCTGGCCCGGAGCGTCCGTCGGGCGACGCAGACCGGCGGTGACGTGCTCTCACTCGTGCACACCGAACCCCGGCGCACCAGGCGTGATCTGGTGGTCGTCCTCGATGTGAGTGGCTCGATGGAGCGGTACGCCCGGGCGTACCTGCACCTCACGCGGGCGCTCGCGGTCCACCGCCGGGCCGAGGTGTTCGCACTCTCGACCGAGCTGAGCAGGATCACGCCGTCGGTCAGGCTGCGGTCGCCCGCCGAGGCGATCGAGCACGCCGGCGATGTCGTAGGCGATCGCTTCTCGGGCACTCGGCTCGCGAGCGGCCTGTCCACGTTGCTCCACCACCGGGTCTGGCACACCGCTGTCCGCGGCTCGTTGGTGTTGATCTGCTCGGACGGGTGGGACTCGGACGAGCCGGCCGATCTGGAACGGGCGATGCGGCGACTGGCGTTGCTCGCGCATCGGATCGTGTGGGTCAATCCGCGCGCCGCGGCACCTGGATTCGAGCCCCTGGCCGCCGGCATGGCGGCTGCTCTGCCGTACTGCGACCACTTCCTCTCCGGCCACTCCGCCCGGTCGATGGCGGACGTGGTGGCCGCGCTGGTCGCTCCCGATGCCGGAGGGTCACGTCCTCCCGTCAGATCGGCTTCAGGGCGGTGACTTCGATCTCGATCTTCATTCGTACGTCTGCGAGTTCCGTGACGAGCATCGTCGCCGCGGGCCGCGCCTCGTGGAAGTAAGCCCGCAGCGTCGGCCAGCACGCCTCGAAGTCATCACGGTCGGGGAGGTAGTACCTGACCCGGGCGATGTCGGATCGGCTCGCGCCCGCGCGACTCAGTGCATCGTCGATATTGGAGAGGGTCTGCTCGGCCTGCTCGACCACGTCGTCGGAGATCGCCATCGTCGCGTAGTCGAATCCGGTTGTGCCGCTGACGAAGACCCAGGGTCCGTCGACGATCGCCCGTGAGTAACCGATTCGTTCTTCGAACTCGCTGCCCTGGCCGATCCGCCGCCGGGTGCCGTTGGTCTCCGCTGCCTCGTCATGCATTCACCAAGTGTGGCGCGATCTCGGTTCGCGTGATATCGACGTTCTCGATGCCGAGGCTCGGATTGATCCACGACGGATCGAACGAGGGGCTCGTCTGCGCGATGCCGTCGACGGTTGTCTCGACCGCGCTGTGCTCGGCGTAGAAGGCGACGAGCCCGGCGAGCTTCGGCGCTTCGGGGACGGGACGTTCGTAGCCCCACGCCACATCGGCGAGACGTTCCCCGCCGGGGAGATCGACGTGAAACCAGTCGGCGACGCCCTTGTACTGACACGCCGAGGTGGTCCCGGACTCGCTGAGCAGTGCCCAGTCGACATCGGTCCTGGGCACGTACCAGCGAGCGGGCAACGCGGTCTCGGTGACCAACCGCGGGCGGTCCGTCGCGGCGACGAGGTGACCGTCGACGGTGATCTCGACCCGTCGGCTCGACTCGGTCACGTCGACCCGACGATACGGATCGCGGGGGTGGAAGAAGATCTGCTCGTCCTCCTCGAACCACGCGCCCATCGCGGCGAAATCGAAGCAGACGAGACCGCTTGCCGCTCCATCGTGGTATCGGCGGCCGATGGTTGCACCCGCTGCGCGGAGCGGTGTCCACGACCCCAACATGTCGTCGCGCGCAGGTACATCATCACCGATCCCGCCCTCGAGTGCCGTCCAGTCGATGTCGTCGACCGGGAGCAGATATTCCGGGTGGTGGCCGGTGACGTACGCGAGGCGGGCGCGGACCGAGTCGCCGACCGTCATTCCGGCGAGCTGGGCGCGGATCCGTTTTGCTGTCGTATCGATCCTGATCTGTGCCGCCGTCTCCCGGCCGTTGTCGGTGTCGCTCATCGTGCACTCCTGTCGCTGGGTCGGGCCTGTTCCCGATCGCAGCTCCCAGCATGTGGGCAGCCCGTGCGACCGCCATCGCCCGCGGTGTGCAATCACCCGTCGAGCAGGCCGAGCTCCCTTGCGCGGTCGACGATGTCGGTCGTGCGACCGCGGACACCGAGCTTGTGCCGCAGTGACGTCAGATACGTCTTGATCGTGTTCTCGGACACGAAGAGCTGCGCGCCCAACTCCTTGCGGGTCAGTCCGTGGGGGAGGAGCCGGAGCACGGCCAGTTCCCGTTCGCTCAGCTCCACCGGACCGCCACTCTCGGTCTTGGCGAACCGGATCTCG
>JASJHI010000394.1:0-6159 GCA_033791105.1 Acidimicrobiia bacterium | reverse complement strand
GAGTCGTGCGTCGGTCAGTCGGTGGCCGGCCAAACGGGTCTGCGTTGGCTGCGGGCTGAGCACAGGGGATGCTCGACCGAGTCACCGGAGGAGGCGGCGATCGTGGTGGCGAAGGTGGAGGAGTTGCTCGGCCAGGACTGGACCGATCAGCACGGCGTGACCCGTCCGTTGACGGTGAAGGACTTCATGGTGGTCGCCCCATACAACGACCAGCGCCGCTGCATCGAGACGGCGTTGCGGGCGAACCCGGCGACGAGAGGTGTGGAGGTCGGCACGGTCGACAAGTTCCAGGGCCAGGAGGCCGCGGTCGTGTTGTTCTCGATGACGACCTCGTCGTCGGAGTTCATGCCCCGCACTGCCGACTTCCTGTTCTCCAAGAACCGTCTCAACGTGGCGATCAGCCGGGCGCGGTGCCTCGCCTATCTGGTGTGCACCGACGATCTGTTGGACACCCGAGCCCGCGATGTCGAGGAGATGGCGTTGATCTCCGCGCTGTGTTCGCTCGTGGAACACGCAATGCGGTTTGACGGCGGCACAAGGTGACGATGGTCAGAGAGTGGCCGCGCCGGATCCGGGGGTCACGATCCCGGCGCGTTTCACGACCTCTGAACCAGCGTATTGAGGGTGCCGACGAGCTTTCCTGAGGCGGTCCCGGCCTCCATGTCGCCGTGGGCCTCGGCGATTTCGTCGAGCCGGTAGTGCTTGTGGATGGGCACGCTGGCGTGTCCGGCCTTGACAGCATCGAGAAAGCCCTGGAGGACTTCAGGTCGTAGGTCGTTGGCGTCGCCTCCGTAAGCGGTGAGGCGAACCCCTCGGGGGAGATACTCGATCGGGTAGAAGTCCTTCACCGTCCACTCGTTGGACAACATTCCGGTGAAGCACACGACGCCATGAAGCCGAGTCGCTCTGAGCGTGTCGGGAAGAGTGGGCGTGCCGATCAGTTCGAGCGCCTTGTCGACACCTTCGGGGTAGATCGCTCGCACTTTGTCGGCGACTTCGCCCTCGTCGATGATGACGCGATCGACACCCACCGACTCCAATGCCGGCGTCTTGTTCGCGTTGCGGGTGGTCGACAGCACCGTCAGCCCGCGTTGCTTGGCCAACACAGCAGTCGTCATCCCGATGCTGGAGGTTCCGCCACGGATGAGAATTGACTCACCAGGCTGGGCGTCGAGGCCGATGGTGAGTGACCCATTGGAGGTCTGGAGCATCTCCGGGACCGCGCCGAGCGTGGCCCAGTCCAGATCGCTGTCGAACGCGATGACTTGGCCCGCGGGGACGCAGGTGTATTCGGCGTACCCGCCGTCGTAGGTGCGGCCCATTCCGCCCATCATCGCCATCACCTGCTGCCCCGGCGAGAACTCTCCGCCCGGCGCTTCGGTGACGACACCGGTGGCTTCGATGCCGAGGACCCGCGGAAAGGTGACGCCGTCGGCGAGACCAAGACGGGTGTGCAGCTCGGAACGGTTGAGCCCGAATGCCTTGACCTGGATGAGGACCTCACCAGCTTCGGGCCGGGGGATGGCGATGTCGCGGATGTGGAAGGTATCCGCCGGCCCGGGGGCGTCAAGTACGGCGGCGCGCATGGTCGATGGCATGTCAGGCGGTCCTTTGGCTGTTGGTCGCGAGATGTGGGTCAGTGTCGCGCGGACTGTCCTGATTCGCCGGCGGCTTCGGCGGCGCCTTCACGGCCCTGATCAGCCGCGCAGTGCCACGAGGTACTGTCCGCCGCCCTCCTCGATGTCGGGCGACAGATCCAGTCCGGGCTCGAGTCGTCCGATGCGGTCGATCAGCCAGGTGGCGGTGTCGTCGGCGTCGGTGCGAGTAGGACAGCGACAGAAGATCTCGCGCCCGCCCTTGTTGGTCAGTCGTTCGACCGTGGGGATGATCGCGACGGGATCGATGACGAAGAGCGCCTCGTTCCAGTGGACGACTGCGTCGACGTTGCCCTTGCCGGTGTTGCAGGACCGGTGCGCGAGTCGTTCGTCTCGGTCGAGGCTGCCGCGTTTCTTGCTCTTGCCCGATTTGCGTGCTTTGCGATCGGTCATGCGGCTGTCGACGCTCGGGCCTCGATCGTCGTTGGGCGAGCGGTCAGCGTCGACCGTCTCGTCGCAGAGCCAGCATCGCCAGCCGTCGCGTTCGCCGATTTCTTCGAGCCGAGCCATGTTCTGAACGGTCAGCGTCGCGGTGGTGGCGACGTGCACCGTCGGTGGACCGGATCGGCCGCCCGGACCGCGCGCGATCGCGCGATGCAAGAGTGCCCCCGCATCTCCTCAGGAGACTCCTCCCACGGCCGAGTGGACCCCTCGATGTCGGTGAACAGAAACATCACCGTCGCTGCCGGTCGGGAACACATCGGATCAGCATGTCACACGATTGGGCGTGTAGGGCCGTGGCGAGCCGAACCCCGTCGTGACCTCGTACGATGCGGCGAATTCGGCCACGGCCACCGGCCATCAGAAACTTCAGATGACATCGTCAGACGGCCACGACGTCGTGCAACGGCTGGGCAGTCCTCCGGTGGTCGGCAGCACACGCCGATTGGCCGGTCTACGACTCGCGAGGTGGCTCGAGGATCACGACCGCCGTCCCGGTGGAACGGCGCGCGGCGTAGGCGTCGAGGTTCTTGTCAATCTCCTGCCAGCGGGCCCACAAGCGTTCCCGCTCGTCGCCCTGCGCGGCTCGGCCGGTGAACTTGCGCGGCCCGTCGACGGTGTCGACCTGCACTTCGGGATGGGCCTGGAGGTTCAGCCACCATGCCGGCTCGCCGTCGCCCCAGCCGTTCATGGCCATCGTCACGAGACTCGAGCCATCTTCGAAGTAGCCGACCATGACGCTGCGTTCTTGGCCGGTCCGCCGACCGACAGTGTTGAGGCGCGCGATGCCCCAGCCGTTCGGTTTCGGCCGCCGAAGCCCGAAGCGCCCGCCGGTCAGGCGGTAGAGACGGCGGTGGGTGATCCAGGCGAGGCGGATGAACCAGCGCGGGGGAAGCCGCGCTGTCTTGGTGGTTGGCTCGGACATGTGATGACGGTAGCGAATCCGATGCTCCCCGATGCCAAGTCAGTCTCGGATGCGGATGATCGTCAACCGGACGGCCTCGGTGCCGCGCTCGCTGCCCAGAGCGGCTCCAGCGGTGACGACGGATCGTCGTGCCGGCCGCCGAGCAGACGCCGCAATGCGTGCACCATTTTGCTTGCCCGCCCTTTCGCTTTCTCGGCGGTCGGTCCGATGAAGTGCTCGTCGACGGTACCGGTGAACAATTCGAGCCACCGCTCGAAGTGGGCGTTGGAGAACGGCGTGCGGGCATGGATCGGCTCGTGGGCTCGGAGTGGGTTCCCCACATAACCGCGTTCGCCGAGCAGCTGCCATGCCCAAAACTCTGTCAGGGTGTCGATGTGTGACGGCCAGTCGACGTGTGCGGCGCTGAAGACGAGGCCCAACAGTTCGTCCGTCGCCGCGTATCGGTAGAACGATCGCACGAGCAACTCGATGTCGGCCCGATCGGTCAGATCAGCACGATTCGCCAAGTCGGCTGCAGTGAGCGGACGAACGATCACGTCACCAGCCGCCGCTCGGCCGCGGCAACGGCAGGAAACAACAGGTTGTTTTCCTTGTGAATGTGCAGATGCGTATCTGCTTCCATCGTCTCGAGTCCGGCAAACAACGCCACGTACGATCCGCAACCGTCCGTGGGTGGCGTGTAACCGTCGGTGAGGGACCGGAGTTGGCGGAGCAGATCGCCCACGGTGTCGTGCTCGGTGAGCATCACCGAGATCGGGTTCTGGATCGATCCGCAGTGAAACGACGGTTGCGAATCCGCCGCGGCGAGTTCGCGGACCATTGGGAACAGCACGCGCTCTTCTTTGGTCAGGTGCGGTTCGAGGTCGCTACGGATGGTTGTGAAACAGTCATCGATGTCGCCGAGTTCGGGATGTCGCTCACCGTGGACGCCGACGACTTTGTCCAGCAGTGCAGCAAGGCGGGGCAACTCGCTCCAGAGGTAGGCATGGTGGGTTGCTTCAAGATGATCGACGAGTTCGACGAGGCCCATCGTCGACCACCTTTCGGCCGGCTCGTCGACCCCGGCGCGGGCGAGTTCGTCGAGCACTGTGGCGACGTCGAGGCCGTTCGTTGCACAGGCGTCTTCGACTGTGGTGGCGCCACCGCAGCAATAGTCGAGGTCGCGCGCCTCGAGTTCTCGGGCGAGCGACGGGTGGGCGTTGACGATCTCGGCCAGCGTGAGGTTCGGCGTGAGTCCGGTCATGGAGTGAGTCCTTTGGTTTGGGGCGTGATGAGTGTCATGCGTTCGTTCAGGGTGGGCGGGGCCGCGGCGATCATTCGGCGTTCGGCTCGACGTGGCAGCGAAGTACGCAGGGCGATTGTCGGGGGTCTGCGCGGACGAGGTCGTCCACGACGATTCCGCCGATCGAGTCGGCGAGCCCGTACGCGATTCCGAGGTGGAGGCCACACACGGTGTCGGGGTCGGCGAGGGCGGTCGTTTCGAACGGGCAGGCTTGCAGCACGAGGTCGACGTGGTCGCCGCTCTGCCGGCGCACCGGATCGAATCCATATCGGGCCAGCCGTTCGGCCATGGCGTCGGCAGGATCGGAGGCCATTGCTACATTTTCGGAGGTCGATCCGGCTCGGCGGCCGACATCGACGGGCGTGTCACCGGTGCGGATGATCTCGCTCAGCAGCACCGACAGCTGTTCGTAGGGGCCGGTGACACCCCACCTACTGTCAACATTCGGGGCGACTTCGTAGACGAGGCGTGGTCGACCACGGCCCGTTGGCGCAGCGGTCGATTCGATCACCAGGTTCGCTGCGACGAGTCGCGCGAGGTGCTGGCGAATCGCGTTGTGGTGGAGCCCGATGTGGCCGGTCAGCTCAGCGACATCGACTCGACCGCCCTCGTCTGCCAGATACCGGAAGATTTGGTGCCGAGTCGGATCACCCAACGCTCGGGCCTGGAGTTGCTGGGTGGTCATCGGACCAGCCGTGTGTCGTGGTCGGTTGCGATGAAGACGTGGTTCTTCACCCGTCGATGTCCTGCTCGCTGGTGGCGTAGGTCCAATCGGGTCGTTTGCGCCAGAACGACTCGTCGTAGTGGGCCCGGCCGCTGGTCAGCTCGAGCATCGGCCGTCGCGGATGCGGCAACACGAAGATCGTCACAGACGTCACTCTATCCTTCCGACACCCTTTGTTCTAGTGTTGACTAGAACAAAGGTCGGGGCGAAGTCTCACCCGCTGGGGATGCGACAGTTGGTGATGCTGGCGGCGGTCAACGGCGCGACACTTGGCTCGTGGACGACGATGAGCTGGAAGCTGAGGGTCTGTACGACCCGGCGGTCGATGATCCGTGGAGGGGCGATCTGGTTCGGCGCTGCCTCGAGATCGGGTTGACTGTCGACGAGATCCGTGATGCCGGCGATGGGTTGATCGATCGAGCGGTCCAACGGATCCACAACGAAGGTGATGAGCAGCTCACTCTGGCCGATGTCTCCGATCGTTCGGGTGTTCCTGTGGCTCGCGTCGAGCAGATTGCTCGGGCCAGCGGCCGCCTTGTCGGGCCGGGGCTCGGAGAGAGGAGTTTCAGCGCGCACGACGTGGAGATGATGTCGACCATTGGGCCTGCGTTCGACCTCATGGGCGACGACGCGGTGCTACAGATGGTGCGTGCTTCGGCGGCGGCTGTGGCACGTATCGGAGACGCGGTGATGTCGGCGTTTCTGACCGGGGTGGCTGCGCCGGCAATGCGTGACGACGAATCCGGCTTGCAACTGTTGGATGCCAACCGGCTGGGTGCGGAGCTCGTGCCGGAGTTCGGGGGCATGCTGACCCAGATGCTGCGCCGCTACCTGCAGCAGTCGTATCGACCGAGGTCGGATGTGTCGCTGTCTGTCGCGTTGGCGGACGGCGTCGACGCCCGACAGCTGACGATCGGATTCGCCGATCTCGTCGGCTCGACGACGCTCGCGAACAGCAGATCGCTCGCCGACCTCAACGCCACCTTGGACGCTTTCGAGCGGACGGCGACCGACACGATCGCTGTCGACGGCGGCCGAGTCGTGAAGTTCATCGGCGACGAGGTGATGTTTCGCGCCGACTCCGCGGACATCGCGTGCGAGCTGGCGGTCGATCTGGTCGACGCTGTGCGGT
>JASJHI010000393.1:0-23266 GCA_033791105.1 Acidimicrobiia bacterium | reverse complement strand
GGCTCGCCGTGCCACTCGACGGCAGCGGCTTCATCGCGGCGTGGCTCACCGGACTCACCCTCGGCGCTCTCACCAGGGGCGAGGTCGACGATCTGACCGAGTTCTCCGAGACGCTCGGATCGGCACTGACGATGCTGAGCTTCCTCGTCTTCGGTGCCCTCCTGCTCGGCCCGGCCGTCGGTGACCTCACGTGGCAGGTGGCCCTCTACGCCGTGCTCAGCCTGACCATCGTCCGCATGATCCCGGTCGCTCTCGCAATGGTCGGATCCGGGCTCGGGCGACCGTCGGTGCTCTACCTCGGGTGGTTCGGGCCCCGCGGCCTCGCCTCGATCATCTTCGCGGGCATCGTCATCGAGGACGCCGACCTCCCCGGCGCGCCCACGATCATCACCGTCGTCATGGTCACTGTCGGCCTCAGCGTCTTCGTCCACGGCGCGACGTCGTGGTTCGGTTCGGAGTCCTACGCCGACTGGTACGACACCACAGAGCAGGCCGACCCCGGCATTCCCGAAGCCGCTGGGGGCCCGGAGAGCCCGGTGTCGGGCCGATTGGACCCCCCACCTGCATAGCGGAGACGCGGCCGGGATGGCCCGGCCGATCGATGAGCGGCTCGAGACGCGGCCGAATCGAGACCCGGCGGGTGCGGTACGCGCGACGTCCACCGGTGGCCGCAGCTCGGTACGTTCGAGCTCGTGGAGCGACACGGCATACGTCGCACCGGCCTCGCGGCCGTTGCCGTCCTGCTCCTCGTCGCGTGCGGGAGCGGAAGCGACTCATCGTCCTCGGCCGACCGGAGCCCACCGGAGGAATACCCGGACGCGATCACGCGCCACCTCGCGCGACTCGCCGCCGAGGAACGTCCGGTGCCCCGCTCGGCAATGCCGCCGCGCCACCTCGACGCGGTCACCTTCCCCGAGACGCTGGTACCACGGGAGCGGATCGTGTCGGGAGGGCCACCACCGGACGGCATCCCGCCAATCGACGAGCCGCGCTTCGAACCCGTCTCGGCTGTCGACTGGCTGACGCCGGACGAACCCGTCATGGCGCTCGTCACCGACGATGCGGCGCGTGCCTATCCGGTGCGTGTGCTCATCTGGCACGAGATCGTGAACGACGAGTTCGACGGGGATCCGGTCCTCGTCTCGTATTGCCCGCTCTGCAGCTCGGGGCTCGCGTACGACCGCCGTGTCGGCGACGACGTGCTCGACTTCGGGACGTCCGGAGCTCTCTTCCAGGCGAACCTCGTCATGTACGACCGCCAGACCGAATCCTTGTGGACCCAGTTCGACGGTCGGGCAGTGGTCGGTGACCGCATCGGCGATGAACTCGACCCGATCGCCCTGGCGACGATCAGCTGGCGCGAGTTCGCCGACCTGCATCCCGGCGGAGACGTGCTCTCGCAGGACACCGGATTCGACAAGCCGTACGGGCAGAACCCGTACACCTCCTACGAGGAACGAACCGACCCGGTCCCTGGGTTCTTCACCGGAGAGGCCGACCCGACACTGCCGGCGTTCGAGCGAATCATCGGGATCGAGTCGGGTGACGAGGCGATTGCCGTACAGCTTCGCGATCTGGTCGATGCAGGGGTGGTCGAGACCACACTCGACGATCGACCGATCACGGTGTGGCACGTCGCCGGCACGACCTCCCCGCTGTCGGGCGCGGACTTCGGCGAAGGAGAACGCATCGGTTCCACCGAGGTGTACGTCTCGATCGTCGACGGGGTCGAGACCTCGTTCTCGCCGATCGGTGACGGCACGTTCGAAGATGAAGCCACCGGTTCGACGTGGACGATCCTGGGTGCAGCGGTTGCCGGTCCCGCCGCAGGGAGCCGGCTGGAGGCGGTGCCGCACGTCGACACCTTCTGGTTCAGCTGGTCGACGTTCTACGTCGATGGCGTCATCGTGCAACCCTGAGAACGGCACTCGGGTCACGAACGTCTGCGAGCATGTGATCGTGCCCGACGAGATCGCTGACCCTGCCGATAACCGCGCCTACGACCCTGCCGCTGATCGCCTCGTCGTCGGTGATGGGAACTCCGACGGGGCATTGGCCGGCGTCAGGGTGCTCGACCTGACGTCGGTGGTGATGGGGCCATTCGCGACGCAGATGCTCGGCGACATCGGCGCGGATGTCATCGCGATCGAGGATCGACGAGGTGACACCAATCGTTCGATGGGTGCTGGGCCGACGCCAGACCTGTCGGGCGTCTCGCTCAACCTGATGCGCAACAAGCGCAGTGTCGGGCTCGACCTCAAGGACTCCCGCGGTCGCGCGGCGGCACTCCGCATGGCCGAGTCCTCCGACATCATGGTGACGAACCTTCGTCCCGGTCCGCTCGGGCGTCTTGGTCTCACGTACGACGATGTGCGCGCCGTGCGGCCCGACATCGTGTTCTGCCAGGCGCACGGATACCCGTCCGACAGCGCTGACGCCGATGCTCCGGCATACGACGACATCATCCAATCGGCGAGCGGCGTCGGAGACCTGTTTGCGCGGCAGGGCCACGAACCGGCGCTGTTCCCGACACTGGTCGCCGACAAGGTGTGCGGACTGACGATCGTGTCGGCGGTCCTCGCCGCGCTCTATCACCGCTCGATCACCGGGGAGGGCCAGCGCATCGAGATTCCGATGATCGACGTGATGCGGTCGTTCGTCCTGGTCGAACACGGTGCTCAGGCCATCCCCGAGCCGCCGATCGGGCCGCCCGGCTACGAGCGGATTCTCACCCCCGAGCGTCGCCCGCAGCACACCGACGACGGGTGGATCAACGTCTTGCCCTACACGGCCGACCACTACCGCCGGCTGTTCCGTCTCGGTGGCCGGGAGGATCTCGTCGACGACGAGCGGATTCGCGGTCGGGCCGCGCGGATCGCCAACAGTGACAGCTTGTACCGCGACGTTGCCGCGATCCTGGGGCAGCGGACGACCGAGCAGTGGCTCGAACTGTGCCGCGAGGAAGGCATCCCGGCGACGCGGGCCGCATCACTCGAGGACCTCGTCGATGAACTCCCGCTGGCCGAACATCCGACAGCGGGTGCGTTCCGCGTGATCCCGCCGCCGGCGCGCTACTCGGCCACTCCGGCTGCAGTGCGTCGTCCGGCACCGACGCCGGGGGAACACGGACGTGAGGTGCTCGGTGAAGTCGGATACGACGATGCCGAGCTGGACGATCTCGCGCGCGATGGTGTCCTCTTCGGCGGCGGCGACCCGGGGCCTTCCAACCGGGACCGGCACTGATCACGTATTCGGCTTCTCGGCCCCGACGACCCACATCGCGAAGAACTGCGAGCCTCCGCCGTACGCGTGGCCAAGGGCGCGCCGCGCGCCGTCGATCTGGTGGTCGCCCGCCTTCCCCATCACCTGCAGCGCGGCCTCCCCGAACCGGATCATTCCGGAGGCGCCGATCGGGTTCGTCGACAGCACACCTCCGGACGGATTGACGGGCAACGCGCCGTCCCGCGCGGTCACGCCGTCCTCGACGAACCGCCAACCCTCGTTCTCGGGCGCGAAGCCCAGGTTCTCGAGCCACATCGGCTCGAACCACGAGAACGGAACGTAGATCTCGCATACGTCGATCTCGGCCAGCCGGTCGGAGACACCCGCCTTGCGGAACACATCGTCTGCACACATCCGTCCGGCGAGCGGGTTCACCTGATCGCGTCCGGCCATCAGCGTCGGTTCGCTGCGCATCGCTGTGCCGTGGACCCACGCCGTCGGACCGGGCAGTTCGTCGGCCCGTTTCTCGTTCGCCAGCACGAGCGCGATCGCCCCGTCGCTCGATGGACAGGTCTCGACGAATCTGATCGGATCCCACAACATCGGGCTCTCCAAGGCCGACTCGACGGTCAGGCCCGGCTCGTGGAGATGGGCGTACGGGTTGTCGAGGGCGTTCGTCCGATCCTTCACCGCGACCATTGCGCCGATGTGGGCCGGAGCGCCGGACCGGCCGATGTAGCGCCGGACGTGCGGGGAGAAATAGCCCCCGGCGCCCGCGTGGACGGGCATGCCGAACGGCGTCGGCACGCTGAGTGCCCACATCGCATTACCGTCGCTCTGCTTCTCGAATCCGATCGCGAGGACCACGTCGTGGATGTCACCCATCACGTGTTGACAGGCGACGATGGCGGTCGAACCACCGACCGAGCCGGCGGTGTGCACACGGAACACGGGCTTGCCGGCGGCGGCGAGCGCATCGGCGAGCCAGAGTTCGGGCATCACGACGCCCTCCAACATGTCGGGCGCCTTGCCGATGACGATCGCGTCGACGTCGGACATCTCGATACCTGCGTCCGCCAACGCCCGGTCGGTCGCCTCCCGAACGAGGCCGGCGATCGACACGTCGGCCCGACACGCGTTGTGCTTGGTCTGTCCGACGCCCACGACGGCACATCGCTCGGCCATGATCAGTCGCCCTCCAGGATCGCGACGAGGTTCTGTTGCAGACAAGGACCACTCGCGCAGTGCGCGAGTGCGCGGTCGGCGCCTCCGCCGATCACGCGGTCCGCTGCCTCAGCGAACCGGGCGAGGCCGGCCGCCATCAGGGGATTGGCCGTCAGCGCGCCACCGCTCGGGTTGATGGTGGTGCTCCCGGCGTCGATGCCGAGGGCGTTGCGCAGCAGCAGCTCGTCGTGTGTGTACGGCGCGTGGAGTTCCGCGACGTCGAGCTTGTCGTCCCCGACTCGGACACGGCGTCCGGCCTCGGCTGCGGACGCGCACTCGGTCAGTGAGCGTGCACCGAGGCGTTGTGTGTCGATGCGGTGATCGATGGCCCGGATCCAGGCCGGCCGTTCGCACCACGAGCGCGCTACATCGCCGGCCGCGAGCACGACCGCGTTCGCGCCGTCGGTCACGGGCGGACAGTCGTGCCCGCGTAGCGGTGCGTACGTCGTGGGCGCGGCCAACAACTCCTCCACATCGGCGTGCCCGCGCACGAGTGCAATCGGATTGTCGAGTGCCGAGCGCAGGCTCCGTGCGGCGACCTCGGCCATCGCCCACTCGTCGAACACACCCGCGTCGAGACAGGCCCGTGCCTGGAGCGCGGCGAGCACGTGCATGTCGAGGCCGAGCGGCGCCTCGGTATACGGGTCGAGCTGGTACGCGAGAACGTCGGCGATCGGCCCGGCGCTCGATCGGCCATTCGAGAAGACGAGCGCCGAATCGGCTTCGCCGGACTGGATCTTGACCCACGCCTCGTAGAGGGCGAATGCCCCGTCCGCCTCGACGTGACTCTCGACGATCGGCGGCCACGCGCCGATCGCATCGACTGCGGCCACAAAACTGAACGGCTGACCCGTCATGTAGTCACAGCTGCCGTGGCACCAGAAGTCGATGTCGGTCCGTTCGACTCCGGCGCTCGCGAGGGCCGCCTGGAGCACCGGCACGAGCATCTCGACCGACGTCAACGTGGTCGCCGCTTCGCTCGGCCGTTGTGCGGTCGCGACGATCGCCACGTCCCGTGTGCCGCGGCTCATCCGGCCGACCTGGCGAACGATTCCGGCGCGGCATCGGGCTCGCCGGTCGGGCGGAAGTATTCGATGTTGTCGAGACCCGGCCCCCACTGATCGCGCGACTTCCACACCGCCTCGACCCGCATCCCGATCCGCACCTCGTCGGCGGAGATCTCCTGGATGAGGTGCGACATTCCGATGTCGGCGCTGTCGAGCAGGATCGTTGCGGCGACGTAGGGAATCTCGATCCGTTGGCCGAGGAACGGCACGTTGACAACACAGAACGTGGTGACCGTCCCGCGGTCGGCGACTTCGACATCATCGCCGAGCAGTACCCCGTCGCGTGGGCAGCACCCGGCTCGCGGCGGGAAGTAGACGAGTTCGCACACCGGGCAGCGTCGACCGATCAGGCGACCTTCCAGCAGGCCGGCCAGATGGCTGGCGGTGCCGGGGCCGGCCGAATGGTCGTAGGAGATCTCGATCGGCAGCCGCACACGCTGCACCGGCTCAGAGCTCACGTCTCGTCCGCCGGTTCTCCGACCGGCTCGAAGCACTCGATGTCCGTGATCGCACCGACCGTCTCGTCGGCCCAACGAGCTCGCACCCTCATGCCGGTCGTCATCGCTTCGGGAGCGTCCACCGCGACGCGGTGCAGCATCGGTACGTCGGCTCCGTCGAGGCGTACCAACGCCCATGCCGTCGACCGAGCCGGATCCCAGCACCACGTCGACACCGTCGCGGACGAGTCGACCTCGACCCATTCGGTGCACGGGTCGCCGGTGACGGGGTCGAACTCGGCCGGCGGGGCGTAGACCCTGCCGTCCGATCCGATCGTGGCCTCGATCCGACGGTCGCGCAGCGAGGTGAAGAAGCGGGACAACGTCGAACCCAGCGTGCGGTCGTAGGGGTATGCCAGCTGGAGTGGCGCCGAGAACGAACCGTCCGGCGCGATCGACCAATCGGCATGTTCGTCGAGCGTCTCCTCTGACACGACGCCGTTGTAGCAGACGGGCGGATGTAGTTTCTGACGCGGCGTCAGGAAAACGGCGTCCGATCGGAGTATCGGATTCAGGATGGAGATCGCGTACACCGCGGAACAGGAGGCGATGCGGGCCGATCTGCGCGCCTACTACGACACGCTCCTCGATCCCGACACCGTTGTCGAGCTCGCCGACGCCCACGGCGTCGGTCCCGCCCCGCGCCGGGTCTGGAAGCAGATGTGCGCCGACGGATGGGCGGGGGTCGGCTGGCCCACCGAATACGGCGGTCAAGGACGATCGGCGATCGAGCAGTTCATCTTCTTCGACGAGTCGATGCGCGCCGGCGCCCCGGTTCCGATGCTCTCGCTCAACACGGTCGGTCCCACGATCATGGACTTCGGCAGCGACGACCAGAAGGCGGACTATCTCCCGCGCATCCTCACCGGCGACATCCACTTCTGCATCGGCTACTCCGAGCCGGGCGCGGGCACCGATCTCGCGTCGTTGCGCACCAGCGCGGCACGCGACGGTGACCAATACGTCATCAACGGACAGAAGATGTGGACGTCGGTCTCGAAGGACGCCGACTACTGCTGGCTGGCCGTGCGTACCGATCCCGCCGTGAAGAAGCACCGGGGCATCTCGATCCTGATCGTGCCGATGGACTCGCCCGGCGTCACCGTGTCGCCGCTCACCCTGATGACCGACCACGACATCAACGCGGTCTATTTCGATGATGTCCGCGTGCCGCTCGCCAACTGCGTCGGCGGTGAGAACGAGGGCTGGACGTTGATCACGAACCAACTCAACCGCGAGCGCGTCACACTCTGCTCGACCGGCGTCCTCGAGCGGGCGTACGACGACATCCTCGGCTGGGCCCGCGCGACCGACCTACCCGGCGGTGGGCGAGTCATCGATCAGGAGTGGGTGCAGATGAACCTCGCCCGCGTGTTTGCCGGGCTCGACGTGCTGCGGCTGATGAACTGGCGGTCGGCGTGGGAGGCGACGCAGGGAACACTCGACATCGGCCACTGTTCGGCGATCAAGGTCTACGGCACCGAGTTCTACCTCGAGGGATTTCGGTTGCTGATGGAGATCCTCGGGCCGGCCGCGTACCTGAAGTCGGGTACTCCGGGCGCTGTGCTGGCGTCGAGGCTCGAGTCGCTCTACCGCGGCATGTTGATCCTCACGTTCGGCGGCGGCGTCAACGAGATGCAGCGCGATCTCATCACCATGTTCTCGCTCGGATTCCCGAGGGCGGCGCGCTGATGGACTTCTCGTTCTCGCCCGACCAGGAAGAACTGCGCGACCTCGCCCGCCGGATCATCACCGACCGCTGCACGCCCGAGCACCTGCGAGCGATCTCCGACACCGTCTCCGGGACCGATCTCGAACTCTGGCGGTCGCTCGCTGCCGCCGGGATCGTCGGGATCTCACTGCCCGAGACGGCAGGTGGCGGCGGCCTGGGTTGGCTCGAAACCGCGATCGTGCTCGACGAAGTCGCGCGTGCCGCAGCGCCGGTCCCCGGCCTCGCCGTGATGGCGCTCGCCGGCCCCGCGCTCGAGACGCGGCCCGATCTTCTGCGCGGCGTCGCCGACGGCACGTCGATCGTCGCCGCGGCGATCCACGAACCGGTCGGCGATCCGTGGACGCCCGCGGCAAGAGTTGCCGACAGCAGGCTCACTGGAACGAAGATCTGTGTGGGCCACGGCTTGCTCGCCGACCGGTTCGTCGTCTCGGCCAGCGGGTCGGATGGGGACGGGCTGTACCTCGTCGAGGCCGACCTGCCCGAGGTCGCGATCGAGCGCCAAGACACGACGAGCGGGGTGCCGGATGCGTTGGTCGAGTTCGACGGGGCAACGGCCGAACCGATCGGAGGAAGCGATGCCCTCGATGATCTGCTCCGGCGCGGGATGTCGGCCGCGGCCGTGATGACCTCGGCTGCGTGCGCCGGCGCGCTGCAGCTCACCGCGGGGTACGCCGTCGAACGCGAGCAGTTCGACAGGCCGATCGCCGCCTTCCAGGCCGTCAGCCAGCGGGTCGGCGACGCATACATCGACACCGAGTCCGTACACCTCACCGCATGGCACGCGGCATGGCGCCTGGACCGGGCGCTCCCCGCCGACGAGGCGCTCCTCAGCGCCAAGTTCTGGGCCGCCGAGGGCGGGTGGCGTGTCATCCACGCCGCGCAGCACGTCCACGGCGGGGTCGGCGTCGACCGCGACTACCCCCTGTTCCGCTACTTCCTCATGCACAAGCAGCTCGAGCTGCTGCTCAGCTCGGCCACTCCGACACTGCAACGGCTGGGACGAACGCTCGCGGACCAACCCCGGCAAGCCCGGCCGGGCCGTCAGCCCGTGGCCCCCAGCAACTCGCTCGCCAGCGCGGCTGACCGCTTGTAGTCGACCTTGCCCACCAGCGTGCGCGGCACGACATCGACGAACAACAGCTCCTTGGGTGACTTGTAGTCGGCGACGAGCGTGCGGCAGTGGGCGACGAGTTCGTCGGCGGTCGCGGACACGCCTTCGCGCAGCTGCACGAGCGCTGTCACCTGCTGGCCCCACCGCTCGTTGGGTGTGCCGACGACCGACGCGTCGAATACGGCCGGGTGTTGCAACAGGGCCGCCTCGACCTCCTCGGGATAGATCTTCTCTCCGCCGGAGTTGATCGACACCGAGCCGCGGCCGAGCAATGAGATCGTGCCGTCGTCCTCGACCCGGGCGTAGTCACCGGGCACGACCCAGCGGATGCCGTCGAGTACCGGAAAGGTCGCCGCCGTCTTCTCCGGATCCTTGTAGTAGCCGAGCGGGATGTGTCCGCTGCGGCCGAGCTTGCCGATCTCGCCGACACCGCAGTGGCGCCCGTCGTCGGAGAGCACGGCGCTGTCCTCCCCGACCTCGAAACGTGGGGCCGAATGAGTCTCCCCTGTGTCGGCGCGAGATCCCTGGGCGCCGGTCTCCGAAGCCCCGACGGAGTCGAGGATCATCTTGTCGGGCAGTGCTCGCCGCAGTTGCTCGCGGACACCCTCGGACAACGGGGCACCGCTGTTCGACAGTGCAAACATCTGCGAGAGGTCGTAGACGTCGCCCTTCCCGACGTCGCGGTCTTCGAGCAGTGCTTCCGCGACCGGGCGAGCCATTGCATCACCGATCACCGACAGGACGTGCGTGCCGGTCTCGGCCGCCATCGCCAGTGCGACCCGCGGATCGAAGCGCTCCGCGGTGTACATGACATGCACCCCGCCGCTGACGTGACAGTTGCCCATCAGCCACTGGGCGCTGCCGTGCATCATCGGTCCGAGCGACATCAGCCGACCCTGTCCGGTCGCGGTGGCCGCTTCCTCTCCGAGTTGCTCGACGTGTTCGATGCCACGACCCTGGCGGTTCGAGTTGAGGGCACCGAGGATGAGGTCTTCGTTGCGCCACATCACACCCTTGGGCATGCCGGTCGTGCCACCGGTGTAGACGATGTAGAGATCGTCGGGTGAGCGTGACGCGAAGTTGCGATGCGGCGATGCTGCCGCGAGCGCCGACTCGTAGGCGTCGCCGAGTACGAGGCGATGGCGGAGCTCCGGCAAGGCGTCAGCGACCGCGTCGATCGCGTCGACAAATTCCGGCCCGACGATGACCGCGACGCAGTCTGCGTTGTCGTAGAGGTAGCGCAGCTCCGTCTCGACGTAGCGGTAGTTGACGTTGATCGGCACCGCCCGGATCTTGAAGCAGGCGTAGAACGCCTCGGCCCATTCGATGCGGTTGGCGGCGTGGATGCCGACGTGGTCGCCGACGCCGACGCCATGGGCGGAGAGGTGGTTGGCGAGACGGGTTGCCCGCTCGTCGAGTTGGCGATACGTGTGCTCGCCGTCATTGGTGATGACGGCCGGGAGATCGGGAATGGCGTCCGCGACCACCTCGAGCACGTCGCCGAGACTGAGACAGCGCGTGCTCACGTCGGTCGGCGGTTCGCGCCCGGCGTATTCAGCACGGTCACGTTGTCGAGCAGGATGCGACGGCGATCGGCATCGTCGCAGTCCGCCAGTTCGGGCAGGTAGTCGAGCGGCCGCGGCATCCCCTCGATGTGGGGCCAGTCGCTGCCGAAGATCACCCGATCGGCGCCCATCAGATCGACGACGGCGCGAGGTTCGTCCTCCCAGAACGGGTTGATCCACCAGTGACGCCGCAGTGTGTCGACCGGATGTGTGTCGAAGTACCCGGGCATCTTGGCGTGTGTCGAGCCGAGCTTGCGGATCGCGTCCGGGAGGTAGTCGGACCCGTTCTCGACCGACGCCATACGCAGGTTGGGGAACCGATCGAAGAGTCGTTCGAAGACTGATGTGATGACGAAATCGGCGGCGGCCCGCTCGATCGCAAACCCCTTGAGCGACGGCTTCCATCCACCGGAGAGTTGGGCGGAGAACCGGTCGTCGGCGTAGCCGTTCGAGGAATAGCCGCTGTCGCCGGCGTGGATCACGACCGTGATTCCGGCCTCGTTCACCCGTGCCCAGAACGGATCGAACACCGTGTCGAAGGGTGACCGTTGCCCCGTCTCGGTGGTCGGCGCGGCCGCGCGCATCACGATGACACGAGCGCCCTCGGCGAGCGCCCAGTCGACCTCGGCACAGGCCCAGTCGACGTCGGCGAGGGAGATGTAGGGCGCCGCGAAGATCCGGTCGCGATGGGCGAAGCCCCAGTCCTCGGAGAGCCAGCGGTTGAACGCCTGGAAGGTGAGCGCGACCGCGCCCGGGTCGTCCTTCAACAGCTCCTCGAACAACATGCCGAGGGTCGGGAACATCCAGGCCGCCGACAGACCGTGTTCGTCCATCGTGGCGATGCGTGCGTCGCGGTCACGGTACGCCGGACGGATCGGTTCACGGGCGGCGAGGAACTCCATCGGATTCCGACCGTCCGGATTGCCGCGGAAGAAGTCGTGCAGCGCACCGGGTGGTGCGATCGGATCGAACGTCGGATTGGTCACGACCCGGCTGACCCTCCCGCCAACGACGTGGTACTGCCGCCCGTCGATGTCGCACCACTGCACGCACCGCGGCCCGAGCGCCGGGTCGAGGTGGCGGGTGAACGCGTCGAGTGCCTCGTAGTAGTGGTTGTCGCAGTCGAACGGCTCGTACCCCAGGATGTCCGCACCGATCGTGCCTGGTTGACTCACGCCACGATCGTAGGGGGTCACATCGGCGCGGTCCTCGTCGCCCGGTTCAGATTCGGCTCGCCCGCCGGTGCAGTGCCTCGGGGTCGAGTACCCGGATCTTCCCGCGCCCGATCTCGACCAGCCCGTCATCCTCCGCGTTGTGGAGCATCCGGTTGGCCGTCGACCGCGTGATCCCGGCCATCGATGCGATGTCGGCCTGCGTGAGCGGAATGACACCACCATCGGTCGCGGAGAACTCGTCCGCCAGGCGGTCGACGCACCGCAGCACGCGCTCGTCGGCGGGCACGTAACGGGCCTCGAGGAGCTGCCGGGTTGTCTCGTGGAGGCGACTGCCCACCACCATCAACAGAAACTGGTCGACGCCCGGGAGGTTGTGCAGCGCCTCCGTTCGTACCTGGTCGAGCGTGAGTGTCTCGACCTTCCCGATCGCGGTGACCGACGCACTGCGCTCGCCGCCGCCGTCGATCAGCAACTGTTCGCCGAACGTGTCGCCGGCGTGCAGCACGTCGATGATCGACATGTCGCCTGCGAGCGTGGTCACTCGCACCGCGACATGGCCCATCTCGAGCAGATGGAGCGCACCGGCTGGATCGCCTTCGTGGAAAATCGTTTCGCCGCGCTCGTAGTACCGCCGTCGGCAGGCCGCCCGGAGCTCGCGCTCGTCAAGGCCCGCTTGCTCGCTCAGGACCCTCCAGTGGGGTCTCGGCGTCGGGGGAGCGTCCGCCTCCCACATGCCAACGGACGCTAGTTCGGAACGTCGGCGCGAAGTCCGGTCTGTGGCAACTGTCACGCGCGTCCCGAGAACCGTCCCTGTGTCGCCCCGGGCACACAGCGCGTGTGCGCGTTCTGACGGTGGTGCGAGCCGATCGAGCGGACGATGGCACCAGGCCGAGAAGACGCAGCGCGGAGGAGACACGATGACTGGTGAAGCGCCGGTGGAGCACCGCCGGAGGAGATCGGAGGACGGGACCCCGTTCGGGCGTGGTCGCATCACGGCGCGCTTCGCGAGCGCGTCCTGCGAGCGGGTCCTGCGAGGTGCGGCCGTGATCGTCGCCGTAGCCATCGTCTTCGGATCGGGGTCCGTGGCGGCCGCGCCGGTTGCCCTGACGCTGTCGGTCTCCGATGTTTCGCGGGTCTCCCCTGTCGTCGACGCCGGCGATACCCGTTCCGCCGCAGCAGCGTCGGGAGCGCCCGTCCGCACGCCCAGTCGCGTCCGCCCGGAAATCGTTCGCCCGGAAATCGTTCGCCCGGAAATCGTTCGCCTGGAAATCGTTCGCGCGGAGAGCGTTGGCGCGAGCGCCCTCATCGACCGGCCGGCATCGGTCGCCATCGAACCCGATCGTGCCCAACGGATCCCCGAACCCGGTGATCCCGACGACGCGGCCCGACCGCTCGAGCGGCCTGTCGTGGTCATGTACGGCGACTCACTCGCGTGGGAGGCACGTCACGCGTTCACGGATGCGCTCGCCGGCCGCCCAGATGTCGAGGTCGTCGTACGAACCTTCGGCGGCACCGCAATCTGCGACTGGTTCGACGACATGACCCACGATGCAGCGGCGTTGGCTCCGGGGATGATCGTGCTCGAGTTCAGCGGCAACAGCTTCACTCCGTGTATGCACGACTCGAGCGGCCATCCGCTCGCCGGCGGTGCGATCGTCGATCGGTACGCCGCAGACGTCGAGCGGGTGATCGCGATGTTCTCGGAGATCGGCACACGGATCGTGCTGGCTGGTGCCCCCGTCTCGCTCGCAGAGGCGGGTCTCGTCACACCCAGTGCCTCAGGGATGAACCCGCTGTACCGACGGGCGGCCCAGGCACACATCGGCGTCCGGTACGTCGACGCCGGCGCATCGGTGCTGGACGATGATCGTTGGACGAGCACCCTGCCGTGTCTCGCCGGTGAGCCGTGCACGGGTGGCGTCGACGCCACAGGCGTTGGGATCAACGTGGTCCGGGCGGGCGACGGTCTGCATTTTTGTCCGTCCAGCGCCGACGCGGAGCGCGGCGTGACCGGCGATTGTCCGGTGTGGGCGAGCGGCGCGTTCCGCTACGGCACGGCGCTTGCAGCGCCGGTGGTCGAGAGCCTCGACGCGCACTGACGACCGCCGTTGTGGCGCTGACTCAGGCGTTGAGCTGTTGGGCGAGGTAGTTCTCCGCGCCGACCTGGTCGATCGCCTCGAGCTGGGTCTCGAGCCAGTCGACGTGCTCCTCCTCGCTGACGAGGATGCCCTCGAGCAACTCGCGACTCCCGTTGTCACCGGCGTCCCGGCACAGCGCGATACCCCGGTTGAGTCGCTCGACCGCCGCATATTCGAGTTCGAGATCGGTCTTGAACTGCTCGGGCACGCTCTCCCCGATGCGGAGCGGGAGATACCTGGCGAAGTTGGGCACACCTTCGAAGTACAGGACACGGTCGGTGATCTGCTCTGCATGCTTCATCTCGTCGATCGACTCGTTCCGGGTGTGGTCGGCCAGTCGGGCGAAGCCCCAGTTCTCCATCATCTTGGCGTGCAGGAAGTACTGGTTGATCGCCGTCAGTTCGGCGGTCAGGACTTCGTTGAGGATCTCGATGATCTCGTCGTTTCCACGCATGCGGCCACCCTACGCGGCGTCGACGGTCACCGGGCGAGTGTGTGATCGTGCGGTGTCAGGCGGCCGCGTGGCGACCGCGGTGGACCACCAGGCCCTCGCGCACGAGTTCTTCGATCACGTCGTGACAGCTCGCGCACGAGGTGCCGGCCCGACACGCGACGCCGACCTCGTCGATCGATCCCGCGCCCGCGCCGACCGCACCGCGAATCGTGCGGTCTGACACTCCGTGGCACAAACAGATCAACGCCATCGAGAAAGTAAGGTATCCCTAACAAGTCGAGGGGGGCAACCCGGGGCGTCCCGATTTTGGGCGACTGACAAGCGTGCGGAGGTCGCTGTACCCGTGCGGTCGGTCCGGGCGCGACCTGTCAAGCTCCCAGCGTGCGCCGACAGTCGGTGGTGGTCCTCGGACTGGCCACGCTCACCGCAGCCTTGACCGGACCGGGTCAGACAATCGGCGTTTCGGTCTTCGTCGACGACCTCGTGGACGACCTCGACCTCAGTCGCGAGCAGGTCAGCGCGGCCTACCTCGTCGGCACACTGACCGGCGCGATGCTGTTGCCGTGGGTCGGGCGGATGATCGACCGCCGCGGTGTGCGCCTGGCACAGATCGCAATCGGCTTCGCCTTCGCGCTCGCGCTCGTCAACATGTCGTTCGTCCAAGGGATCGTGTGGCTGGCCATCGGGTTCACCGGCATCCGATTCCTCGGCCAGGGCTCGCTGACACTCGCGTCGACGATGACGGTGTCGCTGGCGTTCGATCGTCGGCGTGGCACTGCGCTCGGGATCTTCTCGACCGCAACCTCGGCGCTGATGGCGCTCGTGCCGGTCGGACTCGCGGTGTTGATCGCCGGTGTCGGCTGGCGGAACACCTGGCTGATCGCCGCCGGGGTCGTGCTGGTGACGGTCGTGCCGATCGGGTACTTCGGCCTCCGGTCGCTCCCGGCCGGTCACCACGGGCCGGCACACGAATCCGAAGCGGGCCGGGGCAATGCATCCGACTACGAGCGGCGCGAGGCGATGCACACGCGATCGTTCTGGATCCTCGCCTCGGTGACGGGGTCGGCCGGCATGTTGTCGACCGCCCTCAACTTCCACCAGATCGACCTGATGGGCGACGCCGGCATCTCCGAGCAAGCCGCCGCAGCGCTGTTCCTGCCCCAGGTGATCGGTTCCACAATCGCAGGCCTCGGGTTCGGCTACGCAGCCGACCGCTTCGGGACGCGCTACCTTCCGGCGATCTCGATGGCGCTGCTCATCGCCGCGATGCTGTTGGCGGCTGTGATCTCGGCCGGGCCGGTCGTCATCGTCTACTCGATCACACTCGGCGCGATGGGCGGAGCAGTGCGGGTCGTGTCGGCGACCCTGCTGCCGGCGTGGTTCGGGACGACCCACCTCGGTTCGATCCAAGGGGGATTGACCTTCTTCAACGTCGGCGCGTCTGCCCTCGGGCCGGTCGTCCTGTCGATCTCCGAAGCGGGATTCGGTGCTTACTCGCCGGCCGTCGTCGTGCTGGCTGTGATCCCGGCCATGGCGCTTGTCTTCTCTCTCACCCCCGATCGCCATCGGCGCCCGATCCGACGGCGCGATCTGGTGACGACCGTCTGAGCAAGCGCGGCTCCACTGTTGTCGCTCCACCTGCGAGCGCTCCGACGCGGCCTTCTAGTCTCGGTCACATGGGAGCTGCGCCGCTGCGAGCGGTGACCGACGAGGAGATCGAGGCGTTCCACCGTGACGGTGCCGTACTCGTCAGGCAGGTACTGCCGCCCGAATGGGTCGATGTCGCAGCGGCCGGGCTCGACGAGGCGATCGAAGAACCGGATGCGCTCTCCTCCGATCTCGGCACGCTGCGGGTCGACCAGTTTCCTGCCGCCCGAGCCGCAGGACTGCGCCACCTGGTCGAGGACTCGCCGATCGCCGAGGTCGTGGCCACCGCGCTGCGGAGCCCTGTGTCGTTCTACATGGACCAGCTCTTCCACAAGCCGGCCGGGCTGGTGCCGGCGACCGCATGGCACCAGGACACCTGCTACTACAACGTCGACGGCCACGACCTGATTCGCGCGTGGGTGTCGCCGGACGCCGTCTCACGGCACCTGAGCCTCGAGGTCGTCCGCGGCTCACACCGCTGGAATGCGACCTACAGCCCGCTGGCCGGTCGCGATCCTCGCGACGACCCCGACGCCCGTGCCAAGCTCGACGCGTCGCGCGACAACGAGCCGATGATCGGCACCGACGCGTTCGAGGGCTGGTCGTACTGGAGCAGCGTCCAGGATGCGACGCTCCCGCCGGTTCCGGACATCGAGACAAACCGCGACTCCTTTGACATCATCGGTTGGGATTACGAACCTGGCGATGTGCTCCTCTTCCACGGCCACATCCTGCACTCGGCTCTCGGCGGCGTGGTCAGTCAGACGGGCCGCCGCGCCCATGCCTCGCTGTGGGCCGGTCGCGACGTGCGCTACGTCCATCGGCGCGGCCAGGTGATCCCCGATCCGATGGCGCTGTACGAGCACGAGCCGCGCACCGGACAGCCGCTCACCGACTTCCCTGACGTGTTCCCGATCCTGTTCGACCCGGAAGACGGTCTGCAGGTCAGTCGTCGAGCTGACCAAGCGCCCAGCTGATCGACCGTCGAAGCAGGTCGACGAACGCGGGCGACTCCCACGATCCACGCAGCACTTCGGTGACATCGCGGATCGGGCGCATGTCGTACTTCCCGCAACAGTGCCCGAGCGTGATGTAGAGCACTGTCCCGGCACCGACCGGATGGAGGTATGCCACGAGACGAGGCTCGTCATCGTGCCACTCGTTGTCGACATAACCCGATCGGAACGTGCCGACGTACCGCGTCTCGAGGAGCGGGTGGACGTCGCCGTGATACTCGCAGAGGTACAGCTCGTCGTCAGCCTCGAACGGGTCCATGCCGCGGACGAGCGGATGCCCGCTGTCCGAGACCGTGACCGTGTAGGGCTCGATCTCGGGGTGGGCGAGAAACCGGCTGCCGAGCGTCTCCATGAACGTGTCGTGGCCGGGCGCCGCCCGAGCGCCGTCGGGGCTGAAATCGAGCAGTGCGTTCGTCGCGTGCAGTGCGATCCACCTGCCTCCTGCAGCGACGAAATCCTGGAGCGCCTGCTGTTCCGCATCGGTCGGCCGGAGATCGCACGTGTACGTGATCAGGAACTCGGCCTCGGTGAGCGCGTCGATGTCGGAGAAGTCGGTCGCCACCGTCGTCCTGATCTCGGGGATCTCGCCGAGCAACTTCAGCAGCTCGAGTCGAGCGAAATCCGTGTCGTGGAACCGGGCATTGGCGACGAGGTGGGCGTGGCGTGGGTCGCTCATCTCCGAAGGTCCTAGAGGGGGAGTCCGAAGATCATGATCGTCGCCATGACCAGCCCGATGAGCACGAAGCCGACCACGGCCGGCCAGTTCTGCTTGCGCCGAGCGAGGAGCGCCGCCAGGGTCGCCTGGATGAGGAAGTAGGCGGCGAACACGCGTGAGGCCAGGTTCACGGCGACATTGATGTCGGTGAGGATGACCACGAAGATCGCCGGGATCAAGATCACCAAGAAGCTGATCTTGCGCGGGACGTTGGCGGTGACGAGCATGTCGCTGCGCGACGAGGTGGCGCCGATGATCGCCCCGGTCTGGCTGCCGATCGCCGCGAGCAGGAGCAGGTACGGCATCGTGTTGCCGACCAGCTCGGAGACTTGGAAGATCGCGGTGCCGTCGACCGGGTCGACGAGCGGCGGGAGGAACAGCACCAGGATCGACGCGACCAGCGCGACGAACACGACGGTCGAGATGGTCTGCGCGAGGCGCATCGAGCTGATCCGCTGTTCGGCACCGAAGCGACCGCCGATGTAGCGGGCTGCTTCGAAGCCCTGCACGATCGCGAAGAGACCGATGATCTTGCGGAACGACTCGAGATCGGGCTCGGTTGACTCGCCGAGTGCCCAGCGCCCGCCGAGCCACTCCTGGAGGTTGAAGACGCCGAACGCCACGAGTATCCCGAACACCGCGGCGAGGTTGAACGCGGTGGTCTGATTGCCCTTGCGGTTGAGCCACGCCATCCCACCGAAATAGCCGACGATCGCGATGGCCCCGAGGTAGATCGTGCCCATTACGGCCTGACGCCCCGACGTGACTTCCTCGATTCCGAACGGCAGGAGGAACAGGGCCATCAGCAAGAGGGTGTAGTAGGCGATGTTGATCACCGAGGCCCCGAGCAGTGCCCACTGCGCGGTGCGTTCGACCCGGTTGAGCGGATCGTCGGTTCCCGCGATCGGCTCGTAGTGACGGATGTTGTAGGCGATCGCGAAGCCCGCGGCGATGGCCACAAGGCAGACGCCGAGCATGACGAGCGGTGCCGAGAAGCCGGCCAGCAAGACGATTGCCGGCGACATGATGATGAAGCCGACATCCATGATGTTGGCGAGCGGCACGACCGTGGCCTGGTAGCGCTGCGACTGCTGCACCTTGGGCCGATAGAGCAGGTACGCGATCACCACGACGGTGACGAGCGCGATGAACAGCGCCCACCACTGATCGGAGTTGCTGCGCATTCGTGGACGTCCTTCCCCCTCGACTGGTGACTCGCGAGAGACAGTAGTGGCCACCACGCCCGGCCGATCGAATGGAGGGTCGGGCGCACTCGCCCGGACGCTCAGCGGGCCACGAGGGCCTGCAACGCCGAGCGTGAGTAGCTCACGCTCGGATCGTCACGCGCCGGAGGCCTTGCCGGGCTCGGTCTCGGGGATGAGGCCGGCCTTGCGGGCGTTGGCGACGCGCTTGGGTCCGCTCGCGGGCGACATGCCGCGCGCGAGGGCAACTGTCGCCGATGGCTTCGGACTGTCGAGTGCCACCGCGAGCAGGTAGACGAGCGCGTCGACCTGCATCTGGTCGTAGCCGTCGGCGTACTCGACGACCCCGGCCCAACCGCCGCTGCCGAGCACTGCGGTTTCGAGGGCTCGGTGGAGCAGTTCGCCGAGCGCGATCTTGTTGATATTGGCGAGACGCACCGATTCGCCTTGGGGAAGTGCGCTGTAGGTCGCTCGGCGTGTCCCGAGGCGCCCCTCTTCAGGGATCCACTCCATCCGCACGTCGACCTCGTACGGCTCGATGTCGGTCACCTCGATCGTGCAAGCGGTGGGGATCTTCATCGTCGGACCCCCGGGCGGGCCCACCGCGACCCTGCCCCGGCCCTGCTTCACGTCGATCTGCATGAGCCGGAGCGTAGCGCGCGAGAACCAATGCTGCTTGATGTCTTAGGTGATCATTTCATTCGCCGGTCCGAAGCCGCCGACGTTCGGCCGTGTGCGGGATGGAGTGAGTGCGAAGACCGTGCGGCGGACTCGGCACGCGCAGTGAGCCGATCGACCTCGAGGTGACGCGAGGCTCTGGCGGTCAGTGAGGAACCCTGCGATGACTGCCCGCAAAGACGTCGGCGGGAGGGCTGGATGCGGTCGACATGACGTCCTGCTCGCCGGGCAGGGTGGCCGTCAGCGCCCAGGTGGCGCCGAGCTCGGCAAACGAGCCGTATTGCGCGGGGCTGTCCGGGACGACGGCGACGTCGAATCCCTCGAGCGAACCCCGCTCTCGACGGACGAGGTCGAGCATGCCCGACAATGCGGCTTCGTCTACGTCGACGGGAACGAGCCCTTCGTAATGTGCCGCACGTCGGACGGGTCGCCGGGCGTGGTCGCGTGCAGCGAACCACATCGGGATTCGTGGTCGCTGCACTGGTCGCGGCAGCACCGTTACTCCGTCGGCCTCGAAATGGTCGCCATGGAAGTCGACCCGCTTGCCGCCCCACAGCGCGCAGAGCAGTTCGGATCCCTCGTCGAGCCGGTCCCCACGCGTGCGAGGATCGACGATCTCGCCGAATGCGCTGAGCTCACGCGACGTGTCCACGCCGAGTCCCAACCCGAGCGTGAGGCGTCCTCTGCTCAGGTGATCGAGCGTGACGGTCTCGCGCGCGAGCTTGATCGGGCGACGGCGGGTGAGTGGCGTGACCATTGGCCCGATTCGAATCCTCTCCGTTGCCATGGCGATCGCAGCCATCGCGATCCATGGATCGGCGATGGCAGGCGGTTCGGAGGCCGGCCGCAAGATGTGATCCCACAGGAACACGCCGTCCCAGCCGGCGCCTTCGGCGGCGACGGCGATCTCGGCCAGCGCGATCGGATCGGCGAGTTCTCCGAAGGGGGGCAGGAACAATGCATGCTTCACGGCCGGGGGAAATGTACCGGACTCACTCCTGACCGCCTCGTGGGCGCGCACCACGTCGCTTCCCCCGAGCCGGGTGCTCGAGTTCCCAGATCTCCAGGATCCGCCGGAGGCGATCCGTCGTCAGCCGGGCGTCGCGTGGAGGCGCTCGACGAGATCCGTGGCGATCGTGCCGACGCCCTTGGCGCCCATGATCGAATTGAGGCCTCGGTGGCGGCCCGGCACTTCGACGTCGACGATGTCGTCCGCGATCGCGGCCCACTTGACGAGGGTTCGCTGCGGGTTTGTCGTCGATGCTCGATAGAACACGAGGGGCAAACGGATCGTGTGGACCTCGTGCGCGAGTGCCTGCACCGGGAATCCGCCGACCGACGTTCGCTGTGGCCCGACCGGCATGGCGGAGCCCGACCATCTCAGCAGCTTCCGACCCAGTCGGTCGGCCAAGCGCTTGATTCGCCGGGTTCCCATGACCCTGAGCTCGCGCCCGGCGTCGCCGATCGAGCCGGATTGCAACAGCGACTTGTACTTCGACCAACGATTCGACCAGAGATGGCGCTCCTCACCGGGGAAGAAGGTGTCGATCAAGGCGACCAGGTCGACACGGTGGTCCGCGGCGGCGAGCCGTTCTGCGAGTTCGACGGCGACCACTCCGCCGACGGACCAGCCCACGATCGTCACCGTCGAATGTGCTGCGATCGCCGGAATCGCCAGCGGCAGGAACCTCGTCGCCAGTTCATCGACTGTCGTGAGCACCGCCTCGCCAGGCTGCTCGACGTAGGCCAGCGCCACGACGGTGCAGGCCGCCGGGAAGGCTGCCGCCAGTTTCTGGTACCCGAACACGTCATCCCACGCAGGGGTCATGAGGATCAGCGGACCGGATGGTTCCCCGGGCTGCAGGGTGATGACCTGGAGGGCCTGCGACGCGGCTCCCGTCGTGGGCTGGGCAACGACAGCGGTGCCATCGAGCAGCCGGGCCATCCCCGCTGGCGAACGTCCGGTGAGCAACGCGGCGATCGGTACCTTCCGGTCGAGCGCCTCGGCGATCGCGCTGACGACCTCGACCGCCGACAGCGAATCCCCTCCGACTTCGAAGAAGTCGGTGTCGGCGTCGACGTCGGTGCGCTCCAGCGCCGCACGCCATGCGTCGAGCACCACATCGATTGTCGCGCGTCGGCGCCGCGGATCGGCCGACGGTGCCTTCGAATCGAGCCGAGCGACGGGGAGGCGCGACGCAGCGGTGCGGTCGATCTTGCCGTTGGTGTTTCTCGGGAGCTGATCGTGACGCACGAAACGCCGGGGAATCGAGCCCTTGGGGCGGCGCTCGGAGAGCCTCGCCCGAACCACGCCCTCGTCGAAGCCGCGCGATTCGACGTGAGCGACCAGGACCGGCGGTTCGAAGGCGGCCACGACCACCGCGTCGTCGATGTCGGGCTGCATCCTCAGCGCTGCTTCGACCTCTGCCGGCTCGAGTCGGGTTCCGCCCACGTTCAGCTGATCGTCCGTGCGTCCGACGAACTCGATTCGCTCGTGCCGGAAGCGGACGAGGTCACCGGTGCGGTACCACCTGCGACCGCCGGTTACGACGAAGCGAGCGGCGGTCGCAGCTTCGTCGTCGAGATATCCCTTCGCCACACCTGGGCCGGCGACGTGTAACTCTCCCACGACGCCTTCAGGTACCGGCGTCAGGAATCGATCGACGATTCGTACCGTCGTTCCGGGAATCGGGCGACCGATGGAGACGTCGTCCTCGCCGGAGAGATGGGCCGCGGTCGCCCATACGGTGCACTCGGTCGGTCCGTACTCGTTGACGAGCGCAACATCTGGAAGGTGCTGGTCGTGTAGCGCGAAGAGCCCCGGCGGGCACGACTCTCCGGCCACGATCGCGACGCGGAGGTTGTCGAGTTGCCCGTCGGCACGTTCGAGTACCGCCCGGTAGAGACTCGGGACCATCAGGGTGTGGGTGACTCCGAGCTCGGCGATCGTCGCGCCGATCCGGTCGACGTCGCGCACGGCGTCGTCGGCCGGCAGCACGACGGTGCCGCCTGTGGCCAATGGCCAGAACAGCCCGACGATCGAACTGTCGAATCCGATGCTCGGTGTGACGAGGAACTTGGACGGTGCCTCGGAATACCAGGCGCCGCGTGCCAGCGTGCTCGCGGCGAGGTTCCGATGGGTGACCTCGACACCGCGCGGCTCTCCGGTCGAGCCGGAGGTGAAGATCACGTACGCAACGTCTTCCGGACCGACGAGTTCGATCCGGGAGCGGAGGTCGTCGATCGCGCCATCCGATCGCGCAGCGTCGTCGTCGAGTCCGATGACGCAGTGGGCCGGCACGCCCATCGACGCTGCATCGACACCCGATTCCGCGCGGGTGATGATGATGTCGAGATCGGCGATGGCCGCGATTCGAGCGAGCCGCTCCGGCGGCGCCGAGGGGTCGAGTGGAACGTAGGCAGCGCCCGCGGACTGAGCTGCCACGATTGCCGTGAGCAGGTCCGCTGAGCGCTCGATCGCAACTCCTATCCGTCGGAGTGAGTTCTCCAACGGGGCCTGGTCGATGAGATCGAGCAGATGCTGCGCGGCGGCTGCAAGGTCCCGGTAGCTGAGCGTGCCGCCGTCATCGGCGATCACGGCTGGATTGTCGGGGTGCGAGTCGACGTGCGCGAGGAACTCGTCGAGCACCGTCCGTTCGGACGGCTCGAGCAATTCGCCGACGATGTCGCCGTGGGCGCTCTGAGCGACGAGGCTCCCGATCGATCGCTCCGGGTTGGCCGACCCGTCGAGCAGCACGGATTCGAACAACGACATCATCTGTTCTGCATCGGAGCGTCCCATCGCCGCACCGGAGTACTCGAG